>NZ_JACJPK010000051.1:0-18457 GCF_014696035.1 Trichocoleus sp. FACHB-262 | reverse complement strand
TAAGTAATGTATTCCTTTAGCAAAGCTACACCTCTACTGTTAGTCCGGCTGAGGTCTAAATTGTCTGCCTGAATTGAGGCAACTAACACGAGCTTGCACTTGGCACGGGTTATTGCTACATTCAGCCGCCGTTCTCCTCCCTGTCGGCTGAGAGGACCAAAATTGTGGATTAGCTCATTCTGGCTATCAAATCCATATCCGAAGCTGAGGATAATCACGTCTCGCTCATCACCCTGAACTCGTTCTAAGGGCTTAAGGAAGAAATTAGGTGAGTCGTCCTGACAAAATTCTGCCAAGTTCGGATTAGAAGCAGTGAGTTGATCGAGTTGCTCTTCAATGGCGTTGGCTTGGGCTTGACTGAACGCAATAATACCCAAGGACTGGTGAGGATTTTCCTGAAAATGCTCTAGAATCAGCCGTGCCACTTCTTCTGCTTCTAGTATGTTGTCTCGCCGCCCTCCACGGTCGTAAATGCCTCTCTCAACGTAATGGAAATGAACACCTCGATTGGGATCTTTCACTGGGTTGGGAAATGAAATGAGCTGTGAATCATAAAATTTTTGGTTGGAGAAGGCAATTAGGCTCTCGTCCTGACTTCGGTAGTGCCATGTCAAAGTGTGGTGTTTCATGAAAGTCCAGCACTCGTCAAGCAAGCTCTCGTAGATATCCTCTTCCTCATCGTCATCTTCCTCAGAGTTAGTGCCTGCAAAAAACGAAGTTGGCGGAAGTTGCTTGTTGTCACCAACAACAATTACCTGCTTGGCTCTCATAATGGAGGAAATTGCCTCTTCTGTACGAATTTGGGATGCTTCATCAAAGATAACCACATCGAAGTGAACCGCTTCTGGGTCGATATATTGGCTCACTGCAAGTGGACTCATGAGCCAGCAGGGTATAAGGGTAGTAACAAGCTCGGGAGCATTTACGATGAGTTCTCGGATTTCCTTCTTCTTTATTCTTCCACTCTGTTTCTGAAGCACCTGTATTTGCTGCCTAGCCATTGGCTGTTTAGA
Source organism: Trichocoleus sp. FACHB-262 (assembly GCF_014696035.1). NCBI lineage: Bacteria > Bacillati > Cyanobacteriota > Cyanophyceae > Leptolyngbyales > Trichocoleusaceae > Trichocoleus > Trichocoleus sp. FACHB-262. Next base: position 17,444 of record NZ_JACJPK010000051.1, on the reverse strand, counting down.
CCACTCTTGCCAGCGCTCAGAGTGGAGTTGCTGAAGGCGTTCTCTTGCGATTTCGTACTGCTGACAATCAAGCTCAGAAAATTCCTGCACTACTTGCTCATGAAGATGTGAGTAAAAGTTTCTCAGCTTAGGGCTATTGCTGTGTATGTATTGCAGCCAGTTCTTATAAACACCTCTCTCTAAAATCGGATACCAAAGGTTTGGTGGAATCTTAGATTCCCGCAGCTTTGATAGGAATGGTCCAGCACCTAAAGCTTCCATTCGTTCGATTAGCCTTTGGTAAGCTAACCAATCCTCAAATATCTCAACTTCGTCTCTCGCAGCATTGAGAAATTCTTGCAACTCCTCCAAAGATTTGATCTTTAAAGATTCAACAAATTCCTGTGGAAAGTAATTTAGCAAGAAATTGAAACCTACCTCAATTTCTTGCTGAGAAGTTTTCAGTTTCTCCCGTAGTTCTTCTAATTCCTGACGGTGCTTAGGTGAAGAAATGGCTACTACTAATTTCTCAAAGTTAAACTCATATTTTTGTAGATTTATCAACCAGCTCAATGATTTTTGGATACTGTTCAAGTCCGGTTCATCTGTGCTGAAAAATGATTTAAAAGCAACACGAGCCGGGTGATTAGAATCTCTTAATGTATTACGAAGTTTTTGAAGATCTAGTGCTGTCTTAAGATCTGATACTAAATCTCGGTCAGATACTCGACCTCGTACTTTTCGACAACTTAGTATCTCTTTACGATCGTGCCAATAAGTACAACGTAAAACACGAAAGATTCCCCTATGCTTCAGATACCGTTCTAGAAGTATTGTTAGATCTAGGTCAAGGAGTGTACTACTGTATTTATTTCTTAAGGGGTTATTCCGAAGACTTTCAATGTTCCATTGGAGATCACAAAATATCCCATGTAAGCTATTGACATCCATTCCTTGAAACCACCCTTCTGGAACTAGAGAAGGGACGGCAGCTATATGATCTGTAGCTGAATGTATAGTCTTTAGACCTGATAATGTATTTGCAATTTCTCCTCCTAATATCTCTTTCAGCCTAACTTTAGCACTTTCAGCTACTTGAATTGCTTGACTTAAATCATCAATGCTTACAAGAAATTTTGACCGCATTTCAAAAGAAAATTCTTTTAGCTGGCTTCTTGCCCATACAGTTATTTGATTTTCAAAGAAAAATTGCGAAAAAATACTAAGATTACGTAGCAGCTCCTTCGCATCCAGTAGCTGAACAGTAGACCATTCTTTAATATTAGAAATGTTAAACTCAATACTCGGAATCTTAGCTCGTTCTAGATTAAGTAATGCTCCGTATAGTTCAAAGGCTGATTGATTTAAGGGTTGATGCTTCTGATGTAAACGTAGTGAGTGCTCATGAAGAAGTTGACGACAGCGGTAAAGTTTCTCGAAGAATGAACCTTGTGTTCTTAATGTAGGCCGTTGTGAAAGCTGATTTGCAACTCTGCTTAATTGCTCGTAAAAAGTTTTTTTATTAGTTGTAGCCCTATGATGAAGATTTAAGCAGGTATCTCCAAGACCACAGTCTTTAAATCTGTTAAATACAACTTCTAAAGCAGTTTCTTTTTCCGAAACTAACAAAATACGCTTTCCCGCACCCATCAATTCAGCTATCAGATTGACGATGGTTTGGCTCTTTCCTGTACCCGGTGGTCCCTGCACTACAAAGCTAGCTCCTACCTTAGCTGCTTCAATGACTTCCTGTTGGCTAGAATCGGCTTCAAGTAATTGAAAGACTAATTCAGGGTCGGTTCGCTCGTCTAGTTCCCTAGCATTGATTGTTTTAGGAACTGCTGACTCATACGCTGTCCAGTTGCCTGCTAATGCGTGAAGAATTGGATGTTGCCTGACTATTTCCTCATTGTTTTCAAGATGATTGATATCTTGAATCATTGCAGCCTTAGGCATTTGAAACAAACTAATGTATGCAGTATTTTCTACCTTCCAATTAGGGCAGTCAGCAAAAACTTGACAGACCCTATTTAAAAGTGCCTTATAGCCGGGACTCTGATCTAGCTCGCTTTCAGCTAAGGCGATTCCATAGTCAGAGCTTAATTTTTGAACTAAGACTGGGTTTAGGGAGAACTCTTCTCCAGCCGAGCAGAGGATGTACTCCTCTTTTCTAGGAGTTTTTCGTAGTTCAACTGGTATTAGAAAGATAGGAGAAGTGATTAATTCCTTAGACTTTTCTGCAATATTCCACGTTAAAGTGCCAAATGTTATGAAAAGGCTACTAATTCCCTTTTCTTTTAAAGAAGAATTAGTTTCTTTTCGAAGCTTTTTGAGGGACTTTTTTCGTTCAACCCCTACCTGCCTAGTTTTTAATTCATCAATAGGTAATGATCTAGGCTCTTCTCCTGTAAAAGCTTCGAATACAATTTCTATTGATTCTGGGGAGATTTCAATAGTAGGAGGCTTAACTGGTTTAAAGTAGAGTAAATGGTTGCGTTTGCTTAAATCGGTAAGCCTATCTTTCCAGATTCTAACTTTCTGCTGAAGTGCTGGATTTACTGCGTTATTCATCAATACTCTATTGTGTTAAGCAATCACATAGAAACCTCTATTGTACAGTCTCGTTATTCCTTAAAAGGTGATCAGCATCCTTTCCCTAGAGCTGTTTGGCAGTCTTCCAACTTTACGCTCATAGAACTTCTGAAAACCGATGTCTTGCCACTAAGCGACTGATAGTAGACGGATGCACGTTGAACAGTCGGGCTGCTTCAGAACCACTCTTCTCATCCCGGCTGACCATTTCTAGGATGGCTTCCTGCTGCTGTCGCGTGAGTTTCGGGCGGCGTCCCCCAATCCGACCTTGCTGGCGGGCTGCTGCTAGTCCTGCTTTAGTACGCTCTCTGATCATGGATCTCTCAAATTCCGCAAAGCTACCCACCATTTGCATCATCATCCGGCCTGCTGGAGTTGTTGTATCAACTGCCTCTGTCAGACTGCGGAATCCAGCGCCACAAGTCTCAATCTTCTCCATAATTGTCAGCAAATCCTTGAGCGATCGCGAGAGGCGATCGAGCTTCCAGACAATGAAGACATCTTCAGGACGTAATTGATCTAGCGCGCGATGAAGTTGAGGCCGATCCCACCGACCACCTGAAGCCCTCTCCTCAAAGATACGCTCAACCCCAACACTTTTGAGAGCCTGAATCTGAACAGCAGTGTCCTGCCCATCCGCCTTTGATACCCGAGCATAGCCAATTAACATCGTTAATTTGTTGCATAAACCTATTGCTATTCAAGCATGCTTAGCAATAGGTTTATGCAAAATGGAAACGTTTGCTGTTGCATTGACGAAGAATTATTGCGCAATCGACCGTTTGTGCAAAATTATAATGCCCAGTATTACGTTGACGGGAATCATTGCATAATCAGTTGTTTATGCAACGTTTACTGACGGATATGCATATGTACTCAGTAATCAAAGTACCAAGTTTGATAATCTTTGTTGAGACTAGGTTGCAGAACCCGCCAGATTCTCTCTGGCGAATTCACCAACAGTATCTTCGCTATCTTTTCCCCTCTATCCATGGTTGTTATCTCGTTCATTCAGGAAATTGAGCAAAAGCGAATGTAACAAAATGCTCTTAATTCAGCCGCTGTACTGGCTTTACCTACTTCGCTAGATTCTATGGAATGTCTTATTGTTCAGAACAGCAAAGTATGCCCTTCTCTATTCAGTCTAAAAGTATCTCTGATAAAGGAGTTTGAGCATTCTTAAGTGTTCTAAAACTGAGCCAACCCCACCTTATGGCTGGAGCAAGCGTAAATACAGAGTAGTTAGGCTTTTATACTCGCTGTTGTTGAGCAAGTCGGGCTTGCAGATGCTCACACTGACTCAATTTGATGGCGAGCAATTCGTCATAGCGGTTTAACAAGTTGCTGACGCTGCATTCGCTGATGCAGAGGTTTCGTTCCTGCAACTGTTGGTGAATTTGAGGCACACTGCGGTGCTCTTAGTAGCGCCAAGCTCCAATCAAAGCCATCACGTCCAAGCCAAATTCTTGCTCGGGCAGCGCCCATTTGCCTTCAGCTTCGGGTCGATAGGGCTGATGGTAGCACTGACACTCAGGCTTAGGACAGCTGCGGATTTGCAGTTGCAGTTGAACCATGCCCTGCAGAGTGCGGACTTGGCGATAGTTGTCATAGGCATGCCACATCAAGCTGCCACAGTTGGGGCACTTGCGGCGGACACACTTGAGCCCTTTGACTTTCGTCGGTATCGGTTGGGGGCTACTTCGTGCCATAGGTCTCGGCGAATCACATCCGTTCATAGCTTATCGAAATTTCTGGTTAATTCTCTAGTTGACTTTGCTGCCCTTGAAAAAAACGTACCTTATAAGGAAGTAGTAGTAGAGGCGATCGCCCAGCTCTTAGAACAATATCTAACTGACCCAAGCAAAACTTTAGATCCATCACATACCAGGCAAGCTAACGGAGGTTGGAGCAAATAACTTCTTGCCGAAAGCGCTGTCTCCCACAGGCCGAAATTTGCCGTTGATTAAATGCTAGTCCACAGGGTCGGCTTGCCGGGCTACTAACACTTAGTGCCCAACCAAAATCTGGAACTGCTTATCCTGGCGGATGTTATCAAAGTTGGAATCTGTTTTTGCGTCCTCCCGAAACTTTGCCTCTAAATCAATTGCCTGTTGCAAATTCTCGATCGCTGCTTTGACCTCTCTCTTTAAGCTATGGGTACAAGCTTTGCCGTAGTAAGCCTTAGCATGATTGGGCTTGAGCTTCAGGGCTTGGGTGTAATCGGCAATCGCTTGGGTGTAGTTGCTCTGCTTGAGATAAGCACCCCCCCGATTGTTGTAAGCCTCAACATAGTCGGGCTTGAGCTTCAGGGCTTGGGTGTAATCGTCAATCGCTTGGGTGTAGTTGCCCTGCTTGAGATAAGCATTCCCCCGATTGTAGTAAGCCTTAGCATGGTTGGGCTCGAGCTTCAGGGCTTGGGTGTAATCGTCAATCGCTTGGGTGTAGTTACCCTGCTTGAGATAAGCAACCCCCCGATTGCTGTAAGCCTCAGCAAGGTCGGGCCTGAGCTTCAGGGCTTGGGTGTAATCGTCAATCGCTTGGGTGTAGTTACCCTGCTTGAGATAAGCATTCCCCCGATTGTAGTAAGCCTCAGCATAGTCAGGCTCGAGCTTCAGGGCTTGGTTGTAATCGGCCATGGCTTGGGTGTAGTTGCCCTGCTCGGCATAAGCAATCCCCCGATTGTTGTAAGTCATAGCATAGTCAGGCTCGAGCTTCAGGGCTTGGTTGTAATCGGCCATGGCTTGGGTGTAGTTGCCCTGCTCGGCGTAAGCAAGCCCCCGATTGCTGTAAGCATCAGCAGCAAGGTCAGGGGCTTGCTTCAGGGATTGGCTGTAATCCGCTATGGCTTGGGTGTAGTTGCCCTGCTTGGCATAAACATTCCCCCGATTGTTGTAAGCATCAGCGTAGTCGGGCCTGAGCTTCAGGGATTGGTTGTAATCGGCCATGGCTTGGGTGTAGTTGCCCTGCTCGGCGTAAGCAATCCCCCGATTGTAGTAAGTCACAGCATAGTCAGGCTCGAGCTTCAGGGATTCGGTGTAGTTCGTGATCGCGTTCTTGTAATCGCTCTTGTGGGAATGGGAGTTGCCAATATAAAAGTAAATTGCCTCCCGACCCAGGGTTGTTACTGGTTCCTTCACCTGACCTAGCGCAGACTTGAATCGAACAACTGCCCCGTCCCAATCTTCTTTGGCATATTGCACCATTCCTAGCGTGAACAAGGTGAGATAGCTCATCTCTTGAGAAAGACGGGTTTGCACCTTAAAGCTCTTGAGTTCAGAGATCGGTGAGATTTGGGCTTCTCCTCTGGCTGTCTTTTCCAATTTAGGAAAATAAGTTGGGGGTTTCAGCACTTCAAAGTGAACGCTGAATTGCGCATTTGTTTCAGTAGCACCGTAATTGCCCCAAATCACGATCGATGCTTTTTTCTGCTCACCTACGGTGCGCGCAACCTCGCTGCCTTGCTGTTCAGTAATGACTTGGTTCAGGGCTTGCACCTTGACGTCCGCATAATCTTCGGTAGAATTTCGCAGGTTCTGCAGAATGGTTTCTGTCACCTGATACTGCTGCTGCTCGTCGCTATCAAAATCAGCAACCAACAGCAACACATGGGGGGCAGGCAGCGATCTCCAGACAAAAAAACCAGCCCAGGTGATTAGCGGAATCGCAAAGACACCAATCATTGTCAATCGGCGTACCCGGTGACGCGATCGCTGCTTGTTTTGCTGCACTTTCACCCGTTCATCTGAATCAGGCAGCTCAGAACTTGGAGCGCTTTTATCCTGCGCTTCTGGTCTCCAAAACCTGGCATAATACAGGCAAGTGACCGAGAGTAACCCACTACCAGCAATTATCATCAGCAGTGTTGTAAAATTAACACCCTCCCGCCATAAGCGGATGAAGCCACCGATGAGGCAGGTGAGATACGCCGAGTTTGCCAGAAACTGAACAAAGTGAAGATGGTGACTGTTGAAGGGTAGCCCCAAGTAGACGATCCTTTGCACGATCTGCCCAATCTGGATGTCCCGTGCTGTAACGTTGCTAACGGCAGTCTGCTGGTTTTGTGAGTGAGAGTGATTTGCTTCAGAAGGATCTTCGTCCAAGGGCATGGCGTTAGCTCTCCTGCGATAAATTACCTAGCCTAATGTTTTGCGTCTTCACATTGGTCAGCATTTCCTGCTCCACCGCACTGCCGCGGCTTGCTCTCTGGCCCGTGTCCTCAGCTTCCAAGTCGCCCCTTTGATAAATGCTCCAAATCCTGGTATTGCATAATTGCTTCTGGAACTCATGCCTATCCAAAAGTTAGCGTGTTTGACCTCGCTGTGATCGCCATATGTCACACGCTCTCCTATTCATGCAGAAAGTCGAGTGAACAAGCTCTAGTCGAGTGCTATGAAAAAGCACTAGAGAACTTCCAAGCGACAGAAACGGAGGTTCTACTAGTGCCGGGTCAATATATCCCAAATAATCAAGTTCAAGTCTATATGAGAGCGAGGAAAAAAGGCTGTACCCAGCCAGAAGCAGCGTATATTGCTGGGTTTAGCGAACGGAGTGGACGCCGAATTGAAACAGGAACGCATCAACCCAAATATGGAGGAGAACGCGAGTGGCGTACTCGCCTTAACCCGTTAGAGAAGATGTGGGAGAGCGAGCTTAAACCAATGCTGCACCGAGATCCACGGCTGGAGGTTGCGATCGCTGAGGTTCCGGTTCCTTACTATGGTCGAGAGGCACAATCACGATGGGCAAAACGGGATCAACAGGGAATAAAATCATCGTCACAGAGAAGGTTGAGCAAATTTTAGATAGAGATAACGAGACAATAAAAGGAGGGCACCGAGTGCCTGGGTATGTAAATAGATTTGTCTCAAAGATCTAAATTCAGAATTGTTCACGCACTTAGAACATTAATTGCTTAGGTGACGACTTCTTATGGTGGTGCGGCTGGTTGACTGACAAAACTGGATAAGTTCGATAATCACTTGATGTTAACGGCTGCAAGGTTATGGAACTTCTATTTAGAAGCTGCCTAAGTTAGATAGGAAAGGGAAATGTAGTTTGCGCCTTGTTTCCAGGAACTCTTATTGGGCCGCAAGTCTAACGTTTTATACATTAGAGATCGGCACATTCTTAAATGGGCTTGCGTTGGGAATATAAATATCAATTGCCTTAACCCTTGAGGGTACGTCTAATACAACATAGCCTTCCACTGGTTGACCCTCGTGTATTGCACTAAGAAAAACTCTAGGTGATGCTCGCTTATCGGTGTCAACAGCTTTGTAGGTTTCATTAGTAATCCGGTTACGAGCAGTTGTGAAGCCGATGTCAGTCGTGAAGCCCATGGAAGCATCGACCCTAGGTGAGTGAAAAGAAGGAGGATAAGAATTACTGTTGCGCAAATCGGAAGTGCCATTGTCATCACCTGTATTAAGCGTAAAGCGCATTTCCACGCTGACCTTATCGGGTTCTCCTGGAATTCTCTTGACGGCGGTTAACTCCACCTGCGCTTTATTCTTTAAAGCAGATCCCACGAACTGCCCTGGTTCAATCCCAACTTTGCCTGCCTCAGTTTGAGGGGTAGGTGTTTCAATAATTGAAGGGGTAGGTGTTTCAATAATTAGAGGTGAATTACTCTCTCCACTTTGATTATTGCCCTGAGCAGTTACAGGTTGCTTCGGCAAAAGTTGATAGATTAAGAAACCACTACCAAGCGAGACAAGGGTAGTGAGTATAGCAACCACACTGTTAGAGTGAATAGTCTGGATAATATTCCCAATACTTAAATTACCGCCAACGCTAACATTCTTAACAGCATGCTGCCCCCTGCGGTTAGAACTATTGTGTTTGCGCATAACTTTTAGCTTTAGCTCTCCTGCGTCAAGTTAGCGACCTTGATATTTCCTTCTACTTTCAGCTTAGTTACCATTACTTGCGTGACAGATTTACCTCGTTCAGCTTTTTGAACTAAATCTCCAGCTTCCAAGTCACCCTGCAAATCAATATCATTCAGCAGCTCCTGATGAATGACTCCTGCTGACTCAATTGGCTTCGGCAAGCTTGTTGACCCTTCATTCAAAGCTTTATCAGCTCCAGGAGCTGCGGAAATATTCCCAGATTCTTTGGACATAGAGGATAAAAGTTTTGACTTCGGCGGTAGTTTAGCTTGCCACTCAGCATCAAATCTTCTCAAGTTTTCTTCTTTATCCTTAGACCAAAGCTCCAGTGTGAAGTGCCAATCTTCAGCTCCCCTAGGGCTTTCACGGTTATCAATCAAAATTTTTAAGTAGTTCTTCAGATGATTGATTGCTTCTCTTATTTGCTCTTTGGTTAACTTACCAAAGAGTTCGTCTTTTTCTGTCAGTTTTTCAAGCGTTCTCAGCTTTGTTCTCACAACTAGCTGCTTTTTTTCTGTCTGCCAATTAACTTTTAGGTCTGAGTGTAATCGCTCAATACCTTCTAGTTCGTCATCGGCATAAGACAGCAAGACTCCAAGTAAGTGCTTGACTCTATCTCGGTTAATAGGACCATAAGCGCAATGCGGCATCTGTTTCACCCAAACTTTTGCTAAAAAGTTCGGGGAATCCCCAAGGAAAACAACTACCCCAAACTCATTTAATCCAGATTCTAGCGCACTGCTAGAAATTCGCTTAGTCCTGTTGCTCTAGGGCACTACCCCAAGGAGAACCTGTGGCTAACGGCTCGAAAGCAGACTTTTTTGCAACCGAGCCAGACCGAAAAAGTCACACTCTCTTGGAGAACCGAATCATGGTGTTAGTTAAAGATATCACGGGTTGCGAGACCAGCCCAGTCCGCGGTCTAGACCAGCAACTGATCGATGAAGTAAATGTCATCATCCCCAATGTTCTGTTTAGCATAGAGGATTTGAATGTGGAATTGACGGGTTCCTCCGTCTGGACCCTATTGCAACTACCAGCAAAAGAGGCTCTTGGACGGGCCATTGCGGAACGAGGGGAAATACTGCAAATTAACTCGGGTTACCGCCCTCTTGCTGGACAGTTGGTGTTGTTCCAAAACGGTAGTGAATGCAACTTTAAGGTAGCGCCTGTAGGTAGTAGTAATCATCAGAGTGGCTTAGCTCTGGACATCAAAGACACCGAAGGCTGGCGGCCTTACCTAGAGAAGCACGGCTGGCAATGGTTTGGTCCTGAGGATGACGTGCATTTTGACTTTGAAGGACAGGATATTGGCAACACGGCTATCCTAGCTTTCCAGCAGCTTTGGAATCGCAACAATCCTAACGACCCTATTCCAGAGGACGGCATTTATGGAGATCAAACCGAGATCCGGTTAGGCAACTCGCCTGCCGAAGGGTTTCCACCACCAGTAAATGGAGGACTACCGTTAGAACCAGGAACTTATTTTCTCAAGTGTTTAGGTGACGTCGAAGGCCCCCGCTGGCTCGATGGGCGGACAGGCGATGGCACCGTTGGCTTAGCCCCGAACACCGACCCTCCCTATACGGGCATCAAATGGGAGGTAACTTTTGACGAGGCTGCCTCCGCCTACAGATTTAAATGTCTAGGTGACGTCGAAGGACCCCGCTGGCTTGATGGGCGCACAGGTGATGGTACCGTTGGCTTGGCTCCGAACACTGACCCTCCCTATACAGGCACCAAATGGCAAGTTGAACCGGCTGTTATCCCAGAAGATCCCAACGCCATTCTCTATGAGCTCACTCCTACGGGTGCCAGTGCCGAGACGGCGGAATCCGACGGGTTGCCAGGTGGCGTTGAATCATCACGCAAGATGGCCGAGACGGACGCGCCGAAAGTGCTGCGCTTCGTCGAGCGCTTTCAGGTGGCGGGGAGGGAGTATAACCTGCTGCCTGCACTGCTCGCGGCGATTGCCAGCCGTGAAAGTCGCGGCGGTTCTGCGCTCAACGATTGCCTAGGTGATGGCGGTGCTGGTGTCGGCATCATGCAAGTCGATCAAACTGTACGTCCCCCTGCTGAGGTAGTAGATCCGGGGCCTGACTGTGCTAGCCAGGAGCATATCAACCAGGCGGCATCAATCCTGCGCGGGTTCGTTGACCAGGCAGCCACCGCCCATCCTGAATGGAGCGCCGCAATCCAGCTTCAGGCTGGCACGGCGTCGTACAACGCTGGCCCAGACCAGATAGAGGTACCCGGCTTCGACGAGGGTACAACAGGCGGCGACTACTCCAATGATGTGATTGCTCGGGCGCAATACTACGCCGACAACTGGCCGGCCCCAGCAGCAGTCGTCTGACTCTCCAACGGACTGAGTGAGGCGAAGTGGCAACTCATAAGGTTTACCCGTGAGATTGCCAGTATTGCTAAAAGGTTCTTGGCAGTCTTGATGTAAACACAGCTACCTATCGCTCATTTCTGCAATGACTCAGTGTTCACCCCTACGGGTGAACACTGGGGCTAACCTAAGTTTGAGCGTGTAATTTTCTGGTCAAAATTGTTCCTTTCAGCCCAAGTGTAGGTGAGGGCTGAAGGCTGAGTTTAGGTGAAGTCGCCGTTCATTTTGTTCAAAGAAGTAGGAGATAGTTATGTCACTGTGGTTAATTCTCAAAATTCTCTTGGTGACTGGATCAGTCGGTGTTGCTGGGGCAATAGGTGGAGTTGTTAATGCACTCCTCACCGACAATGGGTTTGTTTGGCCTTATGTAGAGCAAGTCAATGGCATCCGCATTACGCGCCCAGGATTCATCGGTAATATTTTTATTAGTGCTGTTGCAGCTGTTATCTCTTGGGGATTGTATGGCCCGTTCGCCCAAGCGAATCTCTTTGAAGGACAAGCATGGAGCTTAACGCCTTCTACATTTGCTGGCGCAATTCTTGTGGGTACGGCTGGAGCTAAGTGGCTAACTAATGAGGTAGATAAGCGCCTTTTGAAAGTAGCTGCAATAAAGGCTGCTAAGGCGCACTCTTCTCCTGAAGTAGCTGAACTAATGCTCTGGGCATCACCATCTGAAACTTTAAACATTACAAAGAAGCTTTAGCTATGACCGACATAGGTAGTGTTCCAGACCTATGGAAGTATTCAAATGACTCGACCAACTGGAATTTAATCTAAACGTCATCTCCTCAATAGGCTAAAACCCTCAGCCTCAGAGCCAGGAATAAGCACAAATCGAAACACCCTATTTGTCAGTGGAGTGGTCAGATAACTTCAACGTGGAGCGATCAGTGCGATCGCTCAGCACTCGCGAACTAATCCGCCTGCCTATTCACGTCACAGAGAGGTTCACCGAGTTCAAAAATATCTACCACCAGCTCAGCCAAGCGGGAAGCCCTCCCAGCAGGTAGCAATTAACGATGGTGATGAATATGCAGGCCGCCGAGACCTGTAAGCTGCGGTGCTCAGATATCTCCTGAATCACCCGCAACGGTATCCCTGCACTGCTCATTTAGGTCAAAGCAGTTCTTCTAAAGCTCTGAGTGCTAGCTCCTACCAGCCTCAGGCGATCGTGAATACGGACTCAGTTATCAAGGACTATCAGAAAAGGGGTATAAATTGACGAGACTGAAACGACCTTAAATCAGGGTGGAGTTTTGAGTACAAGGCTATCAAAAAAGGGTCGTTTCTTTTACAGCCGCTGCATCCGAACAAAAATGCAGCTTGTAGTGCTCAACAATTGTAAATAAACTTGTCTCTGAATCAACGTCTCAATTTTTTCTGTAATTGATGAATTTATTTACAGTCATACCCAGAGATGAGGGAGTTCAGTGCTGAAGTGTCAGCTAAATGCTGCTCTTAGAATAACGCTATGATTTGCCCATAGCTTGGAGCTGGTTGTCTTGTGCCTAAGTCAGGTTCTTTGTTTCCGATTGATGAAAACTATACTACCTTTTTACGATCGCTGAAGGAGCGAATACGTCAGGCACAAATTAAAGCAGCACTGGCTGTTAACAATGAGCTCATCCTACTTTATTGGCAGATTGGTCGCGAGATATTGAACCGACAGCAGCAGGAAGGGTGGGGGACAAAGGTCATCGAACGTTTAGCACAAGATTTGAAACGGGAGTTTCCGGAAATAGGTGGATTTTCGTCCCGCAATCTGAAATACATGCGAGCGTTTGCTGAAGCATATCCGGATGAGCAAATTGTGCTACGCTACGCTGCACAAATTCCCTGGCGGCACAATCAGGCGCTACTAGATAAGTTGAAGAATCTTGAGCAGCGACTCTGGTACGCTCAGAAGTCGTTTGAGAATGGTTGGAGCCGCGACATTCTGGTAACGCAAATTGAAACTAACTTGTACATACGCCAGAGGGGAGCAATTACTAACTTTGAGCGCACTCTACCAGATCTCGACTCTGATCTAGCTCAGCAGTTAGTCAAAGATCCCTATAACTTTGATTTTCTGACTATTAGTGAAAATGTTAAAGAACGGGATTTGGAACGAGCTTTAGTAGAGCGCATCCGAGACTTTTTATTAGAGTTAGGTATTGGCTTTGCTTTTGTGGGTAGCCAATACCGTTTGGAAGTAGAGGGTGATGAATACTTCCTTGATCTGCTTTTCTATCACCTAAAACTGCATTGCTACATTGTGATTGAGTTAAAGGTGACAGAGTTCAAGCCAGAATACTCTGGCAAAATGAATTTTTATATTTCAGCCGTAAATAACATTTTGCGTACCGAGGTGGATAGTCCAACAATTGGAATTATTCTATGTCGCTCCAAGAAAAAAACGACGGTTGAATTCGCTTTAGATACTGTACAAAACCCAATTGGTGTCTCCACTTATAAGCTGCGTGATGAACTGCCACCTGCTTTGCAAAATTGCTTGCCTACAGTTGAGCAGCTAGAGATGGAACTAGAAGCGGCAGTTTCTGCCCTAGAGGAAGAGCAGAATTAAATTTTCAAAATTATTTGTGACGGGTCGGCGTAAACTCGCTGTACACTAACCCTGTGTTGCAACAATTGGAATCGTGGCAAAGGTTATCTCATTTTTTAACCAAGCTGGGGGTACAGGTAAAACGACCTTGGCAATGAACTTGGGATATTCACTTTCCCAACAAGGTCACCGTATTTTACTTGTGGATATGGACCCACAGTCCTCCTTAACTGTTTTCATGGGAGTGCAGCCTCATGAACTTGAGGACACGATTGCTCAAAGCATCTTAGATAGAAAACCGCTGCCTATTCTAAGCGGAGTTCATCAAATGGATCTAGTTCCGAGTAATTTGACGCTTAGTGCTGCTGATGTAAAGTTGGCAACGGCGATCGCTAAAGAGACGCGCCTAAAAAAAGCGCTCTCTCCAGTTGAGTCTGCCTATGATTTTGTCTTGATTGACTGTCCTCCAACATTAGGTGTTCTCAGCATCCTCTCCCTAGTTGCATCAACCCACATCCTAATTCCGATGCAGACTCAATATAAGAGCTTCGTTGGTTTAGATCTGCTGCTAGGTACGATTAGTGAGCTTCAGCAAGAAGGGGTTGCCGCAGACTTGAAAATTGCTGGAGTGATTCCTAACCTGCACGATCGTACAGCTCAAAGTAAAGAGATTTTAGAGGCGGTAACGAAGCAATTTGGTGGCGTTGCACCTGTTTTCCCCCCGATTCCACGCGCAATTGCGTTTGCAGACGCCTCAATGCAGCACTCACCGCTGGAGTTATATGATCCTAAACACCCTGCTCTTGCTGTCTTGAAAACCATTACCCAGAGTTTGGAGTCCTTATAGTGCCACCCCGTCGCAAGACCGCACCTCAGCCACAGCTTCGTAATGTTGCAGCTATTCTCAACCGAGAGACTCCTGCTCAGGCTGCTCAAACTACTCAGTCAATTTCACTCGAAAAGATTCATTTGCCTGCAAAGCAACCCCGTCGTTTCTTTGATTCGGACAAACTGGCTCAATTGGTTGAATCTGTGAAAGGGTTTGGCATTCTAGAACCTCTTTTGGTTCGTTCTTTAGACAATGGTGAGTACGAATTGGTTGCTGGCGAGCGGCGACTACGCGCAGCTCGTGAACTAGGGCTGACTGACGTGCCAGCTGTGATACATGACTTAGATGAGCGGCAAGCTCTTCAAGTTGCTTTAATAGAGAACCTTCAGCGGGAAGACCTAAACCCGATTGAGGAGACAGAAGCAGTATTAGACTTACTGGCGATTGCTCTTGAAACAGATAGGGCTGAAGTAATATCTATTCTGCACCAATCCTACAACGCTAAACAGCGTGGTCAAGAGTTGAATCAGAACGTTCTGATTCAGGTTACGAAGATTGAGTCATTGCTATCCGAAATAGGGCGATTCAACGCTGGAACCTTTCGCTCTAGCCGTCTTCCACTTTTGAATCTTCCTGATGACGTTTTGTCTGCTTTGCGCAATGGGGAGATTGAGTACACCAAGGGGCAGGCGATTGCACGGGTTAAAGATGAAAAGCATCGGGCCAAACTGCTCAAACAGGCAATTGCGGAGAACTTGCCGTTGAGTGAAATCAAAGCAAGAATTAAGGAGCTGAAGTCCCAGCCAGAACTGACGCCAGAAAAAGTCATGGTTCAGCAGTGGAGTGAGATTGGTAAACGGTTACAGAAGGGTAAGGCTTGGAGCGATCGCAAGAAACGGGATCGAATTATCAAATTATTGAATGAGTTGGACAAACTAACCGCAAGCGATGACTGAATAACAAGTTATCGCTTGCAGTAGGCTCGTTTTAGTTGCACATTGCGTAGAAATATTGGGTGACAGACCCGATACAGCAAAACCTATTGGGAAAGAGGTTCTGATTATCATCAAGCTGCAAAGAACCAGAACTGGTATTGTCCAGTATGCAGAGACTTCTTATGCAGTGGAGAAGTAATTGACACTCATCATAAAGTGCCGTTGACCAAGGTCCAAAGGTAGCGGTGCTAGCCCCAGGTCGCCTCAAAAATTTTTGGTACGATTAAGGATATTTTTTCAAGATTGAAATGCTTCAGACTTCTTGCTGAAGCAAAGCTCCCAATATTACCAGCCTGCTACACGTTGATACTCTGCTTCGTAATATTGCAAGGTGAGTTCGTCAGCACAGACAAAGCGAACAGTGCCGATCGCTGTACTGCTGAGCAGAAACTGACTTACAGTTTCGAGCGCAATTCGAGCTGCCTGCTCAACGGGAAATCCCAGGGCACCGGTGCCAATCGCTGGAAATGCAATTGAGTGAATACCGTGTACTGCTGCCAGTGTTAAACAATTGCGATAACACTGGGCAAGCAAGTCTGCCTCTCCATACTTGCCATTCCGCCAAGGGGGACAGACAGTATGGATGACCCATTGAGCAGGTAGCCCAAATCCCGGCGTTATCTTAGCTTCTCCTTCCGCACAACCGTCTAACTGGCGGCAGGCGGCTAGCAACTCAGGACCTGCGGCTTGATGAATTGCATTGGAAATGACCCCACGATTCGATAAGGAAGGGTCAGCTGAATTGACAATGGCATCCGTATCTTGCTGACTAATATCGCCGAACCGAGGTCCTCGTTCAAAAGCATAAAGCAGATTCGTATGCCCGCTGCTTCGCCTGCCACTCCGTTGATACGCTTGACTCGAAGACATTTTGCGATAGCTCGAAAACCTACCACTCTGTAACTCCTGATCTAGATCCTCTAGAGCCGCTGCCTCCGGACGAGACATGGACACCTCAAACTCAAGGATTTCCTCTTTGGCTTCCTGCAGCACTTGGCTCGCACTTGTGTATTGACCCGCATCGGCTAGCCGTACCGCCTCCTTTTTCGCTCGTGCTGCCATCATCAAGGCTACTTGCTGCTGTACCTCTTGGTTAAGTGGCAACTCCTCTAGTTGCTGGCTAGTCACAGCAGGCAAATGCAGAGATGCCTGTAATTCTTGTGGTTGCTGTCCGGTGTCAGTCCATCTCAACCGGAAAATGCACAATTTGGTTGTCTGACTCACCGCAGGCACTTTCAGCCGAACCACGACTTCAATGGGGTTACTAAACAACAAGTTTGGTAACTTAAATCTTCCCTGGGAATCAACGCTGAGGTCATTCAATACATCGGCAACCACAACCGTTCCCTGAGGGTCCATCCCCAGAGTGACGTGGCTGCCAATGGTAGCTGCCAGTCCCTGAAGTTCCTTTTCAAAGATGCCCGGAAGTTGCTTGGCAGAGGCAACATAGTAGTAGTTTCCATCTCCACTGCGTGCCATGGCTTCTAGTAAATCTTCGTTGTAGTCGTCGCCTAAACCTAAGGTAGACGTGCTGATCCCCCGTTGTGCTAATCCATGCACATCAGTAGCAATTACATCTGGGTTGGTCTGACCCACGTTAGCCAACCCGTCTGACAACAAAATGATTCGGTTCAATTCCGCAGTTAAAACCTGTCCTACTTGAATTCCACCTTGAACCCACCCAGCATGAAGAGCGGTAGATCCTCCCAGTTGCACCTGCTTGACTAGGCGAGTCAGGCTGGCTTTATTATTGGCAAGTGTACTGGAGATGAGAGTTTGAACTTGATCGTCAAAAACCGTAACGCTGAGACGATCAGTGGGTCGCAGTTGCTCGATCGCGTAGCAAACTGCCTCCCGAGCATAATCGATCTTTTTGTGTTCCCCCATTGATCCAGAACGGTCAATGACAAAACCAATATTCAGGGTAGGGCGTTGAGCCGCAGTCGTGGTTTCTTCTGGCGGTGTAATCCGCACCAACACATCAAGTGTGGTGGGTTGGTTGGCGCAAACAGCAGCCCGGAGGGGGATGAGGTCGAGACGAGGTAGAATCATGATTTGGAAGACCTTCTTTTAGGAGTAGCAATGGCAATCAGGCTCTGGAGCATACGTTGGAGCAGATTCTTTTGCTCTTGAGACGTTGAAGGTAAGACAAAATCACTCCGTACGTGAAGTTCCAAGCCTGGTAGAACTTCTAGCCGAGTCCAGTGAGATGCTGCAGCCG
>NZ_JACJPK010000050.1:0-29797 GCF_014696035.1 Trichocoleus sp. FACHB-262 | reverse complement strand
TTGTCCAGATTGGACGCACCATACAGAAGTTGAGTTATCAAGGTTCTACCCCTGACCCTGCTTTATTTCAAACCTTGTGGAGGGGCTTGACTTGGGCAGGAACGAGTCGCACGCCGAGATACGTGTAAAAATTTATCATATGGGCATCAAAGCTTTGCTGTTGCTCGCCTTTGTATAGCAGTGGAGAAATTTTGGTCGCTAAGGCTGAAAAGCTCATGAAATAAAACTTTCAGGCATTGGTTTATTAAGTGCATAATGGTTCGAACTGTTCCACATTTAACCATTCTTGGGACAGTCGATGCTAGGAGGATTGATTCTACGTTGATATAGCCTTGTCCCTGTAACTAGCTCAGCTATCGAAAATGGGATAGCTGATCCTTAGCAACCATTTCTTCCTCAGTGCTATACGAAGGCGTTTAAGGCAAAGGCAATAGATAGGCTTTGACAAGCTTTAGTAGGTAAGAAATACCCAAAGGTAGATTTGCCTTAGCTTTTTGACGTGCTAAACGTTAACGGATGACGCATCATTTGTTAATGTTTGGACGAGGGTTAATTCATGTCGTTGACAATGCCTAAAGCTAACCCCCCATCCGCTGATATAAACCAGCTTGTCCGTGAATTGAGAGTACTGTGTGGGCTGACTCAAGAGCAGTTTGCCGCCAAACTCGGTGTGACATTAGTAACGGTAAACCGTTGGGAGAACGATCGCGCTAAGCCAATGCCTTTAGCCTTACGGCAACTAAACGCCTTAACGATCGAAATGAGTCAGTTTGGCAGCGAAGCAGACCGCGAAACGGCTCACCGTTTGCTGAAACAGTATTTTCCAAAAAATTTTTAGTTCCCCAATTCTTCATTCTCGAATAGTCAGTAGTACATGTATTGTTTATGACTCCCCCCCCCGAAGATTTACCTGAAGCCAACGCTTCTGAACTCATGGACATAGGGTCTCTCGCTAAGACCGATGCTCCTTTTCCAGTGGTAGGGATCGCTGCTTCTGCCGGGGGACTGGAGGCATTCACAGACCTGATTCGTCACTTGCCGGCGGATACAGGCGTGGCATTTGTGCTGATTCAACATCTCTCTCCCGATCACGAAAGTCTGCTGTCCGAAATCTTGGGCAGAGTCACCGAAATGCCTGTGCATCAGGTGCAAGACCAGATGGTGGTTGAGCCAAATCAGATTTACGTGATTCCGCCTAACACTCAGATGACGCTGGTAGATGGCACCTTTCATCTCGCGCCACGCCAGAAAATTCAGGGTCGCTATGTACCCGGAGATGTATTTTTTAGCTCCTTAGCAGTAGATCGGGGAAACAAAGCGATCGCAGTCGTTCTATCGGGCATGGATGGAGACGGGGCACAGGGGGTCAAAGCGGTTAAGGAAGCAGGCGGTGTGACGTTTGCTCAATGTGAAGCAACCGCCAGATTTGACAGTATGCCGAACACCGCTGTAGCGACTGGCAGCGTGGATTTTGTGCTGCCGCCGCAAGCCATTGCCACAGAACTGACAAAACTTAGTCGTAGTCTCCTTTTAGACCGTTCAGAGTCGCTTCAGAGCCAGATTGTGCAGGAGTTGCCCCAACCCGGGAATGCCCTAGAGACTATTCTTGCGCTGTTGCGAACCACGACCGGCATTGACTTCACGCTTTACAAACCCACGACCATCGCGCGCCGCATGCAGCGTCGGCTGCTGTTGTATAAGCTCGAAAGCTTGGAGGAGTATGCCCAGTATCTGAAACAACACCCGGCTGAAGTTCAAGCATTGTATGAAGAGATTCTGATCCATGTCACCAGTTTTTTCCGCGATCCAGAAACCTTTGAGCAGTTAAAAACGCAGGTTCTTCCCACCATTAGCCAAAACAAAACGGCTGACACTCCGATGCGGATTTGGGTCGCAGGGTGTTCTACGGGGGAAGAAGTTTACTCGATCGCCATTTGCTTATTAGAATTTTTCAGCGATCGTGCTACCATACCGCCGATCCAAATTTTTGCCACCGATATCAGCGAAGCGGCGCTCAGTAAAGCCAGGGTCGGCTTCTACTTAGAAAACCAGCTTGGAGGAGTTTCACCCGATCGGCTCAACCGCTTCTTTGTTCCTACATCCGGAGGGTACCAAATTAGCAGCAACCTCCGGGAACTGTGTGTCTTTGCCCGACACAATTTAGGAGGCGATCCGCCGTTCTCCAACCTTGACTTGATTAGCTGTCGCAATGTGCTGATTTATTTATCAGATACATTGCAAGAGCGCATCATGTCCCTTTTTCATTACAGTCTTAACTTAAACGGCTTTTTGATGCTGGGCACTTCCGAAAGCATCAAGACTGCCTCAGACTTGTTTACCTCAGTTCACGAATCTGCCAAAATTTACGCTCGCAAATTGACCTTGACTCGTCCGCTGTTTTCGTTCACGACCCGTTCTTATCCCTTGGTCAGCGGCGAGAGTCAGCAGCGAATCGGTGAGACCAATACCAATACTTTTGATTTAGCGCGAGAAGTCGCTCAACTTATCTCAAATCGCTACGCGCCAGTGTCCGTCGTGGTGAACGACCAGATGCGCATTCTCGACCTGCGCAGAGACACCGATCCCTACCTAAAACTGCCTCCCGGAACGACTGACTTAAACCTGCTGCTGATGGCACGGGAAGGCTTGGCGATGCCGCTTCGCACTATCTTTTATCAAGCTCAAACCCAAAACATCTCGGTTCGGCAAGAACAAATTCAGCTTGAATTGGGTGAGCACTCAACTTGCCTCAATCTAGAAGTGATTCCCTTTCAACCGACGATTGCTAACGAGCTGTATTTTTTGGTCATTTTTGAAGCGGTTTCACCTCCAGCCACTCCCTTTACTGCCACTCCGGTTGAACGTCGGGAACTCGAAGATTTGGAGCGTGAAATCATTCAGCTTCGTCAAGCCCTGTCAGCCTCAACTCAACGAGAGCTTTCAGCACAAGCGCATTTGCAGGTAGTGATTCAAGAACACAACTATCTCAACCAAAGCCTGCGCGTGGCAAACGAAGAAATCTTGTCGAGTAACGAGGAGTTGCAAAGCACCAATGAAGAACTCCAAACGGCTAAAGAGGAAATCCAGGCGACGAACGAGGAACTCACCACCACCAACGAAGAACTCCGGAACCGCAATCTGCAACAGAACCGAGACAATAGCGACCTGAACAACTTTATTGACAGCCTCAGTGTACCGATCTTGATGCTGAGGAATGATTTGAGAATTCGCCGCTTCACCCCCACTGCCCAGCGCCTGTTCAACTTCATTTCCGCCGATGTCGGACGACCGTTTAACGACTTCCGCACCGATTTTGACGTTTCTCACCTAGAATCGATGACGTTAGAGGTGCTGGAGACACTCAACACGAGAGAACAAGAAATTCAAACCCAATCTGGCTATTGGTATTCCCTGCGAATTCGTCCCTATCGCACAACCGAAAACCAAATTGACGGGGTGACGATGGTGTTTCTCGATATCGACGCGCTTAAACGTCATGCAGCAGTCTTAGAGGCAGAGCGGAACTACGCAGAAGCAATCGTCGAAACGGTGCAAACCCCTTTAGTGGTGCTGGATGCCGAGCTGCGAGTGAAGACGGTCAATCGAGCGTTCTACAATATGTTTCAGGTTTCTGAAGCTGAAACCAAGCAATCTTTTTGGTTTGAGCTAGGCAATAGACAGTGGAATATTCCCCAACTGCGATCACTTCTAGAAGAGGTTTCGACCAGCAATCGGCAGGTTCAAAATTTTGAGGTGGATCAGCATTTTGAGCAGATTGGGCACAAAACGATGCTGCTGAATGCCTGTAAGCTGCAACGAGCAGACAACGCTGACATGATTTTGCTGGCGATCGCAGACATCACCGAGCAGAAACGATTGGAAGTGGAGCAGGCAGCCCGTCAGATAGCGGAAGATGCCAACCGAGTCAAAGATGAATTTCTCTCAAACCTTTCGCATGAACTTCGAAATCCCCTCAACGTGATGCTGGGTTGGGCACAAATACTCCGCGCCCGCACCTTGAATGAAGCGGCTGCCGCTCGCGCTTTAGAAGTAATTGAGCGGAGTGCCAGAGCGCAAGCCCAGCTCGTTGAAGATATTTTAGATACCTCTCGGATTGTCAGCGGCACGCTCAATCTCCGCACCCACCCGCTTGATCTGCGCCTTGTGGTGCGAGCTGCGATCGAGACCACTCAATTAGCAGCTGAAGCCAAAAACATTCAAATCATTGCTCAGTTGAGTTCTCAAACCATCGTTGGGGATGTCAATCGCTTGCAGCAAGTCTTCTGGAATTTGTTGTCAAACGCCATTAAGTTCACTCCACCAAATGGACGCATTGAAATTACGCTGGAGGCTATCCAAGGGCAGGCTCAAATCCAAGTGAGCGATACTGGACAGGGTATTTCAGTCGATTTGTTGCCTTACATTTTTGATCGCTTCCGTCAAGGCGATTCCAGCACCACGAAAGCCAAGGCAGGTCTAGGTCTAGGACTCTCGATCGTGCGCCATATCGTTGAACTGCATGGCGGCACAGTACAAGCAGCCAGTCCGGGTGAAGGACAAGGAACAACGCTGACCGTCAGGTTGCCCCTGCGCGATCTTCCCCAAGCATCTACACCGTTGAGCGATTCAGATTCAACGGCATTAGAACGTTCGAGCGATCTGGTTTCTTCTTTAGCAGGCTTGCAGATCTTAGCGGTTGATGATGAAGTTGATACCTGTGAGCTACTCAAGTGTGTGCTAGAAGATTATGGGGCTGAAGTGCAGAGCACCTCATCTGCCAAAGACGCTTTATCCGCTTTGAATCAAGCTCCCAGTCAATACAATGTGCTGATTTGCGACATCGGAATGCCAGAAGAAGACGGCTACTGGCTGATTCAGCAAGTGCGATCGTTGAGTTCAGACGCGGGCGGACAAATCCTCGCCATCGCCTTGACTGCCTATGCTAGTAAAGTTGAACAACAGCGAGCGATCGAGGCTGGGTTTCAACGTCATATTGCAAAACCTGTAGACACAGAGGAATTAGTCAGAGCAATCCTGTCAATTCACACGCCTTCAACAGAAAAAACTGGATAAAATCGGTGTTGTTTCGCTAGTGACAAGACTATATCAACGTAGAATCAACCCTCCTAGCATCGACTGTCACAAAAATACTTGAAAGTGGGACAGTTTGAGCCATTATGCACTTAATTAGGCCAATGCCTAGAAGCTTTATTTCATAAGCTTTTCAGCCTTAGCGACCAAAAATTCTCCACTGCTATACAAGGGCGTTGCTAGCTTTCAGCGATTTTTACTGGCAGTGAAATGGCAGTCTCTAAGGGCTGTGGAATTGACTGTAGATCCACCACATAATCCCCAAATCGTTTTAATTGTCGAGTCATGTAAGGGCTGAGAACTGCCAGCGATTCCCGGTCTACCTTGTGCCCCTCTGCATGCAAGCTCTGGATAGCCCAAGAAATGTCCACTGCATTTTGAAGAATAACGGCACAAGCCATAACATCAAGGTACTTGAGTCGTTTCTCTTGCTCTTCCGAGTCGTCCTCAGTAATCACTCCATCCTTGCCGAAGAAAAGCCAGTGAGTGAACTGATTAAATCCCTCAATGCCTATAGGGTAGATAGACTGAATCAATTCTGTCTAAACGTAAGAGGATAGAGCGGACATGAGTCAACAGGACCAGGAAGTTCTGAACCATTACATTAAGTTGTGGGGCGAACCACGAGAGTGTCATCGATTTGAGCATCCTGCCGCTGTACCCCTCCAACCTTTTTTGGTATACGTCTTTTCGTTTTCTGCTCCAGAGACATGGATCTATGCAACTCTAGGCGCGCGTCACCAGCCAATGTTCATCCCCGACGGCAAACCTATGCATATGGAATTATTGGTAATGACAAGTCAAGCTAACAAGGATCTTGTTCCCAGTATCGGAGCGCTGGCCCTGTATCCCTTTGTGTACCAAACCTATTTTGGCAATGGCCATACGATTCACGGCAGTGACGGCAACGGGATTGTTGCCCAGTCACCGTTGACTGATATCTTGATTATCCGCCCAGATTTTGAGGAGCAGACTGATTACGTGCATCATGATCTAGATCACCACACACACTTGCTGTGGGTGATACCGCTCTATCCTCAGGAGCGGGTGTACGCGGTCCAGCAAGGCCGGAAGTCATTGTTGGAAATCTTCGAAGAGCAGGAGGTTGATATCTATGACCTATGGCGGCCTATTGCCCAACTGCCTACCTAACTCTAAGTAATGTGCGTGTGGTAGGAATTAAGCCTCTTGGAGAGCATTAAAGAGATTGAATACGACATAGGTCAATTGGCACTGGTGACGCTTCCTAATCGGGTCGAGGAAGGCATTTAACCTTCCCTTCCCACACCACCCTGCGTGTGGGTTCGCAACGAACAATCGCCCCTCTTGATTTTTCAGTTTGCGAGGAGGTGTTGTACGTTTCTTGCAAACATTGCCGAAAACGAATAGTAGCGTGCTTCTTGTAGTACGCCTCAAACCATTGGGAGCTCAAGCGATCGCAAGTGTAACAATGCCGAAAATGACCAAATTCGGCATTGTTACACTTGCGATCGCTTTTGACCACCAAACCCAGTAGTCTCTGCACCCTGACCTTAGCTTAAATTCGTTCCAGTGCAACAGGCTTGCTATGGGGTGTTACCATAACGCACTTTTTCAACAACTTGACGAATTGCATCAATGACTAATTCTGGTTCATCAAGCTGGATTGCATGCCCACTCTCGTGAGCAACAATGTGAATTCCTTGGGATGATTCACTCGCTAGATCAGCATGTAATTCTTGCAATTTTTCAAGCACCTCTTGGGTGATGTCGAAGTTTGGCTTCCCAGCCGACAAAACAAGGAGAGGAATGTCAGGAAACGACTTTGTCTGACGTGCCTGTTCAGCTTGATTCATACTAACTGACACCGCAGCCGATTCTTGAGCAAAGGTTATCCCAAACTGGGTTTGAGAATAGAGTGCTTTAGCAAGAGGTCTCATCGAAGGTGGAAATTTTTGGGACAAACCAGCCGCCAGCGGTAAAGCATCAAACGTCACAAGCAAACGAAGCAGACCAGTACGTCCCATCATTGGGACTACATGAGTTAGCAGTCCTTCGAGCCGCTTGTTCAATTCAACCCATTCGACTGGTGTCTCCTCGTACATTCTCTCGTGCGCTACATCGACTAAAACCATCCCAGCCACTTCTTCTGGATAGTGATAGGCAAAAAAGCGACTGAACAAACCACTCAAAGACATTCCTACTAAGACATAAGGCGGCTCGATTTCAGCCTTTTGCAAAAGTTGCCGCAACTCACTAACGACTTGCTCAGCTGTGCGTGGTTCTGAACTTAGATCACTCCAGCCATACCCCGCTCGATCGTAGGTCAAAACTCTCGTAAATTTCGCAACTTCAGGCTGCACAAGTTGCCAATCTAGGTGAGGACCTCCGGCTCCACTATCGACAATGACGGTCGGGGAACCGTCACCTACAATTTGGTAGTGCCAATGACTACCCTCAATCTCAATTAATTTTCCGGGTGGCAGAAATCTGTGGCGATCGCGTCTTGTAGCCAGTGTTTGATAAATTGCTCCAAACCCAATGACTCCAATCAGTACTCCAAGGAGCACAGCCAGCCATAGCATTCAGTTGAGCCCCTAAACTTACACACGTTTGCGATCGTCCCACAAATGGCTTTCACTGCACTCCTATTCTCTAGCATGTGTGACAGAAGAGATACAACGTACATAGCTAACTGTCACTCGAAAATAAACATTACAGATTTATCACGATAAGCAGCCAACGTTTAAGGTTGCTTATTGATCGGGTTTGAGGGGCAATTCAATCTGAAACTTTGAGCCTTTACTCACTTCACTGGTGGCATAGACGCGCCCGCGATGGGCTTGGACAATTTGCTGGGCGATCGCCAACCCTAGCCCAAAGCCGCCACTGTCTTGAGAACGCTGAGTGTCTACCCGGTAGAAGCGATCGAAAATATAGGGTAAGTCGGCCTCTGGAATGCCGATACCTGTGTCGATTACCTGAATTACTGTCCAACCAGGATGGGACACCAAACGCACCAGGATTGTGTCGCCAACAGAGGTATATTTACAGGCATTGTTGAGCAAATTTTCGATCGCCTGTCGTAGCAAATCAGGGTCAGCCCATAGCTCGATCAATTGCTCAGGCTGCTCATAGGTTAGGTTGATAGATTGCTGTTCTGCCAATGGCGCAAACTGAGTCACTAGACTTCCCAGCAAATCGTTGAGATTGATTAACTTAAGTGATTCTGGGGCAAGCTGTCCCTGATGACGAGCGAGCAACAACAGATTATTGACGAGAGTGCCCATTGATTTCGCACTATCCACAATGTTCTCTAAAGGAGGGTGATAGGGAGAATCATTGGCGGTGATGAGTAATCCGAGTTGAGCATTGGTCAGAATTGCGGAAATGGGCGATCGCAACTCATGGGAAGCGTCTGCTGTGAACCGTTGAAGCTGTTGATAGGCTTGCCGGATCGGTTGCATAGCAAAGCCACTGAGAATCCAGCCGGTGAGGGCAATGAGTCCTAGTGTGATCGGGACTGTTAGAGTCAGCACCATCTGAAGCTGCTGAAGCTCCTGTTGGGTTTCCATGAGGGGAGTGGCAACCTGAAGATAACCTAGGGTTCCAGTTCTACCCTCAACCGGTAATGTCGCCTGGCGGAGCCAAATTTCTTCCTCCAAAAGTAGATTGGTTGATTGAACCGTGAGATAACCAAGGGACGTATCTAACTTGTCTGGAGGGGACACGCCAAAAAAGCGAACGAGCCGTCCTTGCGCGTTATACCAGCGCACATAAATCAGATCCTCTGCAAGCGGATGGGAGCCACTGCCCAACAACGGAACATGGCTCAGATCGACCTGGCTCTGGTCTTGGCGAACTTCATAATGCACACTGGCAGCCATCACTCTGGTTTTATCGTAGAGCAGGCGATCGAGTGCTTCCAGTTTGTCCTCGATTTCAATCTGATAAATCACTCCAGCAAACAGCACCAGAATGCTTCCCATCGAAAGGGTGAACCAACGAGCCAGGTTGCGACGACTTCGGTTAAACACGTCTTGCCTTTAGGATTCATGCGCTTCAGGAGGGGTTAGGCGATAGCCCATGCCATAGATGCTCTCAACCCAATCAGCTGCCCCTACAGCCTGCAAGCGTTGACGCAGTTTGCGAACTAGAACAGTGATTGCATTGCTTTCGGGTTCGGTGCCCCACTCCCATACTGCCTGCTCGATTTGGTTGCGGGTTAACACTTGTCGGGGGTGGCGCATGAAGTACTCTAACAGTTGAAACTCACGGCTAGAGAGAGCAACAGTGGCACCTTGCCGTTCGACACTCAGAGTATCGAGGTGGAGGTGGAGATCCTCAAGACCTAGCATATCTCCCTGCCAAAGGGGCGATCGCCGTCTTAAGGCTCGAACTCGTGCCATGAACTCCACCAGGTCGATCGGTTTCACCAGGTAGTCATCTGCACCTGCATCTAATCCAGTCACTTTCTCAGGTGTAGTGTCTCTTGCCGTGATCATCAAAACTGGAGCCGTTTTTCCGGCTGCTCGATATTCGCGACAGAGAGTTACACCACTGACACGGGGTAACATCCAATCTAGAATCAGCAGATCATATTCTTTTTCGGATAAAAGCCACTGAGCGGTCTCGCCATCTTTGACCCCATC
Organism: Trichocoleus sp. FACHB-262; assembly: GCF_014696035.1. NCBI lineage: Bacteria > Bacillati > Cyanobacteriota > Cyanophyceae > Leptolyngbyales > Trichocoleusaceae > Trichocoleus > Trichocoleus sp. FACHB-262. Next base: position 20,075 of record NZ_JACJPK010000050.1, on the reverse strand, counting down.
TACGCTGTGTCCTGCCTGAGAGAGCACCATTTGCAGTGGCATCAGTTGTTTTGGGTCATCTTCCACCAGCAAAACTCTCATTCCTTTGTTGCTCCCCTTTGCGGCTTGCAAGATTGAAGATAGGCACTTAGTGTTATGTATACATCCCCTTTGAGCCAGATTTTGAAGCAGATCAGGCTGTACTAGAGTGCAAACAGCGAAACATATAAGCTGATGAGAAACGGGAGTATGTGGCGCACGACAAAACGATGGCTGCGAGCATCTGGGGCAGAATTCTGGTTGCCACTGCCGTTTGTGGCGATCGCCTTTTGGTTTGGCACCAATCTTCTGATGGCTCAAGAACTGCGGCAACCTCAACCGACCGAAACGAAACTTCAGGCAGACACTCAGCTTAAAGCGACTGTCTCCATCAACATCCTGCTAATCAATGCAATCATCAATCGACAGCAGGGAGTCACGCAGGTTGAGGTAAAAACAACGGAACCTATCTTGAAACGATTAGAACTAGAATTGCCGATGACCGACACCAATCAAATCGAGGCGGTGATCGCTCAAGAACTTCAGTTATCTCGTCAAGATGTGCGGCAACTCGTTCGCTATGAAATTGTTGAGTGAGTTTGGTGTGGTAATTAAATACTCATATTTGAAAACACCAGGCGGATTGGTGCCAAGTGAAATGAAATATAGTGCGCCGATCGCCATTGCAATCACATAAATCCAGTGGAATAGAGTTTGCAGATCCATAAGCTACCTCCGTTTCTTCCCAGTCTTAACTCACAAAAGTGATCCAAAAGTGAGCACTAGAAGTTTGGCGCTCACTTTTGGATCACTTTCATCAAGGACGATAGAGAGATAGTGAAGCAGGCAACGCTGGCTTACGGCAGTTGTGCTGCTCTAGATGATATGGGGTCGGGAGAAAATGAGATGGTAGTACTGGACAGCGTCAAACCAACAGAACAGCAATGGCATCATCTTTCTCAGGAGCAAGTTGTCCGTTTGCTCAAAACTGATCCTGAGCAGGGTTTGTCTTTTACAGAGGTAGCGGAGCGACATGATCGCTTTGGTCCGAATCAGTTAACGGCTCAGAAAAAACAGAGCGCCTGGTTGCGATTTCTCCAGCAGTTCAATCAACCGCTGCTCTATATCTTGCTAGTTGTGGGGCTGGTGACAGCGTTTCTGCAAGAGTGGATCGATTCGGGCGTGATTTTTGGGGTGGTGCTGCTCAATGCCATCATTGGCTTTGTGCAAGAGGCGAAGGCAGAGGATGCGATCGCCGCCTTATCAGAAGCGGTTACAACCGATGCCACCATTCGCCGCAATGGTCAAAAGCAAGTGGTTTCATCCCGCGAACTGGTTCCTGGCGATCTCGTCTTGCTGTCTTCTGGCGATAAAGTACCTGCGGATCTGCGGCTGCTTGAAATTCGCGACTTACAGGTAGACGAATCAGCCCTGACAGGAGAATCGGTTCCAGTCGAAAAAAACCTTCAGACCCTAGAAGCAGATGCTCCGCTGGCAGAACGCACCAACATGGTTTACACCGGCAGCCTCATCACTTTTGGACAGGGGCGTGGAGTTGTTGTAGGCATTGGAGAGATGACCGAAACCGGACACCTCTCCCAACTGATGCAGCAAAGTACAGCCATAGAAACTCCCCTGACTCGTAAAATTGACAAATTTAGCAAAACCTTACTGTACGTTGTATTAGGCTTGGCGACCTTCACCTTTGCCGTTGGCGTGGCTCAAGGGTTTTCCTGGATTGAGGTGTTCAAAGCAGCGGTTGCGCTGGCAGTCAGTGCGATTCCCGAAGGGTTGCCTGCCATTGTCACAGTGACATTGGCGATCGGCGTGTCTCAGATGGCAAAGCACCACGCCATCATTCGTGAACTACCGGCGATCGAGACGCTGGGCAGCACCACTGTAATTTGTTCCGACAAAACCGGAACCCTGACGCAGAATCAAATGACGGTTCAGGAAATTGACGCAGGCGGAAGGCGGTATCGGGTCAGCGGTGGAGGTTATGCACCCGATGGAGAAATCTCCCTGAATGGATATGTGATCGACCTAACAAAGGCACCCGCCTTGTATGAATGCCTGCAAGCCGGACTGTTGTGCAATGACTCTCATCTAGAAGTGCAGGACGGAAACTGGATGGTGGTCGGTAGCCCCACAGAAGGAGCACTGGTTGCTGCCGCCCACAAAGCTGGACTCAGTACAGATAAGCTGGAGCAGGCGCTGCCTCGACTCGACACCCTGCCGTTTGAATCTCAATTTCAATACATGGCAACACTACATCGTAGCCGTCCAGAACGGCTGATTTATGTTAAAGGTTCGGCTGAAGCCATCCTCAAGCGATGTCGTCAAATGCTGGATGAAGATGGAGAGGCGATCGCTCTCAGCCCAACGCAAATTGAGCAAACTGTAGAGAACATGGCAAAAAAAGGGTTACGGGTTTTGGCACTTGCCATGAAAGCTGCCCCTGATTCTCAAAGCTCAATTGAGCATTCTGATCTGGAGCAAGGTTTAGTATTTCTGGGGCTGCAAGGCATGATCGATCCGCCCCGTCCCGAAGCGATTCAAGCCATCGAATCCTGTAAGTCTGCGGGAATTCAGGTCAAGATGATCACGGGCGACCATGCCAAAACAGCAGCCGCGATCGCTCAACAAATGGGTCTAAATTCAACCAAGAATGCACCTGTTGTCACAGGTCAAGAACTTGCGCGGCTAGATGAGCAAGGATTAGCCAACGCGGTTGAACAGAGCAATGTATTTGCGCGAGTTGCACCCGAACAAAAACTGCGGATTGTGGAAGCCCTCCAATCCAAAGGTGAAATTGTGGCAATGACCGGAGATGGAGTCAATGACGCGCCTGCCCTGAAGCAAGCTGACATTGGCGTAGCAATGGGCATCACAGGCACTGGAGTCACGAAAGAAGCGGCAGATATGATTCTGACAGACGATAACTTTGCCTCGATCGAGAAAGCTGTCGAGGAAGGACGCACCGTTTATAAGAATCTATTGCGGGCGATCGCCTTCATCCTGCCCGTGAACGGTGGCGAATCCATGACCATCTTGATCGCCGTAATGCTAGCAACTCCGCTGCCCATTTTACCAATACAAATTCTCTGGCTAAATATGGTCAGTTCGGTTGCCTTGAGTCTACCGCTGGCATTTGAGCCACCTTCGCCAGACACGATGCAACACCCACCTCGTCCTGCGAATGAACCGCTGCTGTCGCGCAGGCTAATCACACGAATTTTAACGGTTTCACTGTTTAACTGGATTGTGATCTTTGGCACCTTTGAATGGATTATACAAACCACTGGAAACGAAGCTCTAGCACGAACAATGGCAATCCAGGCATTGGTTGCAGCAGAAGCATTTTACCTGTTAAGCATTAGCCGATTTGTTCCGGCGATCGCTGCAAAGCTACGCGGCAAAAATGAGCCATTCGGTTACCCTGTGGCGATCGGCATTGCAAGCGTTCTACTGTTTCAGTTTCTATTTAGCCAGTGGAGCTTCATGAACCAGCTATTCGCAACTGAAGCATTGACTCTAACTCAAGGCTTGAGCTGCCTTGGCATTGGGTTCCCCATGATTGCTTTAGCGGCGTTGCTGAAGCGGTTTGCTCCGCTGACATAAATGGCTTTAATCAAGCCACTCTTCTGAGCGTGCTTACCCCGCAAAGTTTGTATTGTTAACTATTCATTTTTTCTCATGACTTCTCATAACTTCAAACGTGCGATCGGCATATTCTCCAACCGCCGAGACGCAGAACAGGCAATAGCTGAGCTAAAAAACAAGGGTTTTCCTATGCACAAGCTCTCAGTAATTACCAAATCTTCTGATCATGACGATAGTTTAGATAGTCATTTAAATAGACACAGGGTGCGACAGCCCTCAATAACCAGAGCAGAAGGTGCAAAAACAGGCGCGATTACAGGAAGCATAGGAGTCGGTTCACTCGCCCTAATTTTTGGACTCGGCAGTCTGCTCATTCCTGGTGTTGGTCAAGTATTGGCGGTAGAGAGCCTTTTAACAACCTTTTTTGGAAGTGGAATTGCCGCAACTGCTGGTGGTCTATACGGCGCGCTTCGAGGATGGCTGGTGCCAGAGGAACAGGCAACCAACTACAACGACAGATTTAACCAGGGAGATTATTTGATCATCATAGAGGCAATGGAGGATGAGATTCTGTCTGTTGAAGCTATCCTTCATCGTCAAGGTATTCGATCGTGGCACATTTATGACGCTCCTTAAAAGATTCTCTGTCCACTTCTCTACAACTAATTCATCACTCTCGTCATACATGGCATTGGGGTAGTGCGACCCTACTATGCCCAAAGGTAGCGAAGCTACATCCAAGTACCATATAATGCCTATAAGCCTTGTGAGATAAAGGTTCTAGAATTTTTTCGTAATTTAGCCAAGAGTTTCGGAAAATGACTATTTATGGACAAGCTGTTTAGTTAGAAGAGCGTGAAACCTTCATTCTGCCGTGAAGTTTATAGGCAACCCGGTCATCATTTACGGACAAGTTGCAATTTTCAGTTTTTTTAGCTTGGCACTTGGATGTAGCTTCGCTACGTTAGGGCCAACAAGATGGATTCTCCCTGATCGATGAAATTAGAAGGTTGCGGCCAGGACTAGGCGGACAGGCACCCGCGATCGCTCTCAGCAGTAGTATAAAACTAGAAGAGAGTCAGGCAGCTTTTGCCTACGGATTTCAGCAATTTCTGCTCAAACCCATTGACCTAGATGATTTGGTGGATGCCATTATCGCGCTACTCAAGCGGAGCAATGCTGAGGAGAGTATCTCGCCTCTCAGCTCCTTGGGATGTTAGCGTTGCGATCCCTTGAAGTCTTCCTGAGATATGCCTTAAGCCACAAAAATTGCACAAAATATTGCCGAAACGAGGCATTCTCGGCAATATTTTGTGCAAAGCTAAGCAAGCATTGCTTCTTCTGGTTGTGCACTGGACAAAAAACACAAGGCAACTTGCTCCAATTTTCTGAGGCTAATCCAGACCCTGTATTCAGTCGGCAGACAAGTAATACAAACTTCAATACCTGTCTCTGACAAACTTATTGCCGTACTGAAAACTTCCTGTCTTTGAGCAGCCTCGAACTTTTTATAGAAGCTGTACAGCTCTTTACCAGAGGCAATACCTTCCTGCAGTACACCCTCATGCCAAAACGAAAAGGTTGAAACGACCTCATGAGACAGGACGAGAGGATACATAGAACGACCTCTGAGTTGTAAGCATCTCTTCAATGGGTTCTCAACATTTTACGTGGTTGATGTTGCAAATTGTTAGTAATATCTACGTATCCTGAACTAAGGGGACCTTTAAGACCTTTGGCCTAACGTCCGCTGAAGTCGAGCGATCGCGAAAGTAGTAGCTAAGAAGCCCTAAGACTCCCGCTCATATTCATGGGTCAGTTGCTCAAGTTAAAACGTGTGGCAAGCGATCGCCTGGAGCTGGTGGGGGTCAGTACCCACAGTTTTAGACGAACTGCTCTAACCCAGATGAGTAGTGCAGGGATACCGCTACGGGTGATTCAGGAGATCTCCGGACACCGCAGCTTGCAGGCACTTCAACGATATCCCGAGATGTCCGAGCTCCAACTGGAGGGGGCGATCGTGTCTCTCAGGTTCTAGAAACGATTGATTAAGCTGGCTAATACTGTAATAAACTCAACCGGTTCCACTGGCTTAGGGACATGGGACTGAAAGCCTGAAGCTAAGGCTTTGATGCGGTCTTCTGTACGCGCATAAGCAGTTAGGGCGATCGCCGGAATTCGACCTCCTTGCTCTGGCGCTAAGGCGCGAACTTGACGAATCAGCGTGTACCCATCCTCACTAGGCATGCCAATATCACTGACCAATACGTCAGGTTTTTGGTCAAAAGCGGACTGGATGATGATAGCTAAAGCCTCTCTAGCGGAGGCCACGGTCGTGGTCACGGCTCCTCTTTGCCTTAGCAGCATGGCTAACAACTCGCGGGCATCGATTTCGTCATCTACAATCAAAACTTTCAAGCCATCTAATCTCGGTGTGTCCAGCAGAGGAGCTGTATCACTGACAGTAGGATGTACTCGTTCCATGTCTGTTGGTTCTGGACGAAAGATGGTAATGGGTAGATTGACCATAAAGGTAGCTCCCTTGCCTTCACCGGCGCTGGTGGCATTAACACTTCCCCCATGCAGTTCGACTAAGTGACGGACAATCGCTAAACCAAGGCCCAACCCTCCATGTGCCCTAGTAGTAGTACTATCTGCTTGCTGTAAGCGCTCGAAGACATAAGGTAGAAACTCAGGGCTAATTCCTTGCCCAGTATCACTCACAGTCACCTCGATATGAGAATTGATCCGCTCTAAACGAATCTGCACTCGACCACCTTTGGGGGTGAACTTCACGGCATTGGAGAGTAAATTCCAAAACACCTGTTGCAGGCGATCGGAATCACCCGAAACAGGACCAGCATTGGGGTCTAAAATACTCTGCAAGCGAATATCTTTGGCTTCTGCGGCAGGTCGGATGGAGTCGATCGCGGCCTCAATCACCGAAACTAGGATTACCGGACGAACATTTAAGCGCAGCTTGCCAGTAATAATGCGAGAAACATCCAATAGGTCATTGATGAGTTGATTCTGCGCCCTCGCGTTTCGTTCGATTGTCTCTATCGCCCGATTTGTCGTGGCTTCATCGAGTTGTCTAGAACGCAGCATGGTTGACCATCCCAGCATGGCATTTAGAGGTGTCCGCAACTCATGGGAGACAGTAGCGAGAAACTCATCTTTCAGCCGATTGGCCCGGGATAACTCCTCTGCTTGTTGCCGCAGTAGTGCTTCAACTTTTTTGCTTTCACTCAGGTCAAGCACAAAACAGACCCAAGCAAGTTCGTCACTTTCGAGTCGTGCAGCTCCCAGTAAAATGGGAACCTGACTGCCATCTTTACGAATGTATGCCTTCTCGAATGGGGTGCAACTCCCCGAGGCAGCAAGTTCTTGTAACACGAGCTCATCCTGCTGGACGTACTCTGGTGGTGTCATCTCAGACCAGTTCATCACGCCATCATGCAAGTCTTCACGGGTATAACCCACTATTTTGAGGAAGGCATCGTTCGCCTCCATAATCGTGCCACTGGGACCCGCCAGAAGCACGCCAATAATGTTGGATTCAACTAAGCGGCTGAAGCGAGCTTCACTTTTCTTCAGCGCCACCTGTTGGATTCTCAGGTCTGCGGCTAAGGCTTCGGCTTGCCGCCGTGCCACAACTTGGTCGGTCACTTCAAAGCCAAAGGTAATCACCCCTTCTACAGCCCCATTGATATCGAACATGGGCTGGTAGACAAAGTTGAAAAACCCCTCCTCGATTGATCCATTCCCTTGCCGATCCAATTGAGCCGCGATTTCGTTGCCAAAGAAGGGCTGTCCAGTGGCCAGCACTTGATCTAGAAGTTCAAAAAAACCTTGTCCTGCTAGTTCAGGAAAGGCTTCTCGATTGGTGCGCCCAATCAGTTCGCGGTTTCCGACGAGTTGATAGTAGCGGGGATTGGCAAACTCAAAGACATGATCAGGCCCACGACTGATACAAATAAAAGCTGGAGCTTGGAGGAGAAGTGAATGCAATCGATTCCGCTGCACCTCCGCTTCTGCTCGCGCGGCTTGCTCTCGTACCAGAAGCTGGTTCCGCTCGGCCTCTGCTTGCTTGCGCTCGGTCACATCTCGGGAGATTACCACCACAGATTGCGTGGATGGATCTGCGTGGAGTGGAGCCAGAATATATTCGTAAAACCGCACCCCATTGTCTGTGGTGAAAACTGTTTCGCTAGTGAGCGATCGCCCAGTCGTCATCACGGTTTCTCGCTGAGCATCTACGGGTTCCATCAGATCAGCAGGTAAACCCAGCTCTTTCCAAGTTTTACCAACCAAATCATGGGGTTGAAACCCTAGTACTTGGGCTCCTCCATCGCTGACATATCGATATCGCCCTGCTTGGTCAAAGACATAGATATGATCCACAGATGCGGAAAAGATCGCATTCAAGGTATTCGTTTGTGCTTGGCCCTGAACGACTAATTGCCGATACTGTTCCTCACTAAGCTGCAGCTTGAATAATGATCGCTCCACCCGCTGCTTGGCGACCCGTAGGGCATCAGATAGGGCACTGATCAGGACGCCCTCCAGCAGAAACAAACTTAACCGCGAGCCATTCACCCAGTCTAGAGACAGGGAATATAGAGGCGGAAGAAAAAAGTAAGTGCTAATGAAACCTGACAAAGCGGTGGCAAAGAGCCCTGGACCTAAGCCTCCATACCAAGCACTGACCATGACAGCGCCAAAGAACAGCAGGAAAGGGCTGCGAGTCATAGCTAGCAGAGGGTCTAGTAGGAGCATCAGCACACTTGCCAGCAAAACGCTGAGCCCAGCAATGCCATAGCGCTGTACTTGAGAGCGGGTCGGATGGGGCATTTTCCTAGGTGAGATCAAGTCAATCAAAATAGCGATACCGAGTTGTTCGCGCTCATGATTTCATTAAAGCGATGATCGCTCTCACTAAATCCTCTGGTTCAATGGGTTTAGCCATGTGCCTCTGAAACCCTGCTGCCAGGGCTTGCTGCTGATCAATTTCTCCAGCATAGGCGGTGAGAGCGATCGCTGGAACCTCTCCACCCTGTTCTGGAGGTAACATGCGGACTTGACACATCAGCATGTAACCATCGATATCTGGCATGCCAATGTCACAAACTAAGGCATCAGGTAGGGATTGCTTGAGTCGTTCTAGAGCTTCTAAAGCGGAGGCAGCAATGCTTACAGATGCTCCTGCTTGCTCTAGAACGAACGATACAATGTCGCGAATGTCTGGTTCGTCATCTACGATTAAAATTTGCAATCCTGCGAGGGGAAGGGGGAGCGTGGAGGGCTGATTGCTAAATCCTGAATCTTGCGCTCCTAGGTTTCGTGCCCCAAGCTTGATTGATAGCGGTAATCTAACGGTGAATGTAGCTCCTAGCCCCTCACCAGGACTCTCTACTCCAACACTTCCTCCATGCAGTTCGGTGAGATGACGAACGATCGCAAGTCCGAGTCCAAGTCCCCCAAACTTCCGGGTCGTAGTGCCGTCCTCCTGACGGAAGTATTCAAAGACATAGGGTAGAAAGTGAGGATTGATACCTTTGCCTGTATCTTTGACTTGAATTTGAGCATCAGTACCAACCTGCTCTAATCGAATTTCGACCATTCCACCAGCGGGTGTGAATTTCACAGCATTGGAGAGCAAATTCCAAATTACCTGTTGCAAGCGGGCTTGGTCTCCCCTAACTTGTCCTACACTGGGGTCAAATGTGGTTTGGATTTGGATGCCTTTGGCTTCTGCGGCCAGTTTCACGGTTTCTAGCGCGGCTTCAATCGTATTGGACAGGTTAACGATCGCTGTGTTCAGTACCAACTTGCCACGCAAAATGCGGGACACATCGAGTAGATCCTCAATCAATTCTGCTTGCAACTTGGCATTGCGCTCAATGCTTTCTAGCGCGTGCTGTGTCTTTTGTTCATCCAAACTGCGAGATTGTAGGAGCTTTGCCCATCCCAAGATGAGATTAAGGGGCGATCGCAACTCGTGAGACAGCACCGCCAAAAATTCATCTTTGATGCGATTTGCGGTTTCGGCTTGCTCTCGGGCTACTTGTTCTTGCTGTAGCAGCGCAATGCGCTGTTGTTCCAACTGTTTTTGATCTTCAATATCCGTTGCTGTGCCGAACCATTTGAGCAATTGTCCCTGTTCATTCTTCAAAGGCACCGCTTGATGCAAATGCCAACGATACACTCCATCAGTTCGGCGGATTCGGCCTTCCGCTTGATAATAAGTACCATCCTGTTGAGCGATCGCCCAACTTTGCCTCAGTATAGGTAAATCATCAGGATGAACCATAACTTCCCATCCTGCGGTTTGCACTTGCACGAGTGTAAGCCCAGTGAAAGTAGACCAGCGTTGATTGATATCGATCAGCACCCCTTCTGCACTGACCGTCCAGACTAATTGAGGAATTGATTCTGCCAAATATCGATAGCGTTCCTCACTCTCTCGTATGGTGGCTTCTGCCTGTTTGCCTTCGGTGATATCAATTGCAGTTCCAAAAAAATCAATGGGTCGCCGAAACTTGCCCTCACCCTCGAATTGGACTTGCCCGTTAGCAGAGACCCATCGTTCGGTGCCGTCGTTCCAGACAATTCGGTACTCAATCTCATAAGTACCCGATGATTGAGGAGAGAGCGCAGCACTGACCGCGCTGGCAACCCGCTCTCGATCGTCTGGGTGCGTTCGCTCTATCACCTTTGACAAAGGAAGCATGACAGTATCCTTCGGCTCCCCCCAGATCTCGCGCATTCGCTCATCCATCTCAACAAGATTTGTATCTAGGTGCAGTCGCCATCCTCCTAATCGACCCACTTGAATTGCTAGTCGTGCCCATTCCCCGCTCTCTCGCAGCGCTTCCTCCGCTTGCTTGCGCTGGGTGATATCTAGCGCAATACCTGTCATACGTCTCGGCTGCCCGGGTCCATCGTAAAACGTTTGCCCGATCGCCGTTAGCCAGCGCTCTCCTTGAGCGGGGTGAAGGATGCGGAATTCCACATTCAGGTCATTTTGATGTTCTAAGGCTTCCCTGGCAGCTCGATCGACGCGATCGCGGTCTGGCTCGATAATTGAACTCAACCAATTGTCATAAGACGGTTGGATGGTAGCTGGATCAAGATTATAAAGACGGTAGTACTGCTCTGACCAAGTGACGTGATCGGTCGGTATGTCCCAATCCCAGACACCAGCATTAGCAGCTTGTTGGGCGATTCGCAGTCGCTCTTCACTCTGTCGTAGGGTTTCTTCTGCTTGCTTACGGTGAGTGATGTCATTGACTAATGCCACAAAGCCTTCCACATTTCCCTGGTGGCCGAAGCGAGGCACGTAAGTGACAACGACATCACGAGTATTATCCGCTTTGTAAGGGATTCTGCTTTCAAAGGTGACTTCTTGACCTAAAAGTACCTGCTCAACATAAGGACGAATTATTTCATAGGCAGTCTCTCCGAGCACTTCCCAGAGGTACTTGCCGTTTACTTCAGTGGCAGGCCGTTCAAACCACTCTTCATACTTCTGGTTGTTAAAGCGATAACGCTGTTCAGCATCCACAAACGAGATCAGAACGGGCACAGCGTTGGTGATCAGGCGAAGTTCTGCTTCTCGCTGCCGCAAGGCTGCTTCGGCTTGCATTCGATCAGTCACATCGATTGCCACGCCTGCCAGTAGTTGTTGCCCAGCCGCGTTCCGAAAAGGGAACTTAAAAGACATATAACTGCGTTCCCCACCAGGCTGCTGCACAGTCTCCAGCGTTTGCATGGGTTGACCACTACTCAAGACAGCCAGATCATTCTCATGTAGCTGGTGAGCAATGGTAGGTGGCAATATTTCGAAATCGGTTTTGCCAATAAAATCAGCTTTCTGACGTTGATTGACTCGCTCTGCCCAGCTATTGACATAGAGATAGCGCCCTGCTTCATCCTTGATAAATGCTGCCATTGGGCTGTGGTTCATGAAGCTTTGGAACAGCTCTTGGCTCTCGCGTAAAGCTATTTCTGTCCGCTTCCGCTCCATAAACTGACCCATTTGGCTACCGATCGCGGCCATCATCTGTAACAGGTCGGCATCTGGCTCTTGGACGCGATCGCTAAAGCACTCAATGACCCCTAGAATCTCGTGACCCAACTGAATGGGAAAACCAAAAGCAGACTTTAGCCCAGTCTGGGAAGCAAGTGCCGCTCTAGGGAAGTTGCTGTCTTGACTAATTTCAGTGATCCAGAGGGGTTGACGGCTGGCCCATACTTGACCAGGAATCCCAACACCTGGGGCAAAGGTCATTTGTTGACTGGTCTGAATGAATTCACACAGCTCTGCATCTTGCCCTTGCCAGCAGTCAATGCAATGGAGTACGAGTTGCTCTGGGGTTACACTCCAAAGCACTCCCACTTGCCAGCCTAAATTCTCACAAAGAGCCTGCAAAATTGTGGGGGTCGCTTGAGCAATGGTCGTGGCCTCTGCGAGGATACGCGCGATCGCATATTGTGCATCTCGACGTTGCTCGGCTCGTTTGCGGTCACTAATATCGCGAAACCATGCAGCCACACCATTCGGTGAAGGAAAAATGGACATCTCTATCCAACGCTGAGCTGCCAGAGAAAAGACTTCCAAGCGAGCACTCACTTGTTCCGTCATGGCTTGGTGGAGGGCTCGGCCTGTCACCGTATTCTGCCGAGCCACCTCAGGAAAGACATCTTGCCAGCGTTGTCCCAACAACTCCTCAGGCGATCGCCCTAACATCCGAGCCGCTTCTTGGTTGACGTAGGTATAGCGCCAGTCGCGGTCAAAGGCGATGAAAGCATCTGTAATGCTTTCCAGAATGTTGGAAGTATGTTGGTTGGCTGCTCGGAGCGACTCCTCAAATTGCTTGCGTTCTGTAATATCGAGCGTGACCCCCACCATGCGAATCGGCGTGCCGTTAGCGTCACAGATAACCTGACCTCGAACAATCAACCAGTGCAGACTCCCATCAGGATGGTAGCAACGCTCCTCTACCTCATAGTCCGTTCCCGATTGAACGGAATGCTCAATTGCTGCCTGAACCATGGATACGTCATCGGAATGCAACCCCGCAAACAAGGTTTCGTGAGTAAACTCGGCATCAGGTGGTAAGCCAAAGTTCGCCTTACATTGAGCCGAACAAGTTAAAACTCCCGTAATCAGGTCATGCTCCCAAGAACCCAGCTTGGCGGTTTGTAAAGCGACTTTGAAGTGCTGCTTTTGCTGTTGCAGTGCTAGTTCTGCTTGCTTGCGATCGGTAATGTTGCTAAAGGAAACCGCAATCCCATCGTTTAGCTTGACAACGACGTTACGAAACCAACCGGTTAGTGCTTGACTGTTGTAGAACGTCTCAAATGTCTCAGAAATGCCAGTTTCGGCGACTGTCACATAGCGAGCGAAAATACCACTGTTTTTACATTCGGGAAACAGCTGTAGCAGCTGCTGACCCACAATTTCCTCGGGCCTACGGTTCACACCTCTGGCGGCCACTGGATTAACATATTCAATGCTGAAGTCAGCGATCGCCCCTCCTTGATCCGGGACAGTGCGGAGAATAGTGAATCCATCCGGTGATGCTTCTAGCACGAACCGGAAGCGCGCTTCACTCTCCAGCAAGCCAGTGGTTTCTGTACTGGGTGTAGGAGAGGAATGACTCGAAATCCCAGCCTTCGCTTCAGTCATTGAGCGCTCGACTCCGTCTCTAAAAAATACTGATTGAGTAAGGTTTGGCTTTGCTCCTGAAGCTCAACTACAGATGAACGGCTCAACTCACCGAGCATTGTTTTGATTTGCTTCAGTGCTAGAGGGGAGGGCTGCATGTGACCGTTTTCCCATCGATTAATCGTGCTAAAAGCAACGCCTAGGGTGACGGCAAACTGCTCTTGGCTTAATCCACTCAGGTGCCGCAGCTTGCGAATCAGATGACTCACTTCTGGTTGTGCTAGTGCCGCTGTCTTTTTAAGCATGAGGACTTGAAGGGAAAATTTTTATAGGTAAAGCAGTTGATTATAGCGTCTGCTATATACCTCATTCTGAGGGCATAGATTTATGCCTCTATCTACCCTGAGAAGGAGTTCTAAGGATACAAAGCTGGCTAGATGCTGGGTGAATAATATTCAAACTGACGAAGCTGTCGTTGTACATCACAAAATGCCTAAGGTTAGTTCAGGTAAATGTTGAGGCTGCTCAATGAAGGTGGACGGTCACGGCCAAGCCAAGGTTTTAACTTCTCATGAGATTGTAAAAGTGTTCGAGGCGTTGGAGTACGATCGCGATCGGGCTGTCTTTGGCATCTGTCTCTACACAGGGTGCCGCATCAGTGAAGCTTGTTCGATGCTGACCCACAGATGCTTATGACGCAGCCGGGGTCAGAATGAAGATTACCCTGCGTAAGGCCAACACCAAAGGAAAGCAGGAGACGCGCCACATTCCCGTTAATGCAGTTCTCAAGGAATACTTGGAGATGTACCGCGCCGGGGCGGGTAAACAGTACCTCTTCCCAGAACGGCACGGGCGCGGCTACATTAACCCGAAGTTAGCGGATGAGATTCTGAGGGAGACGTGCGATCGACTGGGGCTGGGGGGAGTTAGTACTCACAGTTTTAGACGAACTGCACTGACCCAGATGAGTAGCGCTGGGGTACCGCTGCGGGTGATAGCGGGCCACTGCAGCTTATAGGCACTTCAACGGTATCTAGAGGTATCAGAGCTGCAACTGGAGGACACGATCGCAGCTTTAATGTTCTAAAAGGCGATCGCCAATCTGATTTAATGCACTGGTTAGAGTCTAAAGTTGTCCTTCATGGCTTGCGACTCACTCCAATACTGATTTCTTTTCCTCCTGGTTGCTATGACTAACCAACTGCCTCAAAAGACAGTAACGACACCTCTCCCGGCAAATGAAACTGAGCGGTTGGCAGCGTTGCATCGCTACAAGATTCTCGATACTTCCCCCGAAATCGCATTCGATCGCATTACCGCCCTGGCAGCACGGCTGTTTGATCTGCCCATCTCTTTGGTTTCTCTGGTTGATGAGTCCAGAGCTTGGTTTAAGTCCTCCATCGGCTTCGATGCTTCTGAAGTTCCGCGTGATGCGACGCTTTGCAGCTTTGCCCTATTAACGAATGAGCCTCTGATTGTTCCCGACACTCGCCAGGATGATCGCTTTGCCTGTAATCCCTTTGTGCAAAGTGAACCTGGTGTACGCTTCTATGCAGGTGCCCCCCTCCTGACTCCAGACGGCTTCAATCTCGGTACGCTCTGTTTGCTTGATACTCAACCCCATGAGCCTTTGACTCCAAAGCAACAGGCGACCTTGGTTGACCTGGCAGCAATGGTGGTGGATGAACTGGAATTGAGATTGGCAGCTCATCGGATTGCTCAGGTCGATGCGGCTTTGCTAGAGATTACTCAAGCCGTGGCAACGGTCACGGGTGATGCTTTTTTCTCGACTCTGGTGCAGCATCTTGCTAGAGCTTTAGACGCAGATTATGCCTACATCGGCTTAGTAGAGGGTGGTGAGCTCAAAAGGCTGAGAACGATCGCCACCTGCGCTCACGCTCAGCTTGTAGATAACCTAGAATACTCACTGCAAGATACGCCCTGCTGGGAAGTCATTGAACAACGAAAAATTTGCTGCTACCCGCGCCATGTGCAAGCTCAGTTCCCTGATGCACCCTTACTGAAGCCACTTTCCGTTGAAAGCTATGTAGCAGTTCCCTGCTTTGACTCCAGCGGCAAACTTTTAGGGTTGTTAGGGGTCATGGATGGCAAACCACTAGAGCAGGTGCAACTGGCAGAGTCCTTGCTAACTATCTTTGCGCTCCGAATTGCGACTGAATTGGAGCGTCAGCGGACAGAAGCGGCATTGCAGGAAAGTGAGGAGCGTTTCCGCACCCTGGCAGACAATATATCTCAATTGGCATGGATGGCAAACGAGAACGGTTGGATCTTCTGGTACAACCGGCGCTGGTTTGACTACACAGGGACAACGTTAGGGGAAATGCAAGGCTGGGGGTGGCAGCAGGTTCATCATCCGGATCATGTCGATCGCGTGGTTAAGCATATTCGCCACTGCTTTGAAACGGGTGAACAGTGGGAGGACACCTTTCCGCTCCGGGGCAGAGATGGAACGTATCGTTGGTTCCTGTCTCGTGCCATTCCGATTCGAGACGAGCAAGGACGGATTTTGCAATGGTTTGGCACGAACACTGATATTACCGAGCGCAAACAGGCAGAGCTTGAGATTCAAAAGTTTGTTTCTCTCGCCGATAACAGTGGGGAGTTTATCGGCATGTGCGATATGAATTTTGTCCCGTTTTATGTCAATCCAGCAGGTCAGCAACTGGTCGGGTTGGATGGTGTGCAGCAATACATTGAAACCTCAGTTAGGGACTTCTTTTTTCCTGAGGATCAGGACTTCGTTATTAACGAGTTTTTTCCTCGTGTTTTACGGGAGGGACGGGCAGAGGTGGAAATTCGGTTCCGTCATTTCAAGACGGGCGCAGCGTTGTGGATGCTCTACAACGTCTTTTATATCAGAGGTGAGAACAAGCAGCCGATTGGGTTAGCCGCCGTCAGCCGCAATATCACCGAGCGCAAACAGGCAGAAACCACGTTGCAAGAGCAAGCAACGCTCTTACAACTGATTATTGATAGTATTGGTGATGGTTTGATTTTGGCAAATCCCAAGGGCGAGGTTGTGCTGGTGAACCAGGCAGCCGAACGCATCTTTGGTCCACTCACCAATGAGCATCCCTGTGAGGAGTGGGCACAGACCTATGGACTCTATTTACCGGATCAACAAACCCTCTTTCCGGATCAGCAACTGCCGCTTTATCGAGCCATACAAGGAGAGCCCGCAAACGATATTGAAGTCTTTGTGCGACGTAATCCTACTGCTGAAGGGCGGTGGGTCAGTGTCAGTGGTTTTCCTGTCAGCGATCGAAGTGGCAACATCACAGGCGGCGTGATTACCTGTCGGGATGTGACTGAGCGCAAACGAATTCTACAACAAGAACAAGCAGCCCGCGAAGCAGCGGAACGGGCGAATCGGATCAAAGATGAGTTTCTAGCGGTGCTGTCCCATGAACTGCGATCGCCTCTTAACCCGATTTTGGGATGGACGCGCTTACTGCAAACCGGCAAACTCGATGCGACCCGGCAAGCCGAAGCCATCGCCACGATCGAACGCAATGCCAAGCTGCAATCGCAACTGATTGAAGATCTGCTTGACATCGCCCGCATTATGCAGGGCAAGCTGACCTTAACCGCGACCCCCACCAGTTTGGCGTTTGTAATTTCTGCGGCGCTTGAAACCGTACAGTTGGCAGCAGAAGCCAAGAACATTGCCATCGTGCTTGATCTCACCTCGGATATCGCGCCCGTCTTCGGTGATGCGGCACGCCTCCAGCAAGTCGTGTGGAACTTGCTGACGAATGCCGTGAAGTTCACACCCAGCGGTGGACAGGTCACGGTCAAACTGAAACAAATCGGGCAATCGGCTCACATTCGCGTCATCGATACGGGTAAGGGCATCAATCCTGAGTTTCTACCGCATGTGTTTGAGTATTTTCGCCAAGAAGACGGTTCCACTACGCGCAGATTTGGTGGATTGGGATTGGGGCTGGCAATCGTGCGGCAAATCGTGGAACTGCATGGGGGCACGGTGAGTGCAGAGAGCGCTGGGGAGAATCAAGGTGCAACCTTCAGCGTGCAATTGCCCGTCATGTTGCAAACCGCATCCATCACGCCTCGGCCCAGCCCTACTCCAAGCGAAACAAAAGCGCCTTTGGACAACATCCAAGTTTTGCTGGTGGATGACGATACGGATACCCGTGAATTTCAGGCTTTCTTGCTAGAACAATACGGGGCGAAGGTCACGGCGGTTAGCTCTGGGGCAGCAGCGCTGGAAGTCCTAGAGCAGTTTGTTCCAGATGTCATTGTCAGTGATGTGGGCATGCCGCATATGGATGGCTATATGCTGATGCAGCAGCTGAGAGCCTTACCACCCGAGCAGGGTGGGCAAACTCCGGCGATCGCCCTCACTGCTTATGTGGGAGAGGTGAACCACCAGCAAGCTCTGCAAGCGGGATTTCAGCAGCATCTCGCCAAACCCATTGAACCGGATAAACTCATCAAAGCCATCACAACTTTGGTGGGAAAAAAGTGAGTGAGGAAATGGAAAGTACCCACAGCCCGTGGGTGGAGCAGTACAGGTTTCTAAGCACCCCGCTGCGCCCTCAAAATTAGTCCTGGCGGATAGTGATGCTAATTTCCCACTAGGATTAAATTGGACAAATTCTCTGGATGAGCCGAGGGGTATGAAAGGACGTGCTCAAAACACTGCGATCGCTCATGGTCAACGCAAACGATGCTAACGAATTAAGTAAAACTTATCAATCAACAGCAGAATCAGGGTTTCAGCCGTTTTGAGATAGAAGCGATTGATAAGTTGGAATTAACTGCTTCTCCTCGTTGGGATGTAACAACGGCGTATCAATGCTTTGCGCTTGTTACCCGAAGAAAACAATATTTCTTCAGGTAGAAATGAAGGCGGTTCGATGAAGGTAGACGGCCACGGTCAAGCCAAAGTTTTAACTTCCTACGAGATTGCAAAGTTGTTTGAGGCAATGCAGGGCGATCGCTGAACTCGCTGTACCAGAGGATCACTTCTGGTATCACTCCTGCGGGTAGAAGCGGTTGATGACTGCCCTCCCTCACAATGAGATCGTGTCCTTCACTAAAGTGAGGCCACAAAGACGTTTGATGTTTCAAACTTCTGGGATCTTGCGTGAAGGGTGGAAGTGAACCAATGCTGAATCATTGCAACCTTGTTGTCGTGGGAACGTCTGCCGGTGGCCTAGAGGTGTTGCGGTCTTTGGTTAAGCACTTACCCCCAGACTTTCCAGCGGCGATCTGCATTGTTTGGCACTTACCACCCGATGCTCAAGGGATTCTGCCTCGAGTGCTGGATAAAGCAGGTCCCCTGAAAGCCGCCCATGCCATTGATAGAGAAGCGATCGTGCCAGGACGAATCTATGTGGCACCTCCGAATCATCATCTGCTCATCGAGCCGGAGCGGGTTCGGGTGACTAAAGGCCCCAAAGAGAACCGATTCCGTCCCGCGATTGACCCCTTATTCCGTTCTGCTGCCTATGTTTATGGAGCCGGGGCGATTGGCATCGTGCTCACAGGTGCTTTGGATGACGGAACATCCGGGTTATGGACGATTAAGCTCAGGGGAGGCACCACCATTGTGCAGCATCCTCAAGAGGCGTTGATTCCTTCCATGCCTAAAAGTGCGCTCAAAGAAGTTGAGGTTGACTACTGTGTGCCCGTGGCGATGATGCCAGAACTGCTGATTCGTCTGACCCAGGAGCCTGTTGCGTCGATGCCTGAAGTGAGCCCAGAAGAGAACGAGAAGACCCAGCTCGAAATTCAGACGGCGGCAGAAGAGAATGCTCTACAGCTAGGCATTATGAAGCTGGGGGAACTGAGTGCTTTTACCTGCCCCGAGTGCCATGGCGTCCTAGTCAAAATCAAAGAGGGGAACATCACCCGTTTTCGCTGCCATACGGGACATGCCTTCTCGGCCAACGCCCTCTTGTCTGAGGTTACCCATTCGATTGAAGAGACGTTATGGAGTGCGCTGCGAGCCGTGGAGGAAAGCGTGATGCTGCTGGAGAACCTAGGCGAACATCTGGCTGAGGCTGAAACTTCGGAGCTAGCGCAATTATATTTGCAGAAGGCCCAAGAAGCGAAACAGCGGGCTGATCTAGTGAGACAAGCGGTGATGCAGCATGAGCAATTCAGTGTCGATACGTTGCGTCAACAAACAGAGGAAGGACACTTCTAGATACCCCTAGAAAAGCTTTGGTTTCTAAAGCTGAAAGCCGGCTAATAGACAGATTCTTGCGATCGCCTGGGTTGGTGGGAGTTAGTACGCACAGTTTCAGACGGACGGCCCTAACCTGGATGAGTAGCGTGGGGATACCGCTGCGGGTGATTCAAGAAATATCTGGGCACCGAAGCTTGCAGGCGCTCCAACGTTATCTGGAAGTGTCGGAGCTGCAACTAGAGGGGGCGATCGCGGCTTTGAGCTTTATACAGTAGCTAAGAAAAAGCAATCGCGGGAAGGTTTTTGCCATGCTCTGGCGGAACGCTTTCATCTTGCCCTATTGATTGTTTTCTTCTTAGAGAGGATTTAACTGAGTTCAGGTTTCAGCCATAACAGGGCATCTATTGAAACTATCTGTCGCTGACAATCTACGTCTGTCACTGCCCACTGAAACGGCTCTCCTCGCTTTTGCAATTCAGCCTGAATCACTGATTCCAATGCTAAAGCTGAATCTTGTAGAGCTACTTCTATTGTAATTAAGCAGGTTGACATACCTTGTCATTCCAACGCTTGCTCGCTGCTACATTGTAGGGGTGGCCCTCT
>NZ_JACJPK010000005.1:0-3751 GCF_014696035.1 Trichocoleus sp. FACHB-262 | reverse complement strand
AATCTTTTGCCGTGGTGAAGTATCTATTTGAGCTGGTCACGCATCAGCAGTGGTTTACGTTTGAGAAGGCCTTCATGTATGGTTAGCCCCACATCCTATTTAGGATTGCTATAGCGATATTGAGTCTTTTGACAATTTTCTTGCTTCTCCTAAATGCTTGGACTAAAAATTTTTAGCAATGAACCGAACGATTGCCAGTAAGTTGATGAATTTTTTGCCAATAGCTGGAATGTCCATCTTGGTTTTTTCGCTTTTCATGCAATGGTTTTCATGCGGGTTTTCATCTGAAGAAATTATTTTCAGGTCAAGTTACATTGACTGGTTGAAAAAAGTCAATATAGCTTTTTACTATTTGTATTTTTCATGTCTTTCCTTTGCAACCTGTTTTTTGTTTGCTAGCTATTTTTTGAGCAGGGGTGGTATCAACAGATTTTTTGTCTTGTTTTTAGTTATGCTTTTGCCAACGGTTTTGCTTTCGATGCTGCAGGCTTGGTTTCTGGATGGCATAGGTTACCACAGTACCGTGGATTACCCTTGTTCTCTAGAGCCTGGATTCTGGCTTTATATCTTTGGCTTGGGCGTTATTCTAATTGGAAGCTGTTTCAGAGCCAGAAGAAATGCTTGAGAGTAAGAAGAAAAACTTAAGAAGCATTTTGGATTGAGGTTTAGTTGCTTTTCTAGTGAAAGGCTCTAGTTTACTAATGCCTAACGATTCATTGGAGCGGCACGAATCGTCACACTATCATCGCGCTTGTTTTGCGTCACCGTCCGCTCAACTTGGGGCCGTTACCCAGCAGCATCCGCTTCAATCGTGCCCTAGGAAAGCAGACAAAAAGCCCCAAGCCTCCCACTCATCCTCGTGAGTCAGTTGTCCCATTTTGGGACGTGTAGCGATCGCCTTTCAACTCAGAACCACTGCAAGAAGATGTCCGAATTCTGGACAACTGGCGCGATCGCTCAGCAGTTCTCACTTGGCCAGCTTCCTTTCTACAATGCTAGAAGTGAGTTGCCAGCCTACTCGCTTTCACGGGTAGGGAGATTTAAGATAGTGCTGCCTCACAATTCGAATTCCACATAAATTCATTTCGGGTATCTTAGGCACAATGGAAGGCGAAAAAAGTCCGAAGAAACGCCCTCAGCCTTCCGTCTAATAAAAAGTTCTACTGCTCGATGTGACCGTATGAGACGTGTTTTCGCGGAATTTCTGACCACTGATGATGCATCACCAGAGGCTTACGGTGATGCTGGTACACGCCTGAGTGGGCTGAGAAATTTCCCAACTGTGCTTCGGCACGCGAGGTACGACGATGACTGTTGGCATGAGGTTCAGTTATTCGCCCGTGATCCAGAGCTGTCCGCACAAATCTGGTTGTCTGTGTATCCCGAGCCTATTGGCACATCTGCACTCTACAAACAGTTAAGGTTTTACCGTGAGCAGCACTCAGATTTCCGTTTCCCTTCCGGCACGAAGTTTGAGGCAAAAGAACTAATTCCGAGAACAGCAACAGCTTTCGATGTTGTTCTCCCCTTCCGTGTGCGAGACAATAAAAGACTGCGCATTGTTCAAGCATTTCGAGGCAACCATCGAAGCATTCTAGTTGTCCGCGGAATGATAACGGCTTTTTGGCAAGCAATTTTCTTAGGCTTACACTTGAGGGACTGTCAGTAGCGGATGTACCCCTTGATAGTCCCTTCGATTAGAAATCGAACAATCGCGTTGCATGCCGACCGTATTAAATTGAGCTAGTTAAGTCCGAAAGGTTACTAACGGCAGGTGAAGGGGTGTATTATTCAGCTCCATCATTAAGCCAGCACCCTGTTCGATCGCGCGATCGCTCAGCAGTAGACAAAAAGCCCCAAGGCTCCCACTCATCCTCGTTGGTCAGTTGCCCCAATTGGGGACGTGTAGCGATCGCTCAATAGCTCATTGTTTCGGTTGCGTTCCCCAATTGGGGAAAAGTTGAGGCGATCGCTGAAGCCTTGGATATTACGAAATTCTCGGATTTTGAACAATCTTTCAAAAGCAGAGGCGATCGCGCTTGGTGAAGGGCAAGAGGCAAAGGGGCGATCGCTTTAGTGATTTGAAAATAAACCTAAGCTTCTTCAACAGAGCCAAGAGTTTTTCTGCAATTGTATATAAGTTCTTGGTGTTCTTTATAAGCTTGCTTGCATATTTCGTTAATCTCATCTCTTGCCTTAAGACGTCTTTCAAGCTCGCCATCTGAAATATTGGGCTCTTCAAGACCCATATCATAATATCGGCCACTAGGCGTAAGCCAAACATGGTTTGGAATTCTATCAACAAACTGAGTCAGAAGCTCAATAAGCTTTTGCCTCTGCTTCTCAAGGGTAGGATCAAAAAACTTATGCATTGCGTTTGACCAATTATAAACGAATCGTTCTGCCTCATCCACATACCAGAGTAGAAAAAGATTCCCCACACTCTCTTTATCTAGGAACCTCGCGAGCTTCCCATTGGAAGGAAAATCATTAATCAACTTAGAAAATAAAGCTTGATCTTGCTTAAATGTTTCTGGCCTAGTCCTCGGAGTGGTAACACCTTGAGAAGAGATAACGTTACCTATTCGATAAACAAATTCTTTAACTAACTTTTCGTGCTCACGATTATGCGCATCTAACCTCGCTTTAGGCGCAAGATTGTATTTAATAGGGAACCTTCTATGCCTCAAATCAAAGGGCAAGTTATTTTCTACAACTCCCCAGTGCTCATTGACTACGAAAATAAGCCTTTCACTTCCCAGGGATTTCAACGCATATCCAAGCTCGATCAACACATTGGGGTTAGGACAGAATTTTCCGTTTCCAGTCTTAGCAATGAAGCTCAGATCTGCAACAAAAATTGAGGCTTTATCGATCTTGGACAAGATCGTATTGATGATTTCTGGAGAACCCGGAACACCAAGAGTGTCATGATCCAAAGAAGGCCGCTCATCTAATTCATGCTCTCGCTCAACCCGGTTTAGAGCTTGCTTCAAGCATGTTTTAATAAAATCTTTATTTGCGTCTGATGGCAAGTCTGCCTGCCAGGAATAGAAAAGATTAAAGCTCATTGATTTCTCACCGCAAAGTAGGTTGTACTCGGCAATGCCTATTACAAAGGCATGACACTAACTAGATTAGCCTCGGCAGTTCAGCACTTTTAGGAAAACATGGCTTAAACCAACATTTGCTTCAATCGCGCGATCGGAAACGCAGCAGCAATAAAGCCCCAAGGCTCCCACTCGTCATCATTAGTCAGGATGTATTGCTCTCCTTCAATCAATTGGCTAGCTGTAACCAGCCTCAGCCTATGAGCTAGGTCAAACCATTCTTTGAAGCCCGGTTCTGCAGCCTTAACTGCTTTGGGGTGTTCACTGGCTCCCAGTTTCCAGCACTGACTAATCGCATCCCTGAGCAAGCCGATCGGATTCCTCACTTCATGCCTGTCTCGATACTCAATGGCAGCAGCCAAAGCATCACTCACCACTTCAAGCGGGGCTGCTAAAACTTCAGCCTTCAAAGGCGAGGTGAGCGGAAATCCGGCTTGTGCAATTTTTTCAAAAGTTGCGGCTTGAGCAGCGGCGGAAGAGTCGTCCTCTACAACCTGTTCCGCTTCTAGCCCAGATGCTTTTAGAACAGGTTGAGGCTTAACAGGAAGGGGTGCGCTTACTGGCTTGGAATCTTCAGATCCTTCTACCCCTACAACAACAGGGAGGGTGGGTGGCTCCGTTGTTGTGGTGTCTATTGGGGT
>NZ_JACJPK010000049.1:0-22039 GCF_014696035.1 Trichocoleus sp. FACHB-262 | reverse complement strand
AGACTGACGTGACTCAGCCATCCTCCCCTTCTTATGAAGTGAAGGTGAAAAAGAACAGTTGCTTTAAGCCGAGGTTGATGTGCTCCAGCGTCCTTAGGATAGCGAGAAACTCCTCAACGATGAGGTGGCGGTACTCATCTCTCAATGCTTGAGTGTGAAGTTGAAGTTGTAGAGAATGAGGCTATAGGCATCGAAGCCAGCATCGTAGCAACTGCGGGCTGTGAACCTGGTGAGGCCTTTATCCAAGCCTACTTTTGCTCAAGTTGGTAAACTGTGGCTTCATTCCAGCTTCGAAGTTCCAGGGTTGTACAACTGCCCTATTGAGGAGGCTAAGACATTTCCGTACTTTGTAGGTCTGTGGTTTGAGTGCAGCTAGCTTCATTGCCTTGGCCCCAGAGCTAGCGTTATCGGGATACCTCTAGCTAGAAGCTGAGCCGAGAGGCCATGACTGTTCTTATGAATACAGCATACAGTAATTCAATGCAAACTGCATCACATTAATGAACCTAAAGTTGAGGTACAACCAGTAGGCTAAGCTGTGGGTAACAGATTTAAGCTAACCAGTATTGTGGCAGATCGAGTAACAGTAGACATTGAAGGACTTAGAGAGCGAATTGACGAGGCGTACTCGGATAATCCGCTGTGGACTGAGCTATCTTTAGCACAAAAGCTGAGGCGGCTGCTTCTAGATGGATTAGAGAAGGTGGAAAGCGATCGCGCTCCTAAACCTCCCGCTAAAGGATAGGGTTCTAGATCTGTGGAAGTGAGGGAGAGTAGTGCGACGTCTATCGACAAACGGTCCCATAGCTCTAGAACCTGTTCTATCGCCTGTTTGTCATGACGTGCTTTGCCAGGCGAGTCTAACTTGGGCAGCCAAAGAATTCAATCACTAGACCCTGAAGAATTGCTTTGCTGTCGCAGCTTTAGCTGCTAGCCGGGAAGCTCCGCGCTATACCTGTCAGGGTAAGTATTAGGATGAAAGGCACGTGACCAGAGCGAAGACGAACAATCTCTCATAAGCCCGTTTGAATTAGTAAGTCATAATCGTTGTGCTACTAGCTAGATGCTCTCAGAAACCAAGACTATCAATCTTTAGACTTCTCTCGCTTGAGCCCTTCTAGTTCTGCTTGCAGCTTAGAAATCTGATTCTTCAGTTGAGCAAAGCTTTGCAGGTGTTCGTAGCCTTCTAGTGTCACAGCGTCATAGTCAAAAAACTGCGCTAGAGCTAATTCGATTACCTGATTCGGCTGAAGCTGGTTCGCGTTGGCATAATCTGCGATCGCCCCTTGAGCAGTCGGCGGCAGCAAATCTGTCAATTGGATGTCGTTGGGGATTGTGAAGGAACGTACTGCAACCATTGTCGCAATCTCCGTAAGCGAATACTGCTTCTTGTTAAACTCAGGGGTCAGCGTGAAAATCACCATCGCTTCAATTACTTCTAAGTATGGCAGATAATCCCCAGAGAGAGGCACGATGGCAATTCGCACATCAGTAGAGATGTAGCCTGCGAAAAACAGCTCTACAAATACACTATGCCCGTCTCGAAAGCGGTTGCGAATGTTGTTGCTTCTGCCGACATAAAGAATTCGTCCGTCTTGGTGTTTAAAGGCATAGAGTCCAGGGACCCGAGGCAAGTTGCGTCCATCTGGGCTTCCTTCATAGCACTCCTCAAGCGGAATGCGATTGAGTAACTGAACTGTCTGTGTCACCCGCTTACGGGCAATGGTCAAGGCACCAGAGAGTTTTTCAGGAAAAGAGAATTGAGGCACGGCACCCGACACTCATGACTTCTAAAACCTCGGTTGTGCTGCTAAGCATTGCTATCAGACTCTGCGATCGCTAAGAGTTGCTGGAGTAATTTCTCTGCTTCTACATATTTCTGGGCAGAGAGCTTTGCTTTTTTGAGTTTGCTGACAGTGGTGCGAAGCGTTGCCTGAAATTGAATGGCTGGATCTAGATTGAATGGAGAGACAGGTAATTGTGGCGTCAGCAGCGACCGGACAGCCTCTGCAATTTGTTCGCGAGTCCAACTTTCTGCGATTGCCTGTTCAAGGATTGACTGACGCTGATGCTCATCTGTGATTCGAGCCAAAGCTTTGCCAGCACTGTAAGGTATCTGACCTGTCCGAATTGCATTTTGGACATCTGGAGGCAGATTTAGCAGTGGTAAGCGATGTTGAACAAAAGACTGCCAGCTAAAGCGTCCTAGCCCTTCAAAGGCATACTCAACTTCCCATAAAATTCGCTCAAACGTGACAGCATCGTCACTGTTATTCATCCATTGAGAAAGCTGCTCGTTGAGTGATCCGAGCGGCACCGTTCCCACACCCGTGTGGGAAGAAGCACTCTCCTCATTTTTGCGTTTGCGGTGCTGTTGATGAAGTCGATACAGTAGGCGAGGAACTTCTGGCGCTGGAATTTGCAGCTGTAGGGCCAGCAGCTCTACGATCGCATGAGTTTCCTCCACCGCATTGAGGTCTTCTCGATTCAAATTCTCAACCAGTCGAATCTGAGCGATATCAACCTCTTTCCACTGCTGCACTTCCTCAGGGGTCAAGATGCGAGCGCGAATTTCATTCAGTCCGGCTGCTTCTGCTGCCAGATAACGCCGCTCACCAAATACCAGCTCGTAATGTACTGGTTCTTGTACAGGTTGAAGCGGCTTTAGCAGTACAGGTTCGAGCACACCATATCTCTGCACCGATGCAGTGAGCTGAGCCATCTTGGTGCTATTGAAAGATTTACGCGGATTCTTAGGACTGCGCTGGATTTGGCTGAGTGGAACCAGACATTCGTTCGATGTTAACGCTGGAGCAGATGTGGAAGCAGGTGCAACATCATAGAGCGAAGATAGTCCGCCCAGCGATCGCAGCTCCCGATAGGGGCGTTCAGATTTTGAAGCTTTAACCATCACGACTTCACTTTTGCTTTACTGGAGTTACGAGGCGAGGTCTTTTTCTTACCTGTAGGCATTGGTTCAACTGGCTTACCCACACGCGTGTGGGTAGAGAGCAGAGAATCTGCTAATGCTTGAAGCGACTGTAATGCCGCATGGCGGCGGTCGTAAATCCTCAAGGGTTGCCCTGCTTCAGAAGCATCTGCAAAAGCGGTTGCATTAGGGATGGGGTCAAATACAGTGCCGACTGTTGCAAGCTGTTCTTGCATTGCTTTCAACACCCGCTGGTGTTGACTTTTCGTTTTAGCGTGTTTGGTCGGAATAAATCCAAAAATACTTAAATCCGGGTTAATTTCCCGTCTGACTAAGGCGATCGTTTCTAGGAGCAGATCAGTCCCTATCCAAGACTTATACTCCGTTTCGACTGGAACCAGCACGCCATTGGAAGCGGTGAGTGCAGACACGCTTAGCAAGCCTAAGCTTGGGGGGCAGTCAATCAGAATCCAGTCGTAGCGATCGCGTAGTGGGTCTAGCATGGCCGCTAGCTTCCGCTCCCGGTTTAAAGCTGTAAAAAGTTCAAGTTCCGCCTTTCCTAAACGTCGGTTGGCAGGCAGGAGATCCATGTTATGTGCAGAGACAATGGCTTGCTCAAGTACTGAGATCAGGGATTCCCGAGAGCTGTGGTTTCCCATCAACGTGTCATACACAGTCACAGATAGGTCCCAAGGCTCAAAACCTAAGAAAATTGTGAGACTGCCCTGAGGATCAAAATCGACTAATAGAACTCTTTGACCTGCTTGGGACAGGATATGTCTGTCCTAGATTCAACGTCAGCGTAGATTTTGCTACGCCTCCGGCTTGATTAAAAATTGAAGTGATTACTGCCATCTTCAGAATTGGCGGGTGAATGTTCTCAATCCTACTCGAAGACACAATCTTTAGATCAAGATTTTCACTTTTCCCACACATGTATTTCAAAGATTCCTTCCATCTTTCCCACACGGGTGTGGGAAAGAAAATCTGACAGGTAGGATCACAAAAATAACTTGATATTAAGGGAGGCAAGCTCTTGCTCTCCAATATCTACTTCTGACCTATTTAAGTGGTGACACCTTCTTGCCCAGAATCAGGTTACTGAGCACTTGTTGGTACTATCGCTACGGACGTTGCAGAATAGAGCTATGAATTGAGGTTGTGTTCGATGCAATGTTTGTAATGCCAATCCACTAAACATCCGTAGAAACGGCAAGAAAAAAGGTGAACAGAGTTACATCTGTGTCCCTTGTGGACAACTATGCATGGACCACTATGAACTTTGCAAAGGCTACTGCGAGGACATTAAGCACTCGTGCTTGCAAATGTATACCAATGGTATGGGGTCTGCGTGCTTCGCAACTCATGCGAAGGGGGTATCGAACGAGTCCAACTCTTTGAGTTAGATGATGGGGCGCGTGGGTTCGATAGTTGGGCGAGCTTCATCCATTACCGAGAGGTAGGTGTAGCCATCTACTGAAAGGCTGTCGATTTTGGCAGGCGCAATGGAGCGAACTTGCTGGTTTAGGTAAGTTTTAAACTCAAGACAAGCATGAACTGGAGAATCTGATTGACCTGCCTCGGGATGCGATCGCCCAGTGGTGGCAACTAAGAGTGAATGAGCCCCCGAAAGCAGCTAAAGCAGCAAGACCGGGGTGCAAGGAATGGTTTGACTTAGCTCATCGTCTCAAGCTGGTCACTGCAAGCCCAATGATGGGAATGGAGCAGTACGTGCTGATTAACGAAAATAAGCGGGAACTCTGGGGTTTCTTGGTTTCTGCTTTCACGATCGCCCGACTCAGCGAGATACTAGCTGAATAGTTGGGCTAGCTAACGTGGGCTTGGAACGCGAACACGATGACAAGCAAGGTGCTTATTTTTGTTCAATTCTAGTTCGGTACTTTGGCGGCACTCTGACGTGATGAGGGTCAAGGAAATCAATTAAATCGATGAGCTTACTGTGAATTAATACCAGTCTCTCAGCATCAATCTTGGACGCTTTTCCCATCGTCTCAATATCATCTCTCAGCATTGCGAACCAACCTGCAAACTCTGGCTCGCTCATCTTTTTCACAAACGTCGCGTAACCAATGCAATCATAGCCAATCGCTTCACTACTGGAACGAGGGACTGTCATGATTTCCCCAATCGCTCGCTGTTCGCCGTTATGGAGCTGGAAAATGGCTCCGCCCTTGTAGTATGCAAATCCTTGATTAATATTGACTAGTAATTCACTCAAGCGACGATTCAGCTCTAGATCACCCAAGTCTAAAAACTGAATTTCTCGGCGTAGAATTTCCACCCATCCCAGATACTCCGCTACAACATATAGAGTGTTATTAATCGCGTAACTTTGTGCAGATGGCGATCGCTGAAAGAAACGCTCCAAAAATCCGTTCTGATGGATGTTATATAAACGGCTTTGGAGATCAATAGCTGAGCGTAATAAAGGATCTCGATACCTAGACATTACAGCAGCCGTTTGAGCTTCACGCGATTTGGCTTCACGCTGCTTCGCCAATTGGTCAGTTAATCGGGCAATGCGAGTTTGGCCGTAAATACTGATGACTGCACTAGCAACCGCAACAATTGCTGCAATTATTGCAGTAATAACTTCAGGCTTCATCTAGAATACTTCCATAATCCTTGTTGCATCGTATCCTCTAAAATTAGATGGATAAGTAGAATCTCTCTGTATACCGTGCCTAAGCTATCCAATGGCATTTTGCCCTACATTAAGCTTTTTTAGGTAGCTAGGTGGAACAGTTCCGGATATCTTGACAGGTAGTACGGGTTGTAAAGCCGCTATTAGAAACTCAAGCAGCGATCGCGGATTGAATTGTTGAGTGATCGCCTTATCAAGCAAACAGCTCAAAATTAGAAGCTCTCTGAGTCTTAAAGCTTGGCCTGGGCCTTATACTGCCCCTGAGCGATCGCCCCTCCCACTTTTCCTCAATTTTGGCATGCAATGCTTACCTCAACTGATAACGATCAGGACTTGGAAGGTTAGGCTCAAAGAGGGCGGAGTTCTAAGCAGGCATAATCACTTCCAGGATTTGCTCACACGATCGCCCCTGAGCAAACAACCCCTCAACCAGATGCAGCAGTTGCCGGTAGGCCTCCCGAGTCAGACTGTAGAGCCGCTGTCCCACTGTTTGCTTGTCCTTGGCAAACGCAAATCTCTCCGATTTCTTGCCCTGACAAGTTGCCTGCTGGAGTAGCGACTGCGCTACACAACTTAAACGGAAGTGGCGTTTGACCGCTTCCTGATTGCGTACCTGAGCCGCCTCAAAGCCTGCTACTTGTTTGCAAAACTCATGAAAGATCTCGCAAGCCCAGCGGTAGCTCCAAGTCTGAATCACCCGTGCGCTTTCCCAATGCAGGGCATCACTGAGCAAAAAGCGCGGAGCGTCGCTGAGGTCGGGTTGCTGATGCACGACAACGAGGCGTTTACGCCCGTAGCGCTTGAGTCGAACCGTTTTTGTGAAGGTGCAGAAGGACTTAACTTCGCCGTTGCGACCGCGCACCTGGAGAGAGCGAAAACTCTCTGGGTGCTCTTGGCGCAGTTCGGTAGCAACCGCATCGACCCGCTGCCATTGCCCGTTCCAGAGAACGAGTCGAGAGCATTCAATCTCGCTGACCCAATGCTTGCCGGATGCCTCAATCAGCTGCGTCAATTCCAGGGTTAACACTCCATTGTCAAAGGCATAATCCGCTTGGGGAAATTGTCCCTCCGCCTCGATTTGCTGCACCAGGTCCACGACCATCTCGGTGCGTTTGCGATAGGCCAATCGGTTCTTGTGATAGTGCAACAACTCCACCAAGCGTTGCTTAACTTGTTCCATCTGCTCGTAACTCGGTTGAGCCGTCATGCGCAGGTAGCCTCTCTCTGCTTCACTAAAATCGGGCAACTGCACCTCAACCGCAATTCCATCAAGCTGCTGGCCATTAGCAATCACACCCGTGACGACCGTTTGGTAGCGGCTCATGCAGTGGTTGACATAATCGTAGGCGCGCTTGACCCCATAGATGTGCTCGCCATCTTCATGATGCGATAGGGTCCAGTCCAGACTGATGATTTCTCTCCCACATCCTTGGTGCCGCAGACCGACTTGCCGCCGATGCTGCTGCATCAGAGCCTCACTATCCCACTGAGCCTCAAACACCGCCTCGTGCATCGCTCGCCGACCGACAGCTTTTCCCTCTGGATAAACCTGTTGAGCATGAATGCCTTCCAGGGTCTTGTTCTCGCTCAGCAACAGTCCACTGATATAGCGACTGACATGCTCGAATCCGGCTTCCCGACAGAACACGTCTCGGTAAGCACTCATCCCTTGGGCAATGGTGGCAGGGACACCGATGAGGGGAATCATTGGCCGCTCCGCTAGCGATTCACCATCACCATACTTTGCTAGCCTCCTCTCCTTCTACTCCTAACCTTCCAAGTCCTGTTGTGATGCAACCCCCAAAATGGGGGCATGAAGAGGATGTACTGTCAGCTGTCTGTTCTAATGGCTCGAAAAAATGTTGAACTTGCCCAAATAGGCAAGCAGCTATCACAACGGCAACTTGCCAAAGACTTGGGCGTATCACTCACCACAGTCAACAAGCTTTACAATGGGCGTCCCTTGACTGCTCGTATTGACCCTGAAACTGTCGAGAAAGTTTGTGACTATTTCAAATGTGAAGTAGGGGATTTGTTTGTCCTAAGGGATGAAGCTGTCGCATGACGAACAAAACATCTACCTCCAGCGATCGCCTAGACCACGCTGAAAGAGTGCTGAGCATCATAGTGGAGAGATTGACCTTCTAATCCAGTAGGCTCACCAAAACGACCAACGCTTCTTGACTACTTACTCAAACCGCAAGGAGGTGGCAGCAACTCATCAAAACTTTGTGTCCAATTCTCTGATTTGGAAGCGATCGCTCGGCCTGAGAAACTTCGCGATCGCCTCTGTACTCCACCTCTAGCTATTAACCAAGGTGAAGCCATGAATATCCTATCCGACTCCGTGTTAGTGGAGTCTAAATCCGCGCGCGCGCCACTTAGTGCAACTTAATCATGACCGTGCCACTGAAATCTTAAGCAGAGTCAAGTCGCTCTGCTTTTCTGCCTGGCGAGGATCAGGGCTTGTAACTGGCAACATCCAGCAAGCAGAATATCGCCGCTTCAGTGATGCGATCGGGGAGGGTGTCTAATGCCAAAGTTTCATCAGAATCAGAAATCAGAAATCTGTGTGCTCCCCCTCCCCACAGAGTTGCCTGTGCCTCAGTATCAGTTTGGGCAGGTAGTGCAATGGTCTGGGTTCCACGGCTGTGTGCACTGGGGTATCATCCGAGGCTTACAGTACTGGACCCCTCGCATGTCCGCTGAAATTGCTCACAGCTTGGAGTGGGTGGGCTGGTCCTACTTAGTTGAAGTAGACCCAGACAGTTGCAAGAGCGCTGGGATCGAAGATGTACAGGAGCGAGACCTAGAGCTGCGGGAGGTGCAACCGAGATGAGCACCTCTCCTAACCTGACTTACCTCAAGCTCTGCAAAGAATACGTCCAGATCACCCAGCGCAACTACTGCGCCGCTAAAATCCTCGCCATCATCGAAGGTTGGCAGCAGTGGAAGGCCAAGCACAAGCTTGACGACTGGGTGAGGCTGACCCTAGAACAAATTCGAGAGCACCTGTTTGAGGAGTACAGCATTGAAACCATCCACCAAGCTCTAGCTAAGCTAACGAACAAACTGCACCTGCTCAAGCGGCGCAACAACCCAAAAGCGAAATACGATCGCGCCTATCAGTACCAGCTCAACCGAGAGGCCATTGAACAAGCCTTAGCCCAGAAACAGGGTAAAACCCTTGCTCCGTCTCATTTCACAAATCTAGGAGATGATGACCTTGATTCTGGGAGTTCATCTCCTAGCTCAGAGGTCATCATCTCCAAAACCAGTGGTGATGATATAGAAATAGATTCCACTCTAGACACCTCAAGAGACACCACAACAAAGGAGCCACCCGCCCTCCCTGTTGTTGTGGATGAAGTGGAAGTTTCCGAGCCAACAAGCACTACCCCACCTGTCGAGTCTCACCCTGTTCTAAAAGCATCTGGGTCCAAGGTGGAACAGGTTGCAGAGGACGAATCTTCCGCCGCAGCTCAAGCAGAAATTTTTGAAAAAATTGAACAAGCGGGATTTCTGCTTACCTCGCCTTTGAAAGCTGAAGTTGTAGCCGCGCCTCTCCAGGCGGTTACAGATGCTCTGGCTGCTGCGATCGAGTATCGAGACAGGCATGAGGTGAGGAATCCAATCGGACTGCTGAGGGATGCGATCGGTCAGTGCTGGAAACTAGGAGCAACTGAGCACCCTAAAGCAGCCAAAGCCGCAGAACCAGGATTCAAAGAATGGTTCGACTTAGCCCATCGCTTGAGGCTGGTGACTGCTAGCCAACTGATCGGAGGGGAGCAGTATATTCTGACAAATGATGACAAGTGGGAGCCTTGGGGTTTCTTAGCTGCTGCATTTCCGATCGCACGACTTCAGCGGATGCTGGCTTAGCAGCTAGACAAGTTAATGTTGCTTGTCACTCACTGCATAGAATCCAATCTCCAGTAAATCAATCTTCAGTGCTCAGGCGCATGGCATATCGTTAGACCTCAACCTCATTGTTGGTCTCTAAATCCATAAGATACTCTTGGAGCGATTTAACAAATTTCCAAGGATATTCACTGTCATTAACCTCAAGATGCGGAAGTAATAACAACGCCTTTGCAATCCATCCCCGTTTGTCATCTGCTGTGTAAGGAATGCCTTGAGGCATCAGCATCGACTCTAATTCCCCACACGGATTAATGAATAGTCCTTTCTGTGAACAGGTCTTCGATAAATTGTCAAAACTGGATTGTAATTCTGCGGGTAAGGATGCCCGCCCTTTTTCCTT
The DNA here is from genome assembly GCF_014696035.1 of Trichocoleus sp. FACHB-262. Lineage (NCBI taxonomy): Bacteria > Bacillati > Cyanobacteriota > Cyanophyceae > Leptolyngbyales > Trichocoleusaceae > Trichocoleus > Trichocoleus sp. FACHB-262. The sequence goes on along the minus strand of NZ_JACJPK010000049.1, from coordinate 12,181 downwards.
AAATTCTTTCCAGTTTTTCGTCGCAGCTGCAATTCGCCCAGCATGAGATCCGATTTGACTCAATAGTTTTTCTTTTTCAGTTTTAGCTTCCTCAGCAGAAGCAAAGACCTTCTCTTGAATTGCATTAAGAGAGAAGAGCAGCTTTTCCATTTGCTTTCCAACCTCTTCTAATCTCTCATCAGGGGGAAGCTCTTTTGCTGCTCTCGCAATTCCATCACGGATGGCTAGCATTTGAGCAATAGTCGTCTCACCCAACTCTAGAGACTCTAACTGCCTCTTAAATTCTGCTGCGTCATTCAATACATCGAAATCAACAATTCCTGCACAACGTACTCCCATACTGCGATATAGCGTAGTAATTTTTGGGACAGTTTGCTTGTTATCTGCATTGACGAAATACAAATCGAGATTATTTTTTCGCTTTGCACAGGCTGCTTGATAGAAACGCCCATCACTATCGGCTTCTACCACAACTACACCGGAGTAAAACAGTCCATCTAGAACACGAGCTGAACTCAACAGAGGATCATTTACCAATTCTCGTAGACGGCTTGGATCAAGTATCTTGAAATAGTTATTTGTATCTCTGCGATCGAGCCGAAGAATAGTAACATCAGTTGTCTTACTTAAAAGACCGCGTAGAAAGTCAGTACTGTGCGTAGCTACAATTATTTGACGTTTGCTGTTTGCTTGCTCTGCAATGAACTCGCCTATGCGGAATGCTTGAGGCGGATGTAGAAAAGCCTCTGGTTCATCAATTAGAAAGACATTGCGTTTAGTTGCTAGTAATGCAGTTGCAATTCCTACGAAACTTCTGATTCCGTCCCCTTGATCATCCAGCTTCTCACACTGCTGTAGCAGCCCTCTAGCGTCTCTTGGATCTGGAGGAATTGAACTGAAATCATCTCCAACTCGAAGACATAGCCGTTGGAGCAGGGTAAAGTCCAGCTTAACTTCTTGGTGAAAAGCACGCTTTATCAATTTCTGTATGTCATTCTCTAAAGTAGATCCTGCATTAAATAAGACTTGCAACAGATTTGATTCCTGCCTTTCATGCTCTGAACTAGGAGAATCTTTTACCAATCGAAGACGATTTTCAGTGGTGATGAATGCAATCAAAGCCATTCCAAGATGTTCGGCAAACATAGGTTTGTTTGCAAGAACGTAAGATATCGAATCCTCTTGAGTCCAAAAGCTTGCTTGAACTTGTCGCTCTTCAGAGAGTTCAGGGTCAAGCGCACGAAACAGCCAGCTGTTGGATGAACTTTGATAACGTTCTAAACCGTAGGCTTCACGTAGCTCTTCGAAGTTTGCTGGAGTTGTCCATTCAACATCGTTGACAACAACACTTGGCATAGGTTCATTTCTTGTAGTTCTTTGGGCAATATCCTTTAAGGCTCGGCTCTTCCCAGCATTATTTGGACCAATAATAACGGTAAGGCTTCCAGGTTGAATTTCTTGGTTATTGTTAAATACAATCCGATTTAGCTTGTAGGTATACATCAACGCTATTTTGCTTGTGAAGCGAATACTCGTACAGTCTAATAGCCACATAGCCTTGATGCCCCCTGAAATAACTTGGCCGGATGCCTCCATGCTTAGGCGGACAGTTGCCTAAGACATTGGACTTTTAATAAAAACAATTACTCATCAGTAAATTTAATTTCTTTCGCACTGAAGTGGCGATCGCCCTAACCTGCCAAGCATCAGCTCAAAATCAGAAATTTTCTGACTCTCAAAACTTGGCCTGGGTTCTGCGTCACCAGAGCGATCGTCTTTTGCATTTCACCAGAGCGATCGCACCTCACTTTTCCCCAATTGGGGAGTGAAACCAAGTCAGTGATCTGCTGCTCATTCCGCTAGTTGTCCAGAATTCGGACATCTGCTTGCAGTAACTTTGAGGTTGAAAGGGTTAAGACCTTGGCTACCTACTGTGCTCAGAGTGGCTGAATAGTCCACAATTAACATGTCGTTCCCATTGCTGCCATCGGCTCGATCTGCATTACCCAGTCCAGCATTGATGGTGTCATCGCCTTCCCCTGCTCGGATGTCATCGTTCCCGAGGCCACCATTGATGAGTGGGGTGTGCCCCAGCTTTTTGAGCGGACTATCTATCTGCCACTGCGCTTAAAATTATCTGTGTTTGTTCGTTGTAAGACACTTGGTAGTGATGGTTGAACTCCATTAAGAAGCTGGCCTGATCAGAAGTGAGCGATGACAGATCCTTTGAGTAGCCAAGCATTTCTTTTAGCTGCACTTCTGCACGAATTACCGAACACTCTTCCATGATCTGCAAATCCCTCACAAAGGCATGGCGAGACATTAAATCGTCATACGCTTGATCCAAAAACTGGTTGGGTGTCTTCACTTCCACGAGCATGATCGGTTCTAGAACAATCGGTTTTGCCTGCCAAAGTGCTTCCTGAAACGCTTGCTGCGCCAAAATTTGGAATAACATTTTCGAAGAGTTAGCTGGGTCGTGCAAAACGCCTTCTAGCAGGACTCTAACCCCAGTCACCGGATAACCGACTAGAAATCCTGTTTCGGCAGCCTTGAGGAACCCCACCTCACAAGCGGCGATGAGCTGCGCCGGAATTGTGCTGTTGGCAACTTGATTCTCAAACACAAATGGTTTTCCACATGGCTCAATTCGACCCATGACCCGACCATATTGATTGCCTTTCTTCATCTGATAGTCAAACGTGGCCCCTTGGTAGATCGTTGCACGGTAATCTACAGCAGGGGAACCAAAATTCAGCTCCGTGTTGTACTCCCGCTTCAGCCGCTCGATGTAGATTTCCAAATGTTGTTCGCTCATCCCTGCAATCAGTATTGCATCAGGGTCTCGATGAGCCCTGACGCGCAAGGTCTGGTCTTCTTGCGTAAAGCGATCGAGCGCTTTTAACACTCGCTGTTCATCGTTGTAATGCTTCAGTCTAATAGTGAGATAGATCACGGTTTCTGCCATGAATATCTCCTTGAGTGCAACGTTGATTTCCCCTTTACGATACCGCGCCTTCGTTTGCCTCACGGCTACATCAGCAAAGATTTGGCATGGCTGACTACTTGCCTTTAGACAGCAAGTCAAGTGCGTCAGGCAGCAACGGTACAACGAGCGATCGCCCTCGGTACCGCTCCATGGCTCATGCCATCACTTGCAACTGGGATCAGCTACAAAGCACGAAGCTAACCCGAAGAGGTTAGCTGCTATCCGAGACGGCAGCCAGAAGCCCACTGAGACGGAATTACTCAGGCTTGCCTTGGCTTTGGGGATTAGCGAACAAGAATTGGAGTTATTGCCTCTGCTAGACGAGGAAACCACCAATGCAGCTCGCTAGTGCGCTGACCATTGCCTTCCCTGTACTTAGCGATGAGTGTCCGCTGTTGACGGCTTATAGCTGCTAGCCGCCTCAAGAAGGAAGCTTGACAGCTGCTGATGGCGCTAATTTTATGCTGCTCTACTAAGCTCAACCTCAGACCCTTTGTCGAAGCAGTCAGTGAGCTCTTAAATGATATAGGGGTCTGTGGTGAAGATTTCTATCGCGATCGCTCATTCTCATAACTGCTTTGCTTATTCGTGTGCTCGTGTCCCCCTGTCAAGCCATTTGTTAGCATTTCTTTACGGAAATACGGATAATGTTACGGTTCGTGTGTAGTCAGGGAAGGATAGAACTACATCCGCTTGGAGGATGCCATGCGAGCACACTCACTAGCCTTGCCAGCAGTAGGAATGATTTATGTCAGTGACCGGTCTGATCCAGGGACTCAATGCCTTTCACAGCGACTACTTCACCACAAATCGAGCCCTGTTTGAACGACTCTCGAACGGGCAGGCACCCGAAGTTCTCTTCATTACTTGTTCCGATTCCCGGATTGACCCCTGCTTAATCACGCAGTCTCAGCCCGGTGAACTCTTCGTGATGCGCAATGTCGGTAATATCATTCCGTCTTATGGAGCTGCTAGTAGTGCTGAAGCCGCTGGGGTAGAGTATGCGGTCGCGGGAGTCGGGGTGCGGGACATCATTGTGTGTGGGCATTCCCACTGTGGGGCCATGAAGGGGTTGCTGCAAATCGGCAATCTGAGTGAGCAGATGCCACTGGTCTACGACTGGTTGAAGCGCCATGGAGAAGCGACGCGGCGCTTAGTGCTAGATAACTATGCGCACCTGCAGCCCGAGCGGTTGCTCAAGATTGCGATCGAGCAGAATGTGTTGACGCAGATCGAGAATTTAGAAACGTATCCTGTCATTCGCTCCAAGTTGCATAGCAGGCAGCTGAATCTGCATGCTTGGATGTACGAAATCGAGACCGGTCAGGTATTCGCTTATGATGCGGGATTAGGGCAGTTTACGCTGCTGAGGCAGCGCTCCTTCCCGGTACCCGACCCATTGATTACAACTATTTCAGAGTAATCAGGGAAACCCTGTCGTTTCCTTAGATGGGCATTCAGGCGATAGAAATGCGTCTGTTAACGCCTAAGGTTGAATAATCCTGCTATCAGCAAAACAATGCCTGTGAGAAAAAGGTAGGCGCTTTGAAGGAGAAAGCGATCGGCAGCAATTCGTCTATAGATGTTGCCAGTTGTCACATCGATACCACCGCTACCAAGTTGCCCAAAGAATGTGCTGAGGCTACTTTCGACTTGCGAAGGAAGAAATGAGATGCTGATAAAGGCGATCGCTATCAGTACAATACCAATAACTATTAAGCTCGAACTAGAAAAGAAACGCCGCAACATACTCCAATTAATCTTCAATTAATCTGTTCAATATAACGTTTCTGCGCTGGTGAGCTACGGCTAAAGAATACAGGATTGGTTGTTATAGAAGAAGTTGATAAAATGAAGATGAAGGAGAACAAAGAAATGAACACTCCTCTTCGATAATTCTGGGAAGAGGGTAAATTCTTTTCATGCTGCTGATGTACAGTTTAGCTAAATTGATTTGATTTAATCACAACAATTTACATTGCTTTAAGTATCTCCAGCGAGAGTGGGAGACTATTTGTGATCGAAGGCTTAGTTTTAGAAACGGAAAAACTTTGGCCGTTAAGGTTGAAAATTTTATAAGTTAAAGCTTCTCACGATCCCATGCCCTGATTTTTAGCTGGCGAGGACGTGTCATTGGCTTTTAGAACCCATTGCCGAGAATGCCCCCAAATGGCAATATTCATCAACAATCTAAGCTTGATGCAAAAGAGTCACAAAAATGCTTGTATCCCTGACTGCATAGCTATGCTAGCAAATCTAAAACTGTAGTGCTCTAGGCTAGATAGCCCGAATGAGTTCGGCCCAATTAAGAGTTCGAGGTTATCTGCGGTGGGTGATTGGGAACGTTGGCCAGCAGTTCTTGAGTAAAGCATTCAGCCAAACAACAATAGTGGAGCAAAGTTGTATTGTTTCCAGTGAATTTTCTTCCCCAATCAACTGAACGGCTGGTTCTGCGTCGGTTTACAGATCTTGATCTAGATACGTTTTTTTCCTACCGCCAAGATTCTCAAGTCGCTCGATTCCAAAGTTGGTCGATGTTACCTTATCGTGAAGCGCAATCCTTCATTGAGGAAATGCAAATAGCAGCGATGGGGATACCAGGTGAATGGTTTCAAATTGCGATCGCCCACAAGCAATCCAACTTGCTCCTGGGTGACATTGGAATGCAGATTTACACTGAGAATCCGGCAATCGTAGAAATTGGTTTTACTTTGGCTCGTGAAGAGCAAGGTAAAGGATATGCACAAGAAGCTGTTCAAGCTCTGGTTTGTTCAATATTTGAACTTGGATACATCAACCAGATCGTCGGAATAACTGATATGCGAAATGAACCGTCTATTAATTTGCTGAGGCGCTTGGGAATGAATTTAGTGCAATCAGATGAGGTGGAGTTCAAGGGTGAATTGTGTATTGAGCAAACATTCGAGTTGAGAAGAGAGAATTGGTTATTGCACAAAGCAGGCTAACCCTATGTTAGAGGGGATGGAGTCAAGCTCTTTGTACGGAATTCAAGGTTACTTACCACGGCTCAACTTGGTCGTTAGCCTGCTGTCCGCTACATTGTTTCAGCAGAAGAACTTATACTCCTCAACATGACTGAGCACAGTGCCTGGCGAATTTCATTAGCTCACAAAATCGCTCCTGCTTTCACAGCTCATCCTAAAGTTGCAGCGTGTTTTGTATTTGGCTCGGCAGCGTTAGGGATTGCAGACCAGTATTCTGATCTTGAATTGGGATTCATCTGGTCACAATTGCCGTCTGTCGAAGAATTACAAGCCACAGCGCAAAATGTTGGTGTCAAAGGATGGGAAATTGAGCCGTATGGAGAAGCAAAGCAGGCATGGTTGGAGCAGTTCTACCTATACGGCATGAAAGTTGAAGCGGGTCATTGGGCGCAACATACGATGGATAACATTGTGATTGATGTGGTTGAGCGGTACGATGTGTCCCAAAATGGGCTGTTGTTTGAGAAGCAAGCGATCGCATCGCATCTGCAACGCGCAGTAGTGCTTCACGGTGCAGACAGGATTAAACAATGGCAAGCTCAGCTTTCTCCTTATCCTGAAGAACTTGCGGTTGCGATGGTTCAAAAGCATCTAAAATTCTGCCCGTTTGATGGTCAACACATCTCGACCGAACGCCTTGAGATTCCGATGCTGTACGAAAATAATTGCGCCATTGTACGATGGCTTCTCAACATCTTGTTCGGGCTAAACCGCATGTATCATCCTGGTTGCAAGTGGACTCGTTACTTTGTGGACGAAATGAGCATCAAACCGCCTAAGTTTTTTGCTCGGTTGGAGCGCGTTTTTCAATCGGATGCTGCCAGCGGAACCCATGAGTTACGACAACTCGTAGACGAAACGTTCGACCTTGTAGAGCAATGTTTACCAGAAGTTGACCTCAAGCAGCAGCGTGAAACGTTCAGTCAGCTTTATCCAAGGTGGAAGTTGCCTGTGAATGGTTAACTTAACGTCCATCAAAACAGGCTAACCCTCCCAATGCACCAGAACAAAGTCAAGTGATTGGTGAAATACAAAGATTATCTGCGTCCGGTGAACGGGAACGTTAGGCGACTTTCCTAAGAGCAGAAGGATACCTCTAATGCAAAGTAAGAACCTACATTTTGAGCCACTCACTGACGCCCATGCCGACGAACTCTTTTCTATTCTGACCACACCCGCCGTCCTTGCCTTTATCGATCCAAAGGGAAATCCACCAACTATAGAGGAGTTGAGGACAGAGTACGCTGCCCGCTCTCACGGTCCTGTGGTTTTGGCAACGCCGACTGAGCAATGGTTCAACATGGCAATCCGGTTGAAAATTCCTCCCTCTCCAGTGATTGGTCGGCTGGAGGCGACAGGATACGGAGAATGGGGTGAGGTCGCCTATTTGTTAGGTGAAGCTTGGTGGGGCAAGGGATTGGCATTCGAGGCGATGCTCTGGTGGCACGATTACCTGGCTGCTGTTGCACCCGGAACCGAATGGTGGGCCGCTGTACATCCACTGAATCAGCGGAGCATTCGGCTCTTGAAACGTCTTGGGTACAAAAAAGTGGACGCAAATCAGCGCCCGAAACTTTCTTCCTACGATGTAGGAGATTGCTGCTTTGTCCGTCTGCCTAGATAAAGGAGAATCAGGAGACTACTGTCATCAAACTTGGTTAGGTTAGAATCGAAAGCCAGTCCCATCAGTTGTGCTTGGCAAGCCCATGAAATCCCCCGAACAATGTGAAAGCATGACGGACATTCGAACCGAAATCGATCGGTTAGACCGTCAAGTTCTTGCACTACTTGGCCAGCGCTTCGCTTACGCCAAAGCTGCCTCTAAATTTAAGACGAGTGAAACTAGCGTTAGAGCACCTGAACGCTTGCAAGCAATGTTACAGCAACGTCGAGTTTGGGCAGAGGAACAAGGATTAAACGCTGATGCAATTGAAAAAATATATCAGGATCTGGTTAATCACTTCATTGATGAAGAGATGAAGCACTGGAAACAATCCAGAATTCAATACCATTCTGGTGCAGCGGACTGATCCAGACCGCTTGTAGTATTGCAGAAGTGTTGATAGCCGCTGACCGTAGCCGTTCTACTGTTTAAGTTTCGGGTTGTGAGCGTAGTCGAAGAGTTATTGGTCTTTCCATAAAGTCAATGTGCTTTGAGGATAATGGTTGGGGCAGTGTTTGGAAGTTAGCTAGAAAGTTGGGTCAAGTTCTCTTAGTTGCCGCGTTACAACCTAGCCAAAACGAAGTTCTGTATGCTGATTGAGCAAAACAAAGCCCTCGTTCTCCAGTTCTACAAAGCCTTTGACGATCGCAAAATGGAGCAAGCCTTAGAGCTTTTGGCTCCAAATTTTGTGGCTCACTTGGCGGGTATACCTGAGCCATTAGACGGGGAAGGATTTAAACGGTTTGGGATGTCATTTTATTTAGCCTTTCAGCAGGGGACGCACATCTTTGATGAGGTCATCGTCTCCGAAGATAAAGTGGTCACTTGTGGAAAATTCACCGCAACGCATGTTGGAGAGTTTCAGGGGCTTTCGCCTACAGGTAAGCAGATTAGCTTGTGTATCATGCATATTGATCGAGTGGAGAATGGAAAAATCGTAGAGCATTGGGGGCAAGGCGATGCCTTCGGATTGATGCAGCAGTTGGGGGTCGTTTTCTTACCAGGTCCGAAACTATTGCCATATATCCTCAAGGGAGCTGTATCTAACCTGTTTAAGCAAGCCGAACGTAGTTGACAGCAGCAGCACAACCTCAATGCACCCGACCATCAAGGGAACACCAGCGAATCCAGGTTGTAATATGCGAAAGGACTTGATGAACTGCAAATCCCTTTCAGGTCTATTGGGCTATTTGACATGACATTTTCCTCATTCAAAACCGTAACTTTCTGTTCAAATGCGCCCGCTGGTCCTAATTCCTACTTTGAAAGCTGCTTATCTCGCCTCACTGATCAGGGCTGCGATCGCCTTGACTAGGACGGCTGGATCGATCGGTTTAGCGATATGGCGCTGAAATCCGGCGTTAAAGGCTTTCTGTTGGTCCTGTTCCATTGCATAGGCCGTCAGCGCGATCGCGGGAAGCTCACCGAATCGGCTTTTCACCTGCTGCATCAATTCATAGCCATCTGTTTCTGGCATGCCAATATCACTGACTAAAAGCATGGGCTGGAAGTGAGCAAACACAGCTAGGGCTTCGGATGCTGAGGTTGCCACCTGGACGATCGCCCCCGTTGGTTCGAGGATAGCGACAAGCAAATCTCTCATATCGGCTTCATCGTCTACTACAAGGATGCGAATCCCTTGCAGAATGCTCGCTTCGCTAGAAGCCAGATTAGCTGAGGTTTCATCTGCAAAGCTCAAAGCTGGAGTTTTCATAAGGGGTAAACGGATAGTAAAGGTGGCTCCAGCGCCTTCGCCTGGGCTTTCGGCTCGAACCGTTCCCCCATGTAGTTCGGTCAGTTGGCGAACAATTGCTAGTCCCAAGCCCAGTCCTCCAAACTTGCGTGTGGTTCTCCCATCTTCTTGACGGAAAGACTCAAACACGTAGGGTAAAAAGTCCGGAGTAATCCCTTTTCCAGTATCCTTGACCTGAATTTGAGCCTCATCCCCCACTCGCTCCAATTGCACCTTTACCTGGCCGCCATTAGGAGTGAACTTAATGGCGTTGGTGAGCAGATTCAAAACAACCTGCTGTAAACGGCCTGCATCCCCTAGTACGGGTGGAATGGATGAGTCTAAATTGATTTGGGTCTGAATACTTTTTGCTTCCCCTGCCAATCGCATTGTTTCTAATGCGGACTCAATTGTGCATGCTAAATCAACAGGCGCTTCATTTAAGACCAGCTTGCCGCGTAAAATCTTGGAAATATCGAGTAGGTCGTCAATCAACTGCGTTTGCTGTCTCACATTGCGCTCAATAATCTCTAAGGCTTGTTTCGTTTTCTGAGCATCAAACCTGCCTGTTTGCAGAAGTTTTGTCCAACCCAAGATGGGGTTAAGCGGCGATCGCAACTCATGGGATAACACTGCTAGAAATTCATCTTTCACCCGGTTGGCTTGTCTGAGCTCCTCGGCTTGCTGCTCCAGTGATGCAACTAATTCAGCTCGCTCAAGGGCGATCGCCACCTGTTCCGAAATCACTTGCAGGAGGTCTGCCTCTTCAATCGTGAATTGAGTTCGGGTCAGACTCGCAAATGAAAGGGTCCCTAGTAGCCGTCCCTGCACCATTAGTGGCTGACCTGCATAAGCTGTTACCCCCATTGAGCTGAGGATTCGAGCATTGGGATGGGAGGCAATTTCTGCACGATTAAGCACGATTTGCTGGCGTTCCTGAGCCACCAACCCGCACATAGCTTGCCCTAGATCGATTGACTCAAATGCTTGTGCCTGGGCTTCAGAGAGCCCACTATAACTTATCAGCTGCAAACGTTGTCTACCGTCCTGCTCACTGACTTCAAAGTGATAGTAGTAATGCAAATCCATTTGCACCGAGAGACGGCTAAACAGCTGATGCATGAGGTCCATTGGCTGTTTTGCCGCAAGCAAGTCACGGCTGGTCTCATAGAGCAGGTAAAGTCGTTGGCTGTGTTGTTGTAAGGCTTGCTCTGCCTGTTTGCGATCGCTGATATCGGTATGTGTCCCCAACATGCGGAGGGGCTTACCGTCTTGATCCCAAGTTACAACTTTGCCAACCGAGAGAATCCAGATCCACCCACCTGCTTTGGTGCGTTGTCTAAACTCCACTCGGTACTCGTTGCGATGTCCAGCGATATACTCCTCATAGACTCGATACACGGTTGCCACATCATCTGGATGCATGCGATCGCGCCACTGAGCATTTGTTTCCTGAAACTCCTCCGGTTCATAGCCCAACATTCGGGCATATTCAGGTGAAACGATGGCGTCCCCTGTTTGGACATTGAGATCGTAAAGTCCTTGATTGGCTGCACTCAGAGCTAAGGACAGCCGTTCTTCACTCTGGCGCAGTTCGGCTTCCACTCGATGCAATTCGGAGATGTCAGTAATGGTGACCCCCACTCCTAACACCTCACCACTGGGCAAACAAACCGGGAAGTGATTAGCGATGGTATGACGATGAACACCCGGTCGTACCTCACCGCTATACTCCAGGTTGAGAACAGGTTCTTGGGTCTCCATAATGCGTCGCAGCATCGGAGCAAACTGGGGAGCCATGTCGGGCACAACATCCTGGAGGAGTCGCCCTAAGTGCTCATGAAGTGGCAATCCATTAATCTGAGTTAAGGCTTCGTTGGCGTAGAGATAGCGCAGATCAGGGTCAAATAGGGTCAGTGCAATTGGGGAAGCGGCGAGAAATGCGTTGAGAATAGCTTCACTGCGTTCCTGCTCCAACTCGCTGCGTTTGCGCTGCGTGATATCGAGCAGTGAAACCAGTACATGGTCATACTGGTCTGACTCCGGTGGGAAGGTGATGGTAAAACAAACGTCAAGGCGATCGCCCTGCAAAGTTTGCAATACGGTTTCTGCGGCAAACGAGCGTTCTTCATGCGCGATCGCCAGTAGCTCACCGATAAAAGCTGCTGTCGTTTCAGGTACAAAGATTTGGGTTAAGGAAGATAGCAACTCTGTCTTGTTTGGCGCGCCAAACATTTGCACTGCGGCTTGATTCACATCTTGAACTCGGACGAGTTCAGCCATCTGTTGCACGAATTCAGGATGTTCAATAAAGTACTGCCGAAAATCCTGGATACCCACCGCTTTCAATTGGTCTATCGCAGCTTTAACTTCAGAAAAGTCTTCCTCCCAGATCGCCACACTCACAGCTTCAAAAACATAGCGATAACGCTGTTCCTGTGCCGCCAGTGCCGCTTCTGTCTGTTTGCGCTCAGTAATATCCAGACCCGTGCCAAAAAAAGCAATGGTTCGCCTAGACTCTCCCTCACCTTCAAACTGGGCTTGGCCTTTTGCCAGCACCCATCGTTCGGTGCCATCGCTCCAGATAATTCGGTACTCAGTCTCGTAACTGCCAGATGATTGAGGGTCGATCGCCGCACTGACAGCTTGGGCCACCCGGTCGCGATCGTCTGGATGTATCCGCTCTATCACGGCAGGAAGCGGGATCAAGACAGCACCATTGGGTTCACCCCAGATTTGACGCATGCGCTCATCCACTTCAACTAGGTTTGTGTCCAGGTGCAGCCGCCACC
>NZ_JACJPK010000048.1:0-16165 GCF_014696035.1 Trichocoleus sp. FACHB-262 | reverse complement strand
TGGAAGCACTCACTCCAGAAGGGGTGGCCTCGATTACAGGACGAGACTCGATTCTCTCAGCTCTATCTGTAGCCGGGTTTTAGAGAATTGGTATAAGTGAAGCAGATTTGCAGGCATTTCGAGACACTGACGCAGCCTTAACTCAACGGGGGGTTGGGATCGCGCAATCTCCTGCCGAGACAGTGGCGATCGCCCGAGCAAAGTTGTCAGCCCTAGCGGTGAAGGCTCAAGAAACGCATGTCAATCAACCTGGTCGATCAAACGCCAATGTGCTTCAGACGCATCAGCCAACCCGGCTCATGTGGGAACCGGCTGATCCCGCTATTACGCCGACAGAGACGACCTGTCTGGGAAAGACGACTCCACAACCCGCTCTCAATGAGGTGCGGTTGTGGTACGTCCAGGCACGAGATATCGGACATTCTGATCACTACCTGAAACGAATTGAGGAGGTAGGTAAAGCGCTCGCCCAGACGCAGCAACCCCTAAGTGAAAAGGCATTGCAAGCAATGGCAAGAGACCAAGCACAGTGGATTGCTCAAGTTGAAACGGTGGTTGACCAAGCTCAAACCATCCTTGCCTGCAAAGGGCAACCTATGGCGGGGGGGACGTTTTATTGCGGGAAGCAGTGCTGCTTATTTGCACGGGAGGGATTGTTCGCAGCGACGGCTCCAAGTCGCGGGGTGCAACCGACTGAGGGCGATCGCCAACAACTTCCGACCGAGATGCTGGCTTGGGAACGAGGCGTGATCCTTAAAGTGGAGCAGGGTACGATTGACAGCAAAACGACCCGGATTACCAACGCCGATGTGGCCAGGTTTGAACGCTTTGCTCAGCGGCTTCAGCTAGCAGCAACGAATCACGCCTCCATTGCCGGGCATGAGCGTTGAAGCAGAGATGCGGCAGGGGAGGAGCACTTTAACAGCGTCAGCCCTTAAGCTGCGGCTGAATTACGAGAAATTTGTCTCGCGTTTAGCACCTGGTCAGTGATGGACTGTGAAGCAGCCTGGGCAACCATCTGCCAGTCCTCTGAGGTTAATAGCTTAGTGAGTACGGCCACCACTTGCCCTTGAGTTAGTTGATCAAGGCGATCGCTTGAAGGCACAGTTGCTAACATTTGTTCTACGGCTACTTGCTGGCTGGGAGTCAGAGTAGTGAGATGCTCTCGGATTAAGCGACGAGCCATCCCATAAGCAGCGTCAAACCCGACTCCCAAATCCCAGGAGGCCATCCATTGCTGCAATCCCGTAAACAACATCGACTGCAACTGCATCTGCTGCCGCATTGCTTGAGATTGTGCTAGATCCATCCCCTGAACCGCTCGGTGATACGCTTGCATCGCCAAACCCGCTTCCACCTGACCATCCGCTGCCGCTTCCATCTGAGCCGACTCGTGCAACCACGCATCCGTGTTACACAGATCCATCAGATCTCGGGTTTCAGCATATTGGTTGGCAAGGGTTTGGTCGTCCATGCAGGATCGTTTCCCAATAAATCATAAATTGAGTCTAGCCTCGAATCAGGCTGTACTCAAAGTATATCAAGCCTTCTTTGTCAGAGTCTGGCCCGTATTCTGCCATCTGATTGCGGCGATAAAAGCCTTCTGAACCTGGAAGTGCATGCAGCCCCACTCGACCGTCATAGCCTAGCTCTAGACTCCGTTGCCGCGCCCACAGCAACAGCGTTCGGCCTACCCCTCTCAAGTATGGGGGATCTTCTAGCAAGCGACGATTCCAAGGAGCGACTGCCAAAGCTTCCACATAAACTAGGCGATCGCGCTGCGGTAATTGAGAGCGATGCCATTGAGTCTCCAACCACATCAGCCCCTGCGTTAAGCTGTCTACCTCGATTGCATAAGCTTCATATCGAACTGCTTGATCGGCTTGTTGCAGTTTGTAATTCCATCGCCAATCGCGATCGGCTTGGTCTGTAAGACGCAGAGTTCCTTGCCAAATTGTTTCAAAATCTTCCAGGTGGCGCTCCCTCATGTCACAGAGGAGCCCGGTTACGATTGCTCCTGTACCACTTAGTAGTTGAATTGATCGTCGCATCCTGAGGAATCATATTGAGCTTTTCGGCCCTGAAATTCAATCACAGCAATTTTTTTACTTTTGGGCTGGAGTGGGAGAAACTTACGGCCTCTAAAAGTTTGGCAATTTCTAACATCGTAATCGCTAGAAGTAATCTACTGAGGTAATTTAGTGGGTTGCTTAGAAACAGTTGGATTGACATCTCAATTCCATCTGCCGATCTCCTCAGTGCCATTTCTCTGACATTTCAGATTTTTACAGTGACAGCATGACTCATCTTTCCTAGCGTCATGCTGTCACTGCTCAACCGAATCCAGTCTATTCTCATTTGCTTTTGCCTTGCTTTGGGGTTCCTGTTTTTGGTTACATCTCCCGTTCAAGCCCAGGTGGCCTCAGCATTACCAGTAACGTCTGACGCAACGGGACAGTACGCTCCGGCCTGGGGTCAAGTTTCCTTTGCCTCCCTCCCTCCCTTTGACAGCACCGGGAACTTGAACGTACCAGAAGATGCAGATGGACAGCTTGACTACAACTTGTCGCGCTCATGGCAGGCAGGAGACTCTGTCTTGAATGTGCTGAAACTCGGAGATGTTCAAGATGCTTTTACTCTTGGCAGTTTTACACTCGGCGACGCGGTGCGGCTAGGCGGGGTTGATCCCACAATTTTGAGCTTGAGCAACTTTAGTTTTCTCAAGGAAGACACTATTGCTGGCTTGGTGAACCAGATACCGGCGATCGCAAGATTTAAAGTCAGTGAGGTCAGACCGCTCTATGACCTGATCACCCAAAGCAGCCCCAATGTTGCCCAAACTCTTTCACGGATGAGTAATTTTAGGGTCTGGACAGAGCAGCCGATCGCGGCTTTAGCCCAGCTCCCAGAAGTCGGCAATCTCTCTCTCAATCATCTAGACCTAAGTCAGTACAGCTTCACGCAACTGCCAGGGCTGGAACAGACAACCTTGAGCAGCATTCGGGATTGGAAAAACCTCCATCTGACCCAAATCCCAGGACTAGGCAATGTCCCTTTTTCTGCCTTCTTCAATCCCGGTCAGTTTCTGGGTCTGATTGCCATTCATGACGTGACCTATGGGGGTGATAGCGCACACCAGGAGTCCCGCTGGACACCCACCCAACACAGCATCACGGGCAGCTATGAGGTGGGCTTCCATTATGAGTGCGCTCAAGCCCAAGGGTGCGATTACCTGGAACTGGATTCCCCGTTTTCACTGGGAAGCGCAGGTGACCCGACCCAGCTGCATGGAGCCAGATGGATTCGAGGGGGCAATGGCGTGGGGACGCAGATGGTGCCAGGGGGACATGGGGTATTAGGAACGCTCAATGGGGGTCAAGAGCCGACAGGACGACACCCGTTTGGCCAAGCCTTTAAGGTCGTGCTGACAGAGACAGACGAATCGACGGGAACGGGAAAGTTTGGACTGTACTTTCGGGTCTGCCATCGCAGCGCCTTTGTCGATCTCGGCTGTACCCCCTACTTTATTGGCCCAGTTCCCTGGTTTTCTACTCACGAGAAGGGCAAAGTTCTCGTCGGGCTGACTGAGCTCCCACCGCCATCCGGGATTCAGGAGCCTGAAATTCTTCCTGAAGTGCAAGCAATGATTCACCAGTATGACCCAGGCACAGCCTCAGACCAGAACAGTCAGATTTGCCAGGTCGATTCCACAAAATTAGATGCGCTCAGTCGACGGGTCTTGACCTCTCTACCCAGTAGCAAGCAAGCTCAAGCCCTCAAAATGGTTCCCTTAATTATGCAGTCTTGTGCTAAAGCAGGCGTGAGTGATCCAGCCCAACTGGCTTATATTCTGGCCACTGCACAACATGAAACCGACTTTTGGAACACGATGGATGAGTACAGCCGCCATCACTATGACGAGTGCGGCTGGGGTGAAGGCATGATTCAGGTGACTTGGTGTGACAAAAAACGATTTGTCCTCCAACGCTTAGGCTTATCCGCTTATCGAGGGATCAGTGACAGACGCTTAACTCAACCCGCGATCGCGGCAGATGCCCTGTGTCGAGGGATGAAAGAAGGCTGGTATGGGCACATGCGCCCGCTCTCACAGTGTATTGCTGGTGGCAAAGCAGATTATCGCTGCGCCAGGCAGCAAGTCAATGGAACTGACCAATGGAAACTCATTGGCGGATATGCCCAAAAATTCCAAAAGGTTCTCACCTTCACGGGTAGTAAGGCGGCAACGGGCACAACCGCTCTCACTTGTAGCAGCACCAGTCAAGGCAGTGGCAAAGGAACTGGTCAATTGCAAAATCCGATTCCTGGTGCTCCAGTCACGAGTGAATTTGGTCCTAGAGCATCGCCTTGTGCGGGGTGCAGTTCTCGCCATCGCGGCATTGATTTAGGAGTTGCGAGCCACACTCCCGTTAAAGCCGCAGATGGAGGCACAGTCGTTTACTCAGGCTGGATGAGTGGTTATGGCGAGACGGTCATTGTCGAGCATGGGCGGGGACTGATGACGCTATACGCGCATAACTCAAAGCGGCTCGTGAAAGTGGGTGATGCCGTTTCAGCAGGACAAATCATTACTCGAAGTGGGCAATCAGGGGCGGGCACAGGACCCCACTTACATATCACCGTGATTGAAGGAGCCACTCCTGGCAACCCCTATAGCGGTCGCGAGGTTGACCCCAGAAAGTACATCAAGTTCTAATCACTAGAATCAAAGGCAGCATCATGAAAAAAGCTCTGAAGCAAACAATTGTATTTGGATTAACGACCTGCCTCACGACGCTCATGGTCGTTGGAAGTGGACACATCGGACAAGCTCAACCAGCCTCAATTCCAGAGTTCGTAAAACCTTGTATTCCTAGCCGAGTTCGGCCACCCATCGTCCGCACAGAATTAATCGCTCAAGCCTCGTCAAAGGAAGAAACTTACTTCCTGCTTTACACCTTTCATCCAGATGAAGCAGGCGGAACGGATCTCGTCATTTCAGTCGTAGGACCACAGTGCCGGGAAGAGTTTTACAACGCACCGGGTGATGCTGTCTCCTTAACCCAAATTGTTGAACGAAATGTGGCCAATCAACTGGCACTCGGTCGTTATCAAAACGAAATGCGGCGCTTGGGTCGGGCCAAAGTACAAGCGAATGTCAATCGCGTCATCGCGGCTCAGGGCACTTTCTACCCAGAAGACCTTTGGGCACTCAGGCAACTCAGGTTCAAGCTACCTGCAAATACACAGATGAGTCAATAAGTGTCATAGGTTTCATGTCAAAGTTGGGGTCAACAACCATGAGACTAAGATTTAAGTTAGGGCTACTCGCAATCTTGCTGGGATGCAGTTTAGGGGGTGGATTGGCCTTGCAAGCGTTCACACAGCAAATTGCTCCCTCGATCTCAAATGCCTCGACCCTCTTCGATCCGGTACATCCCACCTTGAAGCGCACTCAAATTCCTCTGCGCCTGCCCACCTATCTGCCTCAGGACTTGCAGATAGAAGCCAACTATGAACCACCCCCCATTCAAGCTGTATTTCCAGAACAACCTTCCAATCGGGGGTATAAAATTGTCTTAGGCTATTCCCCCACCTGCTCTGGTGGCAACGCCTGTCGCTTGGGGACGGTGGCAGGTCATCTGAAGCCTGCTCAATCGATTGAGTCTGAGTATGCTTGGGTGCGCCGCTATCCAGGCGTGAAGTTCCCAGAACCGATGCAAAAAGTGAAGTTGGCCAATGATATTGAGGGCTGGTTCATCCCCTGGACTTGCGCAGCAAATTGTAGTGATGCCAAAGTCGTTTGGGATGAGTATAGCTACCGCTACTCGATGGGCATCAAGGTGGGCGATCGCGCTGCCCTCGTGAAGATGGCAAATTCCGCAATTGAGGCAGGTGACCCATGAAAATCTGGCAAGGCTTTGTGGTTCTGTTTTGCTGCTGCCTCTGGATGGTCGGGATGCCTCCGGCTGAAGCGCTTGACCCGAGCCTGGAACAAGCGGTTCTAGAAATTATTGAGCAGCACCCGGAGGCCATTCTCAAATCCCTGGCCGATTACCAGCAACAACAAGAGCAGCAAAAACAGGCACAGACCGCAGCGATCGCTCAGGTTCGACCTCAGCTTGAGCACATCATTCGCACTTCCCCATCGCTCGGTGATGTTCACCAGGCTAAAGTCACCTTGATCGAGTTCGCCGACTTTGAGTGTCCTTTTTGCATCCAGGCTCATCGATCTCTGAAGCAATTCCTGGCTCAACATCCGGAGGTTGCTCTAGTTTACAAACACTTTCCGCTAACGGACATTCATCCCGAATCCCTACCCGCCGCCAAAGCTGTTTGGGCTACCGGACAGCAAGGACACTTCTGGCCCTTTCATGATGCGCTGTTCGAGCGACAACCAAACTTGGCCGACCCCCTCTACCTAGCGATCGCCACTCAGCTCAAACTTGATCTCGACCAGTTCAACCGCGATCGCCATAGCGAGGCTGCAACCCAAGCGATTGCTCAGGATATGCAGCTGGCCAATAATTTAAAGATTGAAGGAACACCCTCTTTCCTGGCACTCACTTCCAAAACTGTGGAATTAATATCTGGTGCAGATTTTCAAGCACTAACTAAGATTGTGAATCGGGTTACTCCCTAGATCATCAGAAGCCAGTTACCAGATTTTGAACAGGAACAGCCCTTTGAGTCTGGCGATCACGATTGAGCCACTGAAACTTTTATCCCAGGAAAACTCAATTGTAAAGGACTTGGCTGGCAGCAATTCTCAGCCGTTGGCTCTCTAGGATCGCTCTCATGAAAGACTTCTGTTTCCTGGATGGCCCAAGCGATCGCTTTGCGTTTAAGGAGCAGCTAGGGGAGGAAAAACGAGGAGGGAATTGATTGCCGCGATCGCTCTGGCCATACGGACCTCATGAGAGCCCGCCACGGTGATATAGCACTTACCTTTCTGGGTCAGCACCTCTATAAACCATTGGTGCATCTCTAAGCGAATCGCTTCTCCCTCTCGGGTACCGTCTTGTACAAAGCCAAAATCAGGAGCCGTCAAAAGATACAAGTCATAGTGGCGACTATCGGCAATTTGTTCCACTGCTGGAGAGTAGGTGCCGCAGTAGCGGCGATGCCAAACATGGGTTGCCAGCGGATCAGTGTCACAAACTAGAAGCTGATTGGCCCGCAGCGCCAGATCTGCTTCCCAGGCCGCTTGTCCCTTGGCAATGTGTACAAACTCGTAGCTCTCCCATTGCTCTGCCTGGGGTGTATACCGTCGTCCTTCCCAATACCAGCGACCATACTCGGGCACCCAAACCGTTTGGTAATGCTGAGCTAACGCCTGCGCTAATGTGGTTGTTCCACTCGACTCCACGCCGAGGACACAGACTCGTTTGGCCAAGTAAGCTTTGGCGGACGGCGTGAGCATTGGCCAATGAGTGGAGAGATCTTGACGCAGTTGAGTGCCAGAAATGGGAAAGTGGCAGCGGGGTGGGTCGATCGCCACATGTCTGGCTCCCATACCGGCAGCCCAGAGTTCTCCGTACGTCTCCGAGGTAAAGGCGAGTTGGGGTTGCCGTCCTTGCAGCACTTCTAAGGCTCTAACCGCCCAAGGTTCTGGAGCCTCTGGAATGTCTTCAGCGACCTCAATGACTTCTACATCAGGATGGAGCAGGTGAATCCAGCTGGCTCGCACTGATGCTGGAATCGCTTGGGTGGGTTTAGACCCAATGAGCACTACGAGGTGATCGACCTGTGCCTTGGCCTGCTGAATTAGGTAATCATGGCCGCGATGGAAGGGATAGAACTTACCAACGGTAATCCCCAGTTTCATGCTACTGCTCAGTTGCCTGCAATTGTTGTTCTAGCTCGAGGCGCTGGAAGTTCCTCAAGCCCCTGAACGCCATGAAGCTAAAAACGCCATAGAGCAGGCTCGTCAAATACAAGCTGCGGGAAGCGTAAAGAGGCACATAAATCACATCCACCGTGATCCACAGATACCAGCTTTCCACATAGCGACCCATCAGGTAGAGATGCGCCACCAGACTCATCATGGTAGTCAGGGCATCCCAGAAGGGCGCAGCTCCTCGGATGGCAATCAGGAAGGAGCGCAAGATAAAAATCGCGGCGATCGCGAGCCCAGCGGTGATCAGCAATCCCTGCCTTGAAACATGCCCAATCGGCTTCTCGGTCTGATTGTGTCCCCCACGCAACCAGATATAAATAGCCTGCACGCTCGTGATGAAGTAAAACGCTTGCAACCCCACCTCCGCATATAGCTGGGCTTGGTAGAACACGAGGCCATAAAGCGCAGTTCCCACGAGTCCAATCCACCAACCGACGGGTTTATTCTGGGCCAGCAACCAAACACTCCACGCATAGCTCACTGCCGCGATCGTCTCTACCCAGCTCAGTTCTATTGGAATCCAACGTTGCAGGGGTAGCAGCAAAAGCACGAGACTGGCGATAACGCCCAGGCTATAGGAAAGCGCAGTGGATTGGGGCATTGCAGGATGAAGGAATTCTACCGATCGACAGTACCCGATTCTTGGCTAAAAAACTCCAAATAGAAGGGTTAATTTTCATCTTTTGCTTGTGGAAACCTTTGCTCAAATCGCGCCGAATATAGCTGCCAATTGTCTCATACTGCTGGGTACAGCTGCGTTGCTCTTCCCCAAGACGATGGCTGCCTTTGTCGGTATTCAACCGGTGGCTCCGGTGGGCATTTCTGAAATTCGCTCCACCTTAGGCAGCTTCTTTCTGGGGTTAGGAGCCACTTGCCTCTGGCTACAGTCTGCGGATGCCTTTACGGTGTTGGGGGTGTCACGATTAAAAACATTGGCGATGTGGTTGCAGAAGCCCTCCTGGGTGGTCTGTTTTTTCTCAGTTGGGGCTGGAATACTTAGCTAAATAGTCCTATGGATGCTGAGCGCGTTAATCACTCAGTTGGGAAGCCCCCACACCACACTCATAGTCCTAGTCCAGGAGCTGCTCCTCGCGATCGCTCAGTTTAATCCTAGCGGATCACTTAAGTAAATTTCCACTAGGACTAAAAATGGAAAGAGAGCCAGGACAGCAAGACCATCCCCAGCAGGGCGATCGCAGCGACGTTCTGAACACATAGGTTTCATTCGAACTAAGCAAGGTTAAATACTGACTGCACAAGCGAGGCTCAATTACCCTGGGCTCCCATATCTTTGCCAAATTGTTCAAGAACGGCTAGATCAACTCCATCTCCTAAACACCATCCGCTAGAATCAACAGGGTGGCAGCAAGATATCAATGGATAATGACTTGTCAAAGTCAGGCTACGAGGAGTTTCTCAAAGAATTAAAAGAGCGCATCCGAAACGCTCAGGTCAGAGCAGCTCTTGCAGTAAACCGAGAGCTGATTCTCCTGTATTGGCAGATTGGCAAAGAGATTCTCTACCAACCACAGCAGCAAGGCTGGGGAGCTAAAGTCATCAATCGGCTAGCAACGGATCTCCGTAAAGCGTTCCCAGACATTAAAGGATTTTCAGCCCGTAACCTACTCTACATGCGGGCGTTGGCAGAGGCTTACCCAGACGAGCAAATTGTGCAACAGGTTGTTGCACTAATTCCTTGGGGACACAATGTGCGGATTTTGGATACAGTGAAGACTGCCAAGGAACGGATGTGATACATCCAACAATTCAATATGGCTGGAGCCGCAACGTTTTGATCCATCAGATCGATAGCCAGCTCTACCGTCGCCAAGGCAACGCGATCACCAACTTTAACCGGGTACTTCCGCCCCCCAGTCTGAATTAGCTCAGCAAATTATCAAAAGTCCTTACTCGTTCGATTTTCTGAGCCTAGGCAAAGAGGCACTGGAGCGAGAGCTGGAAACTGCTCTGATTCAACACATTCGAGAGTTTTTGCTGGAGTTGGGGGTTGGGTTTTCCTTTGTAGGTAGCCAGCATCCCCTGATTGTGGATGAGAAAGAATATAAAATCGACTTGTTGTTCTACCACTTTCGCCTGCACTGTTTTGTGGTGATTGACTTGAAGGTGGTGGAATTCGAGCCAGAATTCTCCGGGAAGATGAATTTTTACGTGTCAGCTGTCGATGATCTGCTGCGAAGCCCTGAAGATAAGCCTACAATCGGCATCACCCTCTGCCGCACCAAGAGCAAAACGGTGGCGGAGTATGACTTGCGCGATGTTCATAAACCCATTGGAATTTCCACCTACCATATGGGCATACCCTTGCCCGAAGAGTTCCAGAGCAGCTTGCCGACCATTGAAGATTTAGAAGAAGAACTCGAAGCGATCGCTGCCGAGGTCGAGCAGACTCTAGCATCTCAGGAAATAGAACAGCTTTCCCTATTTGCAGACCCCGCAACCATACAAGAAGATTGAATTGACGTAAAGCTTAAGCTTGATGCAGTCGAATCTTTTGAGGGTTAACCTGAAACTCAACTGCCCTCCTTTTACCGGACAGCTCTTGTGCGCCGAGAATATATCCTTCATTGCGTAACTCTTCTACAGTTCGCCAGAAGATTTGGTTATTACGAGAGGAATTACTACCTAGCAAATCTAGGTTCTTAAAGAGGTATTGCTTGGAAATCGTCAAATACTGTCCATCTTGGGGTGAGTCCCACTTCAACCGACTCGCTAAATAAACCAGAAGTTTTGTCTTATAGTCGTTTTTAGCATTTGCTCCTGGTTTCTGAGTAATATCAATTTCGCTAGCGAACAACACATAATCTCCGGTACGGCTAGGCCCTTCGAAAAACTCTAAAGATACCGTATAAGAGTCAGCAAGTTCATAGGTATAATCTGCAGCTTTAAGCAGATCAAAATCTCTAGAAAGGTTCTCAATTTTATAACTTCTAATTCGCAAAATACTCTTGATAATGACCTCAGCACCAACTTTATTTCCATCTCTTAAAGACTTTGCTAGAACTAGTTCAATTCGATGTAGCGCCACTAAATCTTGATTTAACTGAGATCTTACCTTGGCATGAAATCCTCCATCTTTCGTTCGAGAATAGCCTAAGCTCTCTAATAAATCATTCGAGCGAAAAGTAACTACAGAACCATTGTTCTGTTCTGCCGCCAGTTTATAGAGGTGGAGAACAATTCCAACCTGCCTAGGATTGAGGAAGGTTAGAAGTGCCATAAATAGGCGCTGAATTCGACGGTCTGTTATTTTTTCGAGGCCCTTACTAATTCCCTTATCAACTAATGCTTCAAAGTCCAGATTCTCATACTCTTGCTTCAGATCTTTCCACTCTTCAGCCGTGACATTCTCTAAAGGGACACGACGAGTGACAGCCACTTCACTGGGATCATTCGTGTCTGACTCAACCCGCAGCTCTAGGTAGTAACCATCGTTGTCAGCACGGAGAATGGGGAGCTGCACGTCTGGATTATGAACAGAGGCCGCAGCTCTGGGTAGTAGCATCAACAATTGTCCATCAACTGGAAAAGTTAATTCTTTTTGACCTGACGTCATATTGGCAGCAGAGTGAACGGTTGTAGGGATTTTACCTGAAGATTCAGCAAGTGGAAGCTTTATCCCTACTTTACTGTTTGTCAACCCTTTTCTACTGTCGTTCCTCACTTTTCTGGGATCAATCGAAATCCTCTATCACCCCGGCGTACGTTTTTGAAAGCGTTTTCTATCACTCCGGCGTATGAGCTGCTCTATCACCCCGGCGTATTACAGCTTTTTCTTTTATCACTCCAGCGTATGAGCTGTTCTATCACTCCGGCGTATATTTCAACAAGCTTACAAGTTGATAAATATGGACAATGACTCACTTTTATTCATTTTCTCTATCACTCCGGCGTATGAGCTGTTCTATCACTCCGGCGTATTGTAGCTTTTTCTTCTATCACTCCGGCGTATGAGCTGTTCTATCACTCCGGCGTATTTAGGCTCTATCACTCCGGCGTATTCCTTTCTTGGAGACAGTTTCAGCTTGTTTAATTTCGCAGTTTTCGGTGTTTAATATGGGTCAGATAGAGCTTAGCCGTTCTTCTACTCTTGCTTAACGAGAACTGAAACCTTAGCTTTCAGGGTGTAGCGTTTAAGCAATTCTACCAACTCACTCTACCGAAAGGTTTTTATCTAAGCCTTTTGAGTTACCCTTCAGATCTGCTGGTTGCACTACCCTTCAGATCTGCCAATTGCACGTTGATCTATGAAAAAGGAGGGGCAAGCAAAAACAGCCCTCCAAAGGAGAATTGGAGGGGGCATTAATTTATTTGAATTAATTCGTTTAGGACGCTAGCTTCGACGCCGACCAAGCAAAAAGTTAGACCGTCCAAACAATAACTACAGGAGAAGTCATGTAGTGAAGATTATGCTCCTCATGAGCATAGTCAGTTTTATATTGCTTAATTTTAGAGGTATTTTTGCAGATGTTGCAAGCCTTTTGGCAATATCTCTGGCTGCTGCATGTTTACTTCTCCCTGAAATCGTAAAAATAGAGGGAGATGAGTGTGTTCACTTTTTGCCAGAAGGTTGTTCCAGCGGACTCTTCTATAGAGAGAAGTAGCAAATCTTTTAGCCGGCAGCTAGAACATTGGGCTCAATTAGAATTTACTCAAAAAATCCAACAAGAATTTGTAGAAGGTAGTGCGATCGCGCCCTGCCTGTACCACGTTGCAACCCGATTGGTTGGCGATACTGAATCCCTCCCGGGTGGTGAGGTCGCCTATCCCATTCACGAAGCGTTGAATTGGCATGTGACCCGCTTTGGGTATCAAGCCCGTACCAATTTGTATGCCGTTCTACTGATCAATGAAGATGGTTCTTGCTGGCAGGCAAAACTGAGTCATCCCCGGCAGAATAGCAAAGGCAAAACTCAGAAATACGACACCCCTGTCGGCAATGGTTCCCGTGCCTATCTCCCCCCAGTCCCACCTGAAATTCGACAGTTAATCGGTCGTCGTTATGGCGTAGAAATCCCTCTGTCTGGCTCCTTCTGGGATTGGCTCGAGGCACACCCTGAAATTCCCATGGTCCACACTGAAGGTGGTAAAAAGGCGCTCTCGCTACTCAGTCAGGGTTTCGTGCCCTTGGCGTTCTACGGGGTCAACGGCGGCTATCAAAAGTTACTCGATGGCACTCGACGGTTAATTCCCGATGCTGCCAGATTTGCTATCCCGGATCGCCGCTTTGTTCTGGCGTTTGACCAGGATGAAAAGGAAGCCACTCAACGACGAGTGTCCGTGGCACTCTATCGCTTGGGAGGATTGCTAGGTCAAGCAGGCAACTTAGTCAGTGTCGCAACGTGGAAAGCGCCTCAAGGCAAAGGTGTCGATGATTTGATCGTGCGCTGTGGCGCTGCCGCTTGGCAAAGCGCTTATGACCAGGCACTGCCTTTGCAACACTGGCTGATTTGGCAACGCCTAGAGCATCGGCTGACCTACCCTGCCTTTGTGCAAGTCACCACTGCTGACCTGTCTACTCTAGTCCTCCAAAAGATTCCTGACACCGGCATTGTGGCGATCGCGAGTGCCAAAGGCACCGGGAAGACCAAGCAAATTCAGGCGCTACTCCAAGATTCTGAAAAAGCGATCGCCGGAGGACACCGCATCGCGCTGATGCGCAACCTGTCCGCCCGCTTAGGACTGGACTACAAAGGGGATCTCGATAAGGTCAAGGGAGAGTTTATCACTGGAGCTGGTTATACCCTGCGCGTCGGGCTGTGTGTAGACTCTTTACTCAGCATTGATCCCAATAAGTTTAGTGAATGTGACCTCATCCTCGATGAAGTGGTGCAGGTCATCCGCCACCTGCTGACGAGTTCAACCTGTGCCAAGGATGGCAAACGTCCGGTGCTGCTATCCCGCTTGCGCGAACTGATCCGAGTGGCTCGTCGCGTCATTGTAGCTGACGCTGATCTCGACAACGCGACTCTGCATTACCTGAAAGAGTTGCGAGGCGATGACAGTCCCATTTTCTTAATCCGTAACGACTATCAGTCCGCAGGCTACCCCGTGCGCTTTATTCGCTCGCCTGACCGCAGCGCCATTACGGGAGAACTGCTGGCAGAGATGCAATCATTGGCACCCGGCAAAGTGCTCTTCATCGCCACTGATAGCAAGGGGACGAGTAAGGCGATCGCCCGTCTGATTGCCAAAGAAGCTCCTCACAAGCGCGTGTTACTGGTCAACTCTGAAACTAGTGGTGGAGAATGCGAACGAGAGTTTATCCAAACTCCCGATGTCGTCCTTTATCGAAGCGAATACGACATTATTATCTGTTCCCCTTCGGTTGCAACCGGAGTCAGCATCGAGGCTCAAGGCATCATCTCCAAGGTCTACGGCATTTTTACTGGAACCTCCAGCACCGACGCAGATATGGCCCAAGCCTTAGGTCGAGTTCGGGAACCGGTGGAGCGCCTCGTCTGGTGTGCCCAGCGAGGTAGCAACTTCTCGAAGGTGAGCCGCTCCACCAATGTCCTGGAGCTCAAAGACCATCTTCAGCAACGCACCACGGCCACCATTCAACTGATTCGCTCCAGCTTAAAAGAAGATGTTACCGGGGAAATCAGTCGCTACGACTGGCAGAGTGATCCCCATCTCAACCTGTTTTGCCGTATTGCTGCTGAACAGAACTTCGCCATGTATCACTTGAGGGATGCCCTACTAGTGCGGCTTCGATTTGAAGGCAATCAAGTCACCGTCGAAGACCGGGAAAACAACTCAGCAATAAAAGCGCTGCTGGCGATCGCTCGGCAGGAACAGCAGGAAGTAGATGCACAAGCGATGTTAAATGCAGAAGAGCTGACGTTCAGCGAAATTCTCATGTTGGAACAAAGGGAGGGGCTAGGGCGAGAAGAATCGTTAGCGGTCGCTAAGTTTTACTTCAAAGAGTTCTACTGCCTTGATCACCTCACCCTGGAAGATGTGCTGTGGGATAAAGAGGGTAGACGACGCGGCGAACTGCTCAACCTGGAGATGCAACTGTTTCCAGGCGTGGCGAGCGATCTCAGTGCTAAAGCATTGGAGAAGCAGGCGACCTGGAACCAGGGGTATTGCCCTTGGGATATTTCTGGCTCCGAACTGCGGCGTTGGCTTCGCTCAAACATTGGCATGGATGAACTCATTGCCAAGATGCGCTCTGGTTGGCAGTGGTGCAAGTACGACTTGAAACCCTACGCTGATCGCGCCCGAGCCCTGACAGCGCCAATCAAAGTCGCACTTCACTACACCATTACCAGCGCGATGAGTGACACTCAGATCATTCACCAGCTCCTCTCCCAAATGGGCATTAAGTTAAGCATGCACTGGTCTCGCTCCCATCCCGGCTACGAGGGGGAGAAACTCAGGGTGTACAGTCTGGATCTGGCTCATTGGCAGCAGGTGTGGGGGATTCTGCAACGGCGACAGGAGAAACGGCGGCAACTTCAGCAGCGTTTAGAGATAGAGCCAGAGGTTGGATCACCTGCCCGTTTTAAGATTGGATCTCCTGCGGGTGATCCAGGCGCAGAGCCTACAACTGAATCAGATTCCTGGCTTAATGAAGCGGTTTCAAGTGATATGAGGGAATGTTTAGAAGCCTGTGGAACTGACTCTAGAGGATCGGAAGTTCAAAACTAGCCCTTCCGGGAAGTGGTCATTACTCATTAGCTCTCTCCTTTGGTGGTGCTGGCACTACAATCAATTTCCCCGTTGCCAAATTAGGCTAACCAGCCTGCGTCCCAAGCTTCCCCATCCATACAGTCGTACTGTTTAGCGAGTACGTTCTCATCCCTCCTGGACCGGCAGTGGGGCAATTGGATTCATAGGTGATTGATTCGCGATCAGAGCGATCTCGCCTCCGACTGATTGGAGCTGAGCTATCCGGTAACAGAAAGCGCTAACGGATCTGGAGTCAATCAAAGGAATCTCATTCCATCAAGTGAATTGCTCAGGTGGGAGGCAACTGCGTCAGAAGTGCGGCAACAATCAAACACAGAAGCGGCTGAAGGCAGATTGCTCGCCTATTGAGGCCAGAGGTGCGTCAAAGCTACAGTGCGGCAGTTTTGCCACAACGACTACGGTGTGGATCGGAGCAATACGGCAAGTGCGCGGCATCACGTGACAAGGGTGTGGCAAGAAGGCGTTATACCAATTCTCTAAAACCCGGCTACAGATAGAGCTGAGAGAATCGAGTCTCGTCCTGTAATCGAGGCCACCCCTTCTGGAGTGAGT
>NZ_JACJPK010000047.1:0-2216 GCF_014696035.1 Trichocoleus sp. FACHB-262 | reverse complement strand
GCGGCCCGGATTGCTTGGACAGGAGCCGGGGAATGTGTGCCGCTGCGCCGGTTAAAGGTTCCCAGATTACGAAACGTGATTCAACAAGTGCTAAGTCAGGACTCTTACAAACAGCAGGTGTTGAGGCTCCAGCAAGCAACGCAACGCGCTGGGGGGGTTCAGCGTGCGGCTGATATTGTGGAACAGGCCGTCGCCACTGGAAAACCTGTCTTGGTCTAACCAGTCTAGTCAATGTAGTCTCGGAGCATATCCGGTTTTTCTGGCTCATCTGCCATAATGGGGCGATCGCCATCGAGAGAAAAGGTTTTGCGAGTTTGGACTTTATCCACTGCAATCGGTCGTCTGCCGTCCTCGTAAACCACCTCTTTCACATCCAAATGGCTCGGCGTAATGGGGCGATCGCCATCAATGCCCAGAGTTTCGGTCGACTCTAAGGAACTGGCCACAATCGGACGACTGCCATCGACTTCAAGCGTGGCGAGGACCCGGATGTCATCCGCCACGACGGGGCGATCGCCATCAATGGGCAAAATCTTCTCTACCTGAAGGTCACTTCCATCAATCGGGCGATTGCCATCGACCTGAAGCAGCTTGGCATCTGCTTGATCTGCCCCGGAAGAAGTTAGAGCGCTGTTATCTGGCTGCTTTTGCTGTTTACTCACAATACAAACTCCTGATCTTCATCGCAACTCTCCACTTTTAACGCCTCGATTGAGTGGTGAACGACTACCTAACGGGTGGTTTTCAAGCAATTCTGCTCGTTTCCTAGGCTAAAGCCAACTGTGACCACCGGTCAGTGCGATTTCAAGTGGCGCATGTCCGGTAATTGCGATCGCCGAGGTTCCGGTTCCTTGCCACTGTCGAGAGGCACGACCACGATGGGCAAAACGGGAGCAACGGGGAATTAAGACATCGTTACAGAGAAGGTCGAGCAAATCTTAGATAGAGATAAACTTAATTGACTCTCTTGTGGACGATACGGCATCCATCAAAGCTGCTCTGAACAATGCCCATAAGCATTTTTGGAGTCAATTGGAATTGCAGTAACCTTCAGCTAAATTCCCCAACTTTTCAACAGCGAACTTGCCTGCTTCATAAGTACCGAAGGCTGCAGCCCCTGTACCTCCAACAATTAAAGCACCCATTACCAGAGGTCCACCCACCGCTGAAGTAACTACTGCGGTTGCTGCGGCTCCTGATGCACTACTTCCCATCATTCCAGCAGCAGCACTTGTCAGACCACCCAAGCCAAGTTGAGAAACTGCTGATGCGATTCCAGCATAACCGCTGAGTGCTCCTGCTCCTGCCGTTGACGCAGATGAAATAGCTCCTGTAACTGTTGCGGTCGCTGCGGCTCCTTCCTCGATAACTCGCCATGCTGCACTATCAACACCATTTGCCTTATCCAGGTAGGCTCCACAGAGTACATCTGGGGTCATGTCTAGGAAGCTTTTTGCATCACGAATGAGTTGCTTATTAGAAAGGAGTTTTTCTGCAACCTGAATCGGGTTAGCAGCTAGTGCTGATTGGGCTTCGATAAAGCCAAAATGAAACGTAACGACAAGAGCAATTAAAAGTGTACAGAGAATTCGCTGAAACCACTGAGACATAGGAATTAGTGCCCCTTAAGCAAGGTGAATGTTGCCTCTGCTAAGGTTCCCCAATCCTTGGAGCCAAGTGGTTGCTTTATGCTCCTTAAATAATGCTTTTACAAACCCTAAACAAATCTTCTTTTCAACTGAATGAATCAGGCCTAGGGCTATTTTCTCATGCAACTTTGGGGCGATGGATTCCGCACGAGTTAGAGCAACAATCACCGCCAACTATGAACGTTTAGATAATACCGGCGATGCCATCGAACCAGTCGACATTCGGCACCAAGTAAGAACGGGAATCCAAAGTTGTCTCAGGATTCAGATAGAGATAAGCATACTTATCTCTATCTAGTTATTCTAAGATTATTATCGACACAACCAAAAATTTTACTTGGCTAGTCATAATAAGAAAGCTTCTCAAACTCAACGAAGATGGGGCGATCGCCGAATGAAACCTGCTGAGCTTGTAGCCTGTTGACGGCAGCAGAAGCTCGAAAGCTACACGATGCTGCCGTTGGAGGTAATGGCTGCTGGCAGGATGCTCTCTGTCATAGCCGGCGCTCCTATTACCGGAAGGGACGGGGTCAAGGTGTCAGGCGGCGATCTCAGATTGCAGAAATC
>NZ_JACJPK010000046.1:0-251390 GCF_014696035.1 Trichocoleus sp. FACHB-262 | reverse complement strand
CGACTGATTCGGTGCGCTTTCGCGCCCCTTCTCCCTCGACCGCTTAGCCAATATAACGAAGTCCACACGGGATTGTCAAGGGGGAGATCGAAGATTTTTTGGATTATTTTCAAAAGCTCTCTGTGTCGAGGTTTGCGTGACAATAGTACAGAAGAGATGCCAGAATGCGTCGTGCTTGCGCAGAAGGGGGAGTTTGTGAATTTTCAGTCGGTTATTGCTACTCTGCATCAGTTTTGGAGCAATCGCGGTTGCTTGATCGTCCAGCCCTACGACACAGAAAAAGGCGCTGGAACTAAAAGCCCGCATACCTTTTTGCGGGCTATTGGACCAGAGCCTTGGTCAGTTGCTTATGTTGAGCCCTGTCGTCGGCCTGGAGATGGGCGCTATGGAGAAAATCCAAATCGAGTGCAGCATTATTATCAGTATCAAGTGCTGATTAAACCCTCGCCAGACAGCATTCAGGAAATCTATCTAGATTCTTTAAGAGCATTAGGTATTCATCCAGAGGAGCATGACATCCGTTTTGTAGAAGATAACTGGGAAGATGCAGCAGTTGGAGCCTGGGGTGTTGGCTGGGAAGTCTGGCTAGATGGCATGGAGGTGACACAGTTCACTTACTTCCAGCAGTGCGGTGGTATTGATTGCCGCCCGGTTTCCGTTGAAATCACTTACGGTTTAGAACGGTTAACAATGTACCTCCAAGGGGTAAACTCAATTTTCGACATTCGTTGGAATGATGAGCTCACCTATGGAGATGTGCACCTCCAAGGAGAGGTTGAGAACTCAACTTACAACTTCGAGGCTTCAAACCCAGAGCTACTGTTCACACTGTTTGAGTTGTATGCGCAGGAAACAGAGCGACTAATGCAACAGGAGCTGGTTTTACCTGCATTCGACTACGTCTTGAAGTGTTCTCACACATTCAATTTATTGGATGCTAGGGGAGTTATTTCTGTTACTGAGCGTACGCGGTATATCCTAAAGATTCGCAATTTGGCACGGCAGGTAGCTCAGCTTTATTTAAAGCAGCGAGAGGCATTGGGATTTCCGCTACTAGAACTTCAAAAGACTAAAGTGTCTTCACTCTAAGTATTAAAAGATTGAAAGTAGTCTTTAGCCTTTGAGAGTTTTCTGTTTCGGAGAGGTCTTCAAGTTCGACGTTGAGCCAACTTCTATGCTTATCTATCTACCGTCACTATAGTGATAGAACTAGAGCTATTACTGAAGTATAAAGGAAAACAAATGTCGGGATTGAGCGAATTCCTAGAACCAACTGCTGCTTGGTTCCGCAGTCTGGGTATTCCTGAGCCCGTTGTGCATTGGGGGCATCCAGCCATGATGGGCATCGTAGTTGTTGCCATGGGTAGTGCTGTTGGCATCACCGGATGGCGCAGCCGACTAGCAACTGATTTTACGATCGCAGACCAAAGCCGCAATGCACATCCTAAGATTGCTGGTTGGATGTTTTTGTTTATGGCTTTGGGTTTTACGGGTGGTGTTCTATCACTAGTGATGCAGCAGCAGCCAGTTCTTGAAAGCCCTCACTTTTGGACGGGCTTGGTGGTGTTGAGCTTGTTAGCTTTTAACGGTGTAATTGCTCTCGCAGGTTTTGGTGGTAACAAATCACTGCGTATAGTTCACGCTTTGCTAGGGAGCATTGCCTTGTTGCTGATGCTGGTTCATGCGGGGTTAGGTTTGAAGTTAGGGTTATCAATCTAGTTCAGGAGGCGATTGATGACCCTAGCGGGTATTATTCTATGTTTTGCTTACATTCTGGGATTGTTGATAACTACAATCCCAGGCGGCGGTTATTTATTGCTGGGGCTGGGCATTGTAGCAGCCTTGCTAGCTCGCCAACGCTTTGCTATTCCGCCCGCGATCGTCCGTTCGTTACGTTTACCAGAAAGTTGGCAACTGAGATGGAATCCTAAAGTTTGTATAGCTGCTGGGTTGGTGGGGCTTTTAGCCAGCCTATACTTTCAAGTCCGTACACCTCAACCAGCGACAAACGATGTCAGCAAACTGATTAGCTCCTCATCGGTTAATTCAGAGCAGATTGTGACTGTTCAAGGAAAGGTCATCGGCTCACCCCGCCTGACTCGGAGTGGGCGATCGCAGTTTTGGATGAAAGCAACCCAGGTCAGTCAGGTAATTGTTCCAGCACAAGTAGCTAACTCCAACCAAGCGGTTAGTGGCAACCTGTATGTAACGCTGCCCTTGTTACAGGGAACAGGTCTGCGATCCGGACAAGCGATCGCGGTTACAGGTAAGTTATACGAGCCGAAGCCTGCTCAAAATCCAGGAGAGTTTGACTTTCGGGCTTATCTGGCGCAAGAAGGAGGATTTGCCGGTCTCAGCGGTCGTCAAATTAGTTTGACACCAGGGACGCCCATTGCTCAGTGGGGCTGGTGGGCGATTCGTCAAAAAATCATTCAAACACAGGTACGCTGGCTAGGCAGTCCTGAAGGACCGCTAGTTAGTTCTATGGTGCTGGGCAGTCGGGCAGTTGATTTGCCTTATGACATCAAAGATCAGTTCGCCAAAATCGGTTTGGCCCATGCGCTAGCGGCTTCAGGATTCCAAACTTCGCTCATTTTAGGATTAGTTCTAGTCTTAACTCGGCGCTTTCCAGCGCGGATGCAAATAATTTCTGGGACAGGGGCGTTAGCTATATTTGTAGGTTTGGCAGGTTTACAACCCGCTGTGCTGCGAGCAGCTTTGATGGGATTTGCAGCTCTGGTTGCTTTAGGAACCCAAAGAAAAATCAAGCCTTTAGGTTCTTTATTGGTTGCAGCGACGTTTCTACTGTTATGGAACCCGCTGTGGATTTGGGACTTAGGGTTTCAATTAAGCCTGTTAGCCACCTTAGGTTTATTGGTCACTGTCCCGCCTGTGATTAAGCGGCTAGATTGGCTCCCTCCCGCGATCGCAACTTTAATTGCGGTGCCAATTGCTGCTTATTTATGGACTTTACCTTTGCAACTTTATGTTTTTGGGTTGGTTTCTCCCTACAGCATTGTGGTGAATTTTCTAACGACTCCATTGATTTCAATTATTAGTATTGGTGGTGTTGTTAGTGCCTTAGCTGCCTTGGTTTGGCCTTTGGCCGGAAGTGCGATCGCTTGGTTGCTTTACTACCCTACTCATGGGCTAATCGCCATTGTCGATTTCTTTAGTCGATTACCGGGTAATTCTATTGCGGTAGGGACTATTTCTACGTTGCAACTCGCCGTTTTGTATGGCCTGATTTGTCTTGCTTGGCTACAGACTTGGTGGCAGCGTCGCTGGTGGGCAGCAGGTCTGATTGCTGTTGGCTTAATTGTGCTACCCGTCTGGTATAGCTACACAACCTTGTTTCGGGCAACCGTCCTAGCGACATCTGGAGAACCCATCTTAGTGGTTCAAGACCAAAGTCGCGTTGGCTTGGTGAACAGTGGCAACGAAGCGATCGCTAGTTTAACAGTGCTGCCATTCCTGCAAAAGCAAGGAATTAATCAAATCGATTGGGCTGTGGCTACAGACACTCAACATAATCATCAAGGTTGGTCCCAAATTGTAGATCAGCTGCCAATTAAAGCTTTTTATACAAGCGCCGCCTCTAAAGTTAGGGCGGGCGATCGCCCACCTGCCATAGCGTCTGATCAGAAGGCTGTGGTTTTTCCTAGCCTAGCTGCCCAAAGGCATTACCAGCTTTTAGCTTCAGGTCAAACGATTCAAATTGGTTCTACTGCTGTACAACCTGTCAGTACTGATTTAGCTGTCTGGGCCTTTAAGTTGTATGACCAGCCGTGGATTTGGCTAAGCCATCTCAAGAGTAGTGAACAGAACGCTTTGGTAGAGTCAGGCCAATTAGCTCCAGCACAGGTACTTTGGTGGACTGGCGAACCCTTAACCAATAGCTTATTAAAAGCGATTAAGCCGCAAATCGCGATCGCCTCTGCTACCTCCATTGATCCAGATACGTTGGCCCAGCTCCGCCGGAACAAGATTGAGGTTTACTGGACTGGGCGAGATGGAGCTTTGCAGTGGCAACCGAATCAAGGCTTAACTAGGACTCTAGAATCTACAGAAAACGAGGTTCCCCTACTGTAGAATGGGTAAATCCCTCTAAAATAAATAGAGACCAAACCTCTGGAGAGGTGGCAGAGTGGTTGAATGCGGCAGACTCGAAATCTGTTTTGGGGCGACTCAACGGGGGTTCGAATCCCCCCCTCTCCGTTGATAACAGCAGAAATACCGGATGGCTAGCCAAATTAGCTGAAAAAAGGGTTGGAACTTTCCGGTATCGATCATGCTGAGAGAATTAAGTTCGATTGCATTGTTAACCCCCGCTTTGCTGAGCGTAGAAGGCTTGAGTTTTGCTGACCAGAGTCAGGCGCTCAACCTGCCCCAGCTCGATTCCTCACTTAAAGATTTGGTCTGCCAAAATAACTGGAACCGAGCCATTAAGGCAATGGGACCCCGGATCGGCAATCCTCAAATTACATCCCAAGATCGGCAGCAACTGATTGAATTTCGTCATCAACTGCAAGACTGGCAAGCGGCAGGAGCAAAGGTTTCTGAGCTTCCTGGTTGTGAGGGAGTTGCTGTATCGGTAGATGGACCTACAATCGAATACTCAGCATCCACTAGTTTGGATTTTGAAGCAGGATTGGAGTCAGTTGTAGCCATGCGCTCTCTGCCGCAAGGATATATCGGGTATGCGGGCCTCTCTCAAGCAGCCGACTCGGTCGATCGCAGTTGTCGCGTAATTGACGCTAGAGGCAAAAGAATTGATCTGAGCGTTTTATGCGACGGACAGTAGCAAATTGGACTCATGCTCTAGTGCCTTAATTTAATCTAGGCGATCGCTCCCCTCCTATATTTTTGTTTCAGGAATTAGGGGCGATCGTTTCTTTTAGTTGCAAGGAAATGAATCTGATATTCATGACTATTGCGTATGACCCTGCTTATCCTTTGATGGCGACTCCCTTGTACATGAAACCGCCTATTTTAGGAAGAGTAGTGACGTAAAACTTGTCTAATTTCAAGATTTCGAAGTGGTTCGCTTCAACCAACTGCTGAATCTGGCGATTGAGGTGGCAACCATCTCCAATCACTTTTTGTAGAGGCGTGAGGCGATTTTGCCAGACCTGAACTTGGGGGTCTTCGCTCAATCCATGCTCAACAAAGAAAAACTTGCCCGATGGCTTGAGCACCCGATGAATCTCCTGCAATGCTTGATCCACTTTGGCAATGCTGCATAAAGTCCAGGTACTCACCACACTGTCAAACGTATTATCCGCCATTGGCAAATTCTCACCATTTAATAGGCAATGATCTACGGCGATCGCCGTAGCTTGAATACGTTTTTGCGCCAAAGCACTAACACCTGGATTCACATCCACCGTTGTAATTTTCTGAATTTGGCGGGGATAGTATTGCAGATTTAATCCAGTGCCAAAGCCGATTTCTAAAACTTCTCCTTCTACTTCAGCCAATAGTTCTTGCCGATACTGCGCCAAAGCGGGGTGAGACATACCCCAATCTAGGAGTCGTGGAAAAATCACTTGTGAGTAAAACCGCATATTAATATCTCCTCAATTTCCTGCACTTTTCTTTTTCTTAACAGATACCAAACTGTTTCTCAGCAAAAACTCAGTCTGATAGGTCTTAATACACAAATAAGCCCAGTCTTGTCTGGGGCGATCGCACTTTTGTCCTGACTAGTTGGAGAGTTTTATGAAAGCTAATTACCTAACCACTTTGGCCGCTGTTGCAACCCTAAGCTTCGGTGCTCTTGTTGGCTGCTCCTCAGACACCAGCACCACTCCTACCAATGGTGGCACCGCAACTGAAGCTAGCCCTGCTGTAACCGAAGCCAGCCCCGCTGCTGGTGCGGCTGATAGCACTGCCAAGCCTGCTGAAGCTGAGAAAGCAGCTGAAGATGCTTCCAAAGCTGCTGATAAGGCGGCTGATGCTGCTAAGGATGCTGACAAAGCTGCTGACACTGCCAAAGACGCCGCTAAAGATGCTTCTGCTGCAAGTGACGATGCTGCCAAGACAGATGCTGCTAAGCAGTAATTGAGCGAGTTTAACGCTACTTGTTGAGCACCTGACCTAGAAGATTAACTCTAAGGCTTGATCCTGTAACCAGAGCTTCAGAGATTAAATTCTGACTTCAATTAATCAGAGATTGCTAAACACTTTTAGGGCGCAAGATGTTGCGTCCTAAATTTTTTGGGAGTTTATGAGCGCCGCCAGGCGAGCCAGGTCGAGAACAATTTTTTTATGGTAGGAGTTAGACGGGTGCGGTTGTACGCATCTGCAGCTTTACGAATTACTTCTGCTTGAGTGGGATAAGGATGGATGGTATTGGCGATCGCCCCCAATCCCAAATTTCCTACCATCGCCAAGGTTACTTCACTGATCATCTCCCCGGCATGGCGAGCCACAATCGTTGCACCCACAATTTTGTCAGTTCCTTGCTTGACATGGATCTTGGCAAATCCAGCGGTTTCTCCATCTACGATCGCGCGATCAATTTCCTCTAAAGGAACCAAGTAAGTATCTAGGTTGATACCTTGGGCTTCAGCCTGTGGCTCATGCAAACCAACATGAGCCACCTCTGGATCGGTATAAGTCACCCAAGGCATGGTGAGCGAGCTCAGTTTTTTACGTCCTAGAAACAGAGCATTCTGAATCACGATGCGAGCCGCCGCATCAGCAGCATGAGTAAACTTCCAATCCATACAAATATCACCCGCTGCATAAATGCGAGGATTGGTGGTTTGTAGGCGGTCATTCACCCACACCCCTTGAGTTTTGTCATACTTCACGCCTACCCGTTCCAAATCTAAGCCTTCGACCCTAGGAACTCGGCCCGCCCCTACCAAAATTTCATCTACAACGATTGAGTCAGGTTGGCCATTGCTCTCGTAATAAACGACTTTACCTGCACTGCTCACTTCAACTCGCTGAATTTGAGCTGACAACAATAATTGAATGCCTTCGCTGATGAAAGTTTGTTGAATTATCTCAGCCGCATCTGCATCTTCGCGATCGAGGAGGTGAGCGTTCTTGTGCAACACCACCACTTCAGACCCTAGCCGCTGAAATGCCTGGGCTAGCTCACAACCGATAGGTCCACCTCCGACAACTGCCAACCGTTGCGGACGCTGAGTTAAGTGAAAAACAGTTTCGTTGGTCAAGTAGCCTGCCTCTGCCAATCCTGGGATCGCAGGCTCAACGGCACGAGTTCCTGTAGCAATCACAGCTTGTTTAAACCGCAGCGTTTGACCTGCTACTTCCGCTGTATTGGAGCTGGTAAACTTAGCGGTGCCGTAGAAAACATCAACTCCTAGCTGTTGAAAGCGTTGAGCTGAATCATGGTGGCTAATCTCGGCCCGCACTCGTCGCAACCGCTCCATCACGGTAGCAAAATCAACTTCCAGATGTTCTGGTATCTGAATGCCATGCTGTCCTGCCGCTTTCAAGTCAGCAACTGCCCGAGCAGAGCGAATCATACATTTCGAAGGAACGCAGCCCACATTGAGGCAATCGCCTCCCAACAAGTGCTTTTCTACCAGTGCAACTTTTGCTCCCAAGCCTGCCGCTCCAGCGGCTGTCACTAGCCCTGCCGTTCCTCCTCCAATGACCACTAAGTTGTAGCAAGCAGCCGGTTGCGGATTAGTCCAATGGTCAGGCCGTACCTGATTCACTAAAGCTTCGTTATACTCATCCATCGGTAGCACTTTTACCGACTCAACGCTTGGCTGAGACATCAGTTCCTCCAGAAATTTCGTTTAAGGCTTTTTGGGCAACTTGAGTGACGTAAATGGTGACAACTACAGTGGCAACTAAGCCCACACTGTAGAAGACCAATTCCGCTGGGGAACGCGATCGCCCTGTAGTTTTGGTAGCTAAGGTTGCCAAATCACCCAACAGGGAACCAATGTAAACATACATAATAGTGGGTGGCAGCATGCCCAAGCAGCCCAATCCATAATCTCGAAGAGATACTTGCGTAATGCCAAAAACATAGTTCAACAATATAAATGGGAAGGCAGGAGAGAGTCGAGTCAACAGCACAATTTTGAGCCCTTCCCGTGCCACTGCTTGATCTACGGCGTTAAATTTGGCATGACCTTCAATCTGCTGAGCTACCCATCCTCTCGCTAAATATCTGCCGACTAGGAAAGCCGCGATCGCTCCCAGCGTGGCTCCTACAAAGGCATAGATGGAGCCAAAAACGACCCCAAATAACACCCCCGCTCCTAGCGTGAGTAAAGAGCCTGGAATCAAGCACAGAGCTGCAAAAATATAAATGCAGATAAAGGCGATCGGTGCCCAAACACCTAAACTCTGAATTTTCTCTAGAGCTATTGCCAATGAAGCTGACAAATTCAAGTATTTAATTGCTCTTAAAAGAACAGCTACTACAATCAGTACACCAGCAAATTTGAACCCTAGAATCAATCGTTTCCTCAGCAGCTCTCGACTCATAATTTATTTACTTTAAAGAAGCTGAGCAGATGTTAAAGATAGATTTTATTCCCGCAATGCTTGAGGTCAAGCCTGATAGGATTGGATGAAAAATTATCCTCACACATCTTCCAATCTATGTTAGGTCATAAACAATTTAAGGCTTTATCAGTTGCACTGTCTTTTACAATTCTCACTTTTGCATTTTCCAGCCAGCCTGCGATCGCGCAATTAAAAGTTGGTAACTTAAGTGAAATTGAAGGAGATGTTACCTGTGGTCGTGGAACGGGTGGAACCCTAGCCTATGCAGAAACCAAAAATTATTTAGTTTACATTTGTGGTGCAGAGGATGATCCCACTGCTCCGCGCTTCTACCGTAGCCGTACGAGAAATGGTGGCCCAGGGTTGAACCTAGAAGCAGTTAATTATGATCCTCGGCAATTGCGCTATTTCGAGTTTAGAAACAACGGCTATACCTATATCTTGCAGATTCCTACCTCCCGAATTCCTAACCCCGTGCTAGCAGTTGAATTTCCCAATGGGAAACGGGTTGAGGAGAGAGTCACTAGATATTTAGCTCGAACTGACGTAAGTACCCCGAGTCAAGGAGTTTGCTCATTCATTACTAGTAATTCTGTCAATATTCGGAGTGGCCCTAGCACCACCTACTCCGTGCTGACCCAGCTCAATCGCGGTCGTGTAGTCAGGGCACTGAATCGGCGGGGCAACTGGGTCAAGCTGGTAGGAGTTGAAGACCCAACCACCGAACGGGTACGCCCGATCAATGGCTGGGTTTCCAATGCATATATCAACGGCTGTTCAGAAGATCAGTTTGACCGCTGGCGGAGGTAGTGGGCGATATACCAATGAAGAGATGAGAAGCGATCGCCACAGTTGCCTCGGTTACTCCTGAGGATTGACCGCAGAGAATAAAGCTGAGTAGTCTGCTTCGGCTAAACTCATCTTCTGAGCAATCTCTAAAATTGTTTGGACTCCTGCCAAACTGCTGACATTTAATCCTGCTAACTGAGCTGCTCCTAAGAACAAATTCATATCTTTCAACAAATGCTTCGTGGGGAAATTGGGATTGGTGTAATTACGCTCCACCATGCGGGGTAACTTTTTGTCGAATGTCGGTGCGTACAAAGCACTATCCCGCAAAATGTTCATGAAAGTTTCCACATCCACGCCTTGCCGCATCACAAAGCCTAGACTCAAGGCAAAAGCCGTAGTCAACGAGCCAATTAATTGATTGAGCGCTAACTTGAGAGCCGCTGCACTTCCCACCTCGCCGATCAACTGCGGCTCTGGCCCTAGGTGTTGCAAGAGACTTAGCCAATGTTGGAACAGCTCTGGTGAACTTCCTACCATGATGATCAATTTACCTGCCTGCGCCTCTGGAATGCTGCCCAGCACAGGTGCTTCTAGATAGCTGCCTCCCGCCGCCTCAACTTCTGCCGCGATCGCACAACTCTCAGCTGGGGCGATCGTGCCCATCTGAATGATGGTACGTCCTGTCAAGGCTGAGCGTGTTTCTGGTGATAAAAGCACAGCCTGGATGGCAGGAGCATCTGTCAACATCAGCAACACACAATCTGCTTGTTGCAATACCTCCACTGGGGACTGAGCGATCGCAGCTCCGGCCTGTTGTAGCGGCTCTAGTTTCTCTGGAGTACGGTTATAAACAATGACCGACAGATCAGCAGCCAACAGCCGCTCTGCCATCGGCAAACCCATCAAGCCTGTGCCAATAAACCCGACTGTTACCACTGCATTCCTCCACTTGTTCAGCGATCGCCGTTCTGATTCCCCATTAATACTACTGACTAGCGATCGCTCCCTGTCATCCGTCGGCTAATTTCTCTACAGCCTGATCAACTGAGTGAATTTTGCTTCCCTACATTTGAAACAAAAACTTTCACAAAAGGAGTTTCAGAAATGACTTGCTCCTGCCAAGCTAAGTTCTGAGCACCTAAATTTTGGGGTTGATAAGTTGGAATGGTAGACAGCACGGTACAAAGTTGTTCGTCTGGAAACTCCGGTGGCGCTAGGCGAGACTCGTTTTTGACTTCAACAGATTTCATTTGAAAGCTAGATGAGCTTTGCTCTTCCATTAGTACCCACAAGGGATATTCCCAGTCATCACCCCCTAAAGCCAAGCCAACCGAACGACATTGATGTTTCTGGATCAAGGCGATCGCTGCTCTGTAGGGAGCTTGCAATTCCTTACGTGCTCCGCTGAAGTAAACTTCTGAACGTGACAAAGTCAGAATTGAAGCAGATTGTTCATCGGAACGATTAGGCAAAGCCAGGAGAGGATGTCTCATAGGCGTAAGGGCATATAGGATCGCCATGAATGCTAAGAGTACTAAGAATGCTCTACGCAGCTTCAAGGGTGCGATGCGATGTAGACAATAAGTAATCAAAGGAACATTCAATACAAACAAGGGTAAAAGTAAGCGATTGCCCCAAACCTGCCATTTCAATAGCAAACAGAAACTTAAAAAACTAACTAAATTAGCAATCGACAACATCAATAAATCTAGAATTTTGGTGCCTCGACTTAGATTTTTGCAGCCAAAAATTAAGATAAGCCAACCTAAAATTATTAATAGAAGATGGATAGGATTACCAACATAATCTTCATGTGGAGCTAAAATCTTAAGCAATGCCAAAGGAAGTTGTGACACATCCCCAGCTAGAGGAGTAGGAGAATAGTTAAGCCTTGGGTCGTCAACATCAACTTGCAAAACACTCTGATGAATGAAAGCAGTTAACTGCCAAAATCCTGGAATTGGCAAGTTGATGGCTAAATATTTTAGGATATTAGAAAAAATTTGAGGCACACCTAATACCTCGTTCCTAGTCCCAAATTCTGGCCCCATCCAGCTATCAAATAGCAAATAATTTCTCCAGTAACTAGGCAGTGACAAGCTTAAGCTGGCCACGGAAATTAAAATGAAATTTAAAGCAGTTGATCCAAACTGGCTAATTACTTTTTTAAGCGTAGTAGGGTACTTTAAAGTCTTATAAGCTAAATTGCGAACCAGAAGAATAACCATTAGAGGAAAACCAAATACAAAGGCTGTTGGCTTAGCCAGAATGCTTAATCCCAAAGATGCAGAAATCCAAAAATAGTCATGCGCTTTATAGTCTTTTTTTGTAAAAATAAAGTAGACTAAGCAAACCAGCCAATAAGTAAGAGTTAAATCAGTTTGGGGGGTGGTAGCCTGCATAATAGCCATTGGCAGACTGGCACAAACCAACATAGTGAGCCATTTGGCAGCATCATGAGTTAATTTCTCAGCAACCAGAGAAGTACCTCCTATAATTCCTAGAAATGCTAACCATTGAACACAGCTAGCGAAGCGATCGCTACGAGCTAATATTTGTAGTTGAGCAACCAAGTATCCCGTCCCGGGAGGCAAAGAAATTTGACGTATGTTATTGGTTGGATAGTAAGCAACCGTTTGATTTTGCAGCCAATGCATAACTCGTGGTAAGTGGTAAGTCATAGCATCCCAATTATTAGGTGCCGCAATCAGAGCAGTGGCTAATGTAAGGCCAAGAACACTGAACACTGTAAAAATAGAAATTAAGTTATCACAATCGAAAAATCGCCAATTTAGAGTTTGAAGTTTAAGCGGCTGTAGCGATCGCCGCTTAAACTTCAAACCCACCAATGCAGTGTTTAAAGCTAAAAGCAAGCTCCAAAAGCTGGCAACAGAGCTAGTTTCTAGAGAGTGGTTAAAGCTTAAAGCCTCAGTCAAAACTACAATCAATATTCCGTAAATGATAGACGATTTAATGAATGCATCTCTTAAACATAGACGCTGACCAGGCTCAAGAGAAATAAAAATAAGAACTGTGCTTAAAAAATTGAATGCAAGCAGCAAAATCAACATTCCAGCTCATCAACAACAGTGGCTATTTTCGCCTATAGTATATCGATGACTGATATTAAAAAACCCCCTAAGCGATCGCTCAAGAGGTTCAATATGCATTCTGAGTGTTTAATTTTTACTACTTAGCAGCTTTAAGCAGTAGCTCAGCAATCTCAGTTAATTGCTGTTTATTAAAAGCCTGAATTAGTGCTTTAGCAGTAAGTCTGGGTTCCATAAACATAGCTGGAGCAGTAGATTCAGGAATATAGCGCACAGGTTCTGGCACTGCGGCAAGACGACGTAGCTGTTGACTAGGTGCTACTTCATCTGCTCTGCCTGTCTGGACCAAAGCACTCGCTTCTTTTAGCTCCTTAATTACTAGAGGCGCTAGAACTTGATAGGAGTTCTTAGGATTGGCGATCGCGGCTTGAGCCGTTTTGACTAAGTTCTGCCAAGCATTAACTCCTTTGCCCAATTGCAACAAGCGAGCACACAAAGCTTGTAATTGTTGGCGGCTAGCAGCTGATTCTTTTTGCTTAAACAATTGCAGCATCTGCTTCAGGCCTACTGTAACCTGGGCAGTCAAATTATTGGCTGAATTTGCAGATTGAGCCTGAGGTTGAGCAGAAGCTTTAGGTTTGGCAGACTGAGCAGCTGCAACAGTCGATTTGCTGCCCACACCAATAAGGCGATTTAGATAGTCTTGTAGCTCGCTAAACGCGGGTTCTGACTCTTGTAAAATCTGGTCGGCATCTTCATCTCTCAGACCAAATGGCCCTTGAAGGCAATCAACTAATTCCTTTAAAGCATCAAAACCTTTAAGGAAAAACGATTCTAGTTGTTGATCAACGGTGAGGGGGTGCTCTTGTAATAACTTAAAAGAGTCTTCTAGGCGATGGCCTATTTTGTGAATGCTGGTGAAGCCTAGCATTGCTGCCCCCCCTTTGATGGAGTGGGCTGCGCGAAATAGCTCATTCAATCGCTCTGAATCTGCCACTGTAGAGCGTAAATCCAGCAGCCCGCTTTCCAGAGTTTCGAGGTGTTCTTTTGCCTCTTCAATGAAGTAACCTAAGATTTGCTGCTGCTTTTGCTTCTCCATTTGCATGGCAGAGTCCCTCAATGTGACGATTTTATCCCTGCTAGATCCCAACGAAAAATCGGCAAACTGATCCTCGGCCCAGCTCAAAGGCTGAACTACTAGAGTCACGATTCTTGTCGAACCGCACCTCAGATCAATTGCCGCTCAATCTGTTATCAAAATAGCTGGGAAACGTAACCAATCGGCTTGGTGCCAATACCGAACTTTGTATGGAGAATAGGATAAGAGATTCCAGTTCTCCGTATTTTATACAGGTCAAATTTGACAATGCAGGAACCTAGTACTTACGCAGGTGGTTGCCATTGTGGGGCAGTTCGCTTCCAGGTCAAGGTCGCTCGGCATGAAGCTGTTGACTGTAACTGCTCAATTTGTCGCAAAAAAGGATTTCTCCATTTGATTGTGCCTCCGGAAAACTTTACGTTGCTAGCTGGCTCTGAGGCACTAACAACTTATACCTTTAATACGGGCACAGCCAAACATCTGTTCTGCCGTACCTGCGGGATTCATGCCTTTTATCGGCCTCGCTCTCATCCCAACGATTTTGATGTG
This sequence comes from Trichocoleus sp. FACHB-262, assembly GCF_014696035.1. NCBI lineage: Bacteria > Bacillati > Cyanobacteriota > Cyanophyceae > Leptolyngbyales > Trichocoleusaceae > Trichocoleus > Trichocoleus sp. FACHB-262. The sequence continues at coordinate 237,395 of NZ_JACJPK010000046.1, read as the reverse complement.
AATGTACGCTGTCTTGACGGTGATGTGTTGGCAAAGTTTCAAATTACACCGTTCAATGGCAGCCAGTGGGAGGAAAATATTGACCAGCTGCACTCAGAGTTAAACCCAGACACAAACATTTCTGGTCGTTAACCTACATTTGTTAAGCTCGATTGCTAGCGTAAGCCTTTCAGCCTTTCAGGTAAGATAAAGAACGGAAGTTCTGGGCAGAGGAGAGGGTTAGTTTGCCTACGCTTGGCGTTAACATTGACCACATTGCCACGATTCGACAAGCGCGTCGGACGGTGGAGCCAGATCCGGTTGCGGCAGCTGTTTTAGCAGAGTTAGCTGGAGCGGATGGGATTACTGTTCACTTGCGCGAAGATCGACGGCACATCCAAGATCGAGACGTGCGGCTGTTGCGACAGACGGTACGCACTCGTTTGAATTTGGAAATGGCGGCAACTGATGAGATGGTCGCGATCGCCCTCGACATCAAGCCTGACTATGTGACCTTAGTTCCGGAGCGGCGGGAAGAGGTGACGACGGAGGGTGGCTTGGAGATCGCAGGCCAGCAGGAGCGCATGGCGCAAGTGGTAGCCCAGTTACAAAATGCTGGAATTCCAGTGAGCTTATTCATTGATGCTGATCCTGCTCAAATTCAAGCTTCCACAGCCGTTGGTGCCAAATTTATTGAGTTGCATACAGGCCGTTATGCAGAAGCTCATGATGAAGTGAGCCGAGCCAAAGAGCTAGAAGTTCTGGCAGAGGGGTGTCGGCAGGCGATCGCGGCTGGGCTACGAGTCAACGCTGGACATGGCCTCACCTACTGGAATGTTTACCCAGTGGCCTGTCTAGAGGGTATGGAAGAACTCAACATTGGGCATACCGTCATTAGTCGAGCGGCACTCGTAGGGCTGGAGCGAGCCGTGCGGGAGATGAAGCAGGCCATGCGTGGAGAGCTATAGGCCAACAATTTTCAACTAAGTAATTTAAGAACGGGAATTATTCGAGATGCAAACCTACTATTACCTCGTCGCTAGCCAGCGTTTTTTATTCGAAGAAGAACCCTTTCATGAAGTTCTAGAAGAGCGAAATCGCTATTATCGCGAACAAGAAAAGGAAATTGATTTTTGGTTGGTGAAACAACCTGTATTTCTAGAAGCTTCAGAGCTGGCAGCGGTGAAGGCGAAGTGCCCCCAGTCTCCAGTTGCGGTGATTTCTACGAATCCTCAATTCATCACTTGGCTTAAACTGCGTTTAGAGTTTGTTTTGACAGGAGAGTTTCAGGCTCCTAGCGCCTCTATCCCTGACCCGCTTGCTTCTTTAGCATCGGTATCCTAAACTCCACTCAACGACGGAATTACTGTCCCGTTTCTGTTTCTCTGCTAGGCATGCTTGAGGTTTTTATACTGATGAAGCGATGTCCCCCTGTTTTACTGCTTTCGATCCTGCTAGCTGCTATGGAAGTAGTGGTCGGAGGCAGTGCGATCGCTCAGACTCGCTACTCAGCATGCCAACCCCCTAATGCCGCAGAGTATCTTCTCTTAGTGCCTGGCTCCGCAGCAGACAAACAAAACCAGTTGAAGCGAGTTTTGCCTGCTACAGCTGATTTGACAGTTTGCAATTACCAGAATCAAGTGGTCACTCGTGTGAGTGGCTTTAGTAGCTTGGGCATTGCTAATGCTTGGGCACAGTATCTTAAGGAAGTAAGCGGCTTCGATGCGACTGTCGCCCGTCCTGCTGAAGCTGAAGCAACAAAACCTTCAGCACCTAAAATTCAGCCACAGCCAACAAGTCCGAATTTAGCAAATCCAAATCCTAATAATTCAGCTTACAGTCCCCGACCCTTAGGGACAGGCTATGCAGTTTTAGTGGATTATTTCGATCAACCGGAAATTGCTGCTCAAGTGCGACAGCTATTGAGCCAGGATGTGGGCTTGGTTTCTTATGGGCAAAAACCTTATTTGTTAGCAGGCTATACCACCAACCAAACAACTGCGAACGCTACGTTGCAAACTTTGAGCGATCGCGGTTTTTGGGTCATGTTGGTAGATAGCCGTCGGGTTGTCTTGCTCAAACCTACAGTTATGATTTCAGCGGAATAGGTCAGGGTAGCGAGCGACTGAACTATGCGCTCACACCCAACTCCTATACGCCTCGCCCTAACATCGGTACGGCAAACCAAGAAATCGCGACGCCCAGCGCCGAACCCACGAAAACTTGCACAGGGGTATGGCCTAACAACTCTTTCAAGCGGGCTTCTGTAAACTCGTATTGTTCGTGTAGGACTTCATCAATAATTTGATTCAAAATCCGCGCTTGTTTACCCGCAGCTTGGCGCACACCAGCCGCGTCGTACATCACAATAATGGCGAAGATAAAGGCGATCGCAAACTCTGGTGTAGCCCAGCCTACGATTTGGCCTACGCCAGTTGCCAGAGCTGAAACTAGAGCAGAGTGGGCACTGGGCATACCGCCCGTTTCTACAAGAGCGCGAATATTTAACTTGCGATTTTTGGCAAGTTCAACGATCACTTTTAAGACCTGAGCTACAAGACAAGACACAAGCGCAACGATCAGCACCCGGTTGTCTAGGATGTCGGCAAAGTCCTGCATGTTGGTTTGCTTGGGTTAGAGAACGTCGATCAGATTTTGGATGTTGGATTTTAGATCTAGCACTAGAAAATCTAAAATCCAAAATACGGCAACAAGAGGCTTAATGGGTACGAGCAGTGATGAAGTCTGCGATCGCCATCAGTGGTTGAGCTTTGGCACCGTAGGTAGCCAACTCTGCTTTGGCCGATTCCACCAGTCGCTGAGCCTGGTTCCGAGACTCTTCAATTCCCCAAAAGCTAGGATAAGTAGCTTTTTGAGCTTGTAGGTCTTTGCCTGCGGTCTTACCCAACTCTTCCTGGGTCGCGGTGATATCCAACACATCGTCAACGATCTGAAAGGCTAAACCAATATTTTGGGCATAGCGAGACACTCGTTCCAAATCGGCCTCTGCAGCTCCTGCCAGCAAAGCTCCCGACACCACAGACGCTTCCAGCAAAGCGGCAGTCTTATGGTTGTGAATGAAATTGAGCGTTTCCAGAGAGACATCAGAGCGTCCTTCGGACTCTAGATCTACGACTTGGCCTCCCACTAATCCAGCCGCCCCGACCGCTCGACCTAAACGAGCAATTACTTTGAGAACCTGTTCAGCGGGGACATTGCGAGTTTGCGTGGCAATAAATTCAAAGGCGTAGGCGAGCAGTCCGTCACCTGCCAAGATCGCAATGTCTTCACCATAAACTTTGTGGTTGGTCAACTTACCCCGTCGATAATCATCGTTATCCATTGCGGGGAGGTCATCGTGGATCAGGGACATGGTGTGCACCATTTCTAAGGCGCAGGCGGTTGGCATGGCCATGTCTGCTGTGCCGCCGAGCAAGTTGCAAGTCGCCAGACACAAAATCGGGCGCAAGCGCTTGCCTCCCGCCATCAGGGAGTAACGCATGGCCCCATAAATTTTCTCAGGGTAAACGACCTCGATGGAATGGTCGAGTGCTGCTTCAACCTGAACTTGCCATTCGCTCAGATAGGCTGATAGATCAAAAGGGGATTGCGGTTGGGACAAATGTGTTTCATCAGTCAAGACCATCCCTAGCTCTCTCCTACTCGTCATCTCAGGTTTTCTTCATCACAACTGGTTAGATTGCCAAAGGCTGCGCCATTCAGCTTCTATACATTCTACGGGGCTTGTTGCACGCCTTGATGACGTTGGATATAACTCCACACAGTATTTTGCAACAGCATGGCCACAGTCATCGGGCCAACCCCACCCGGAACTGGCGTAATGGCACTGGCAACAGACTTGACCAAATCAAAGTGGACATCTCCGACTAAGCGGCTTTTGCCCTCGGCATCGGTGACGCGGTTGATCCCCACATCGAGCACGACGGCTCCTGGTTTCACCATGTCAGCCGTAATCATTTCTGGACGACCGACCGCAGCGACGACAATATCGGCATTGCGAATCACTGAAGCGAGCTCTGGCGTTTTGGAGTGGGCGATCGCGACTGTGGCATCGGCTTCGAGTAGCATTAGCGCGATCGGTTTGCCGACCAAAATACTGCGACCAATTACTACGGCATGTTTGCCTTTGGGATCGATTTGGTATTCTTTTAACAACTCCATCACACCTGCGGGTGTGCAACTGCGAAGCCCTGGCTCACTCCGAACCAAGCGACCCAAGTTGACCGGATGCAAGCCATCGGCATCTTTGTCGGGGTCGAGTTGGTTCAGCAGCGCTACACCATCCAAATGCTCTGGCAGAGGTAACTGAATCAGAATGCCATCCACTCGCTCATCATGGTTTAGCGCTTGAATGATTTGCTCTAGCTCTGCTTGGGTCGTAGTCGCAGGTAAATGCTGGCCAAAAGAAGCCATGCCTACATTTGTGCAAGCTTTTTCTTTGCCGCGCACATAGGCAGCACTGGCAGGGTTGTCGCCTACCATCAGTACGGCTAAGCCTGGAGGACGACCATACTGAGACTGAAGCGACTGAATTTGTTGAGCCAGCTCTGCTTGAATTTTTTGGGCGAGAGCCTTACCGTCGATGAGTTGAGCGCCGTGGGATTGCATCAAAGTTTAAGAAACATCTGTAGTCTAAAGCTGTTCCAAACATTTGTATCGATGCTAGAACAGTGGAGTTATTTGCTTTCTTAGTGTCTCAGATTTGGTTCATCCTGTAATCGTCCACTTCAAATCTCACTTCATTAGTTAGGCGATCGCGCGGCCATCTAGGAGTATGTGACCATGCTAGGGAAGATCCAGGCAATTCGACTTAGTGCTTTGCTGCTCGTGGCGGGTGTGGTAGGTTGCAGTCCCTTGCCTCGATCAGGGGCTGGAATGCTCATCCTCAGGCCCAATGTTGATGTGACAAATATTCAGGCATTGCAGCAAGAGCAACAACTGGATCGCGTTGTCCACATCCAAGGCAAGGTAGTACGGCAAGTGCCTTTAGTGCAAAAGCAAGCTTACGAGATTCAAGACCGAACGGGCAGTATCTGGATTGTGACGCAAAAGCAAGCGCCTAAATCCGGTGAAGCGGTATTAGTCAAGGGCAAAGTCCGTTACCAACAAATTCCCATCGGGAGTCAGGATTTAGGAGAAGTGTATGTTGAGGAGCAAACCAAGCTATAGGCTTGCTACCGTGATTCATAATCGCCATGACTACTAATTCAGCCCCATCGGAAAACCAGGCAGTGTCGGGAACTGTCAATGACGCTCGTCGCGCTGTCGCGATCGTCATTCTGCATCGAGACAATCAATTTTTGCTACAACTACGAGATGACATTCCTGGCATTCCCTACCCTGGCTACTGGGCCTTTTTTGGGGGTCACTTAGAACCGGGTGAAACTCCAGAGGAAGCCATACAACGAGAATTACTGGAAGAAATTGGCTATCAACCGCCCGCATTAGCAAAATTTGGCATTTATGCGGACGATAAGGTGGTACGGCATGTGTTTCAGGGACCACTAACGGTTGGGATAGAGGCTCTAGTTTTGGGTGAGGGTTGGGATTTTGGTTTCTTTACCATCGAAGACATTCAACGAGGCAATCGCTACTCAGAAATTGCTCAGCAAGTACGTCCCCTTGGCCCACCCCATCAACAGATCTTGCTCGATTTCCTGTCACATCCGTGCAATCCCTAGTAACGCTCTTGCTTCAGTTCTGCTACAGTTTCTAGAGCCACATAGTTCCAAAGATTCATGAAGTCGCGATCGCCTCAACCGCAACTGGCGAATCTACCAGACTATAAAGTTCGAGAAAGCCATAAAGCGAAGCATGTCAACCTCAAAATCTCGCCTCACCACGGCTTAGAGGTTGTTGTCCCCAAGGGATTTGATCACCGTCGTATTCCCGAAATTTTACAAAAAAAGCAAAAATGGATTGATAAGATTGCTCGGCAATTTGAAGCGCAGCAAGAGTTTTTAACTCCCACTGCTGCTGATCAGGGAGTGACTGAGATTGTGTTACAGGCGATCGCGGAGACTTGGCGGGTGGAGTATGTCCCCACCACTGATCCTCACGTCGTCGTAACGGAAAAGCCAGGACAGCAATTACAGGTGAGAGGGGCTATTACCCAGAAAGACCTCTGCCACAAAGCATTGTGCAAATGGCTCGCTCACAAAGCTCGCACTCATCTGGTGCCTTGGTTACGAACGGTCAGTCAGGAAGTTCAATTACCGTTTGAGCAAGCTTCGGTCAGGGGCCAAAAAACTCGTTGGGCTAGCTGTTCCCAAAACAAGATGATTAGCCTCAACTACAAGCTGTTGTTTCTACCCCCAGAGGTGGTTTGCTATGTGTTTGTGCACGAGTTGTGCCACACCATCCACATGAACCACTCTGCTGCGTTTTGGCAATTAGTGGGCGAAAAAGATCCAAATTATGAGCAGTTGGATGCTGAATTACACAACATTTGGCGTTATGTGCCTGTGTGGGTGGAGCACTAAAGAGGGTGAAGGGGGCGATCGCAACGTTGCACTTTAATGCTCAGCTTGGCGGTCGCACCACAATCGCTCCTTCTAGACTTTATGTACGATCGCACGGTGGCTGTGCATACCCGCCCTTATTCGTCTTGCTCTCGTCTTCCTTCTGCAAAGCTAGCAGAATTTGAAAGCATAGCCGAAGCAAAAAGAGTAGAAATGCTGCTTGAGGATTGAGCCAAGTGGCAGTACCTACTACTGCAAACTCAATCACTTTAAGCCATTGCTTTTTACTAGAAAGTTTCATGGAACTGATGTCCTTGCTTAACTCTCAACAATCTGTCAAAAGTAATCTAGAAGCCTCGTTCAGATAACGACCGGGTACAAATCAAGTTGTGTCCAAGTTAAGATCGCGTGGCTAAAATTAGCGAAAGCTTGGAATGAAGAGATGGCGGAACAACTCGGGCAATCGCTAAGACTATCGGTCGAAGAACAAGCAAAAGCGAACACTGCCTTATCGAAATTTGGTAGCAAACGTGATCTAGCAGCTAGTTTGCAGATGTCTCCGACAACTATCACTAACTTCTTTGCAGGAAGGCTTGTTCAGAGAAAAAAGTTTCATGCCATCTGTAGGAGGCTCAAACTAGATTGGCAACCAGAGCCATCAAAGCAACTCCAAACAAGCATTTCAAATATCGATGTGTTGGTTCAGCAGGTGCGATCGCATATTCATAATCACATCCAAAAATTGCACGGTACGATGCCGCTTTGGGGCGTGGATCATTGGGTACCGTTGGGGGAATTGTTTGTGGATGTCAACATTTTGAAGGAGGTTAGTAGCAGTCGAAAATCAGAACTGGATGACTTATGGCAGGACTTTATTCAGAATCCGAGCTATTGCAATTTAGATCGGATTGGTTTGGGTGCAAAACAGGAACGGGTGCCTGGGTTGCAAGCGTTAGAGAAGGGCACCAATTTGATGGTGTTGGGCAAACCGGGATCAGGAAAGACGACTTATTTACAAAGGATTGTGACCGAGTGTAATGCTGGGAATTTACAGGTACAGCGAGTACCAGTATTGATCAGACTACGAGAATTTATCGACGATGGAAAACCGTTTCAGTATTCGCTGGAGCGCTATATTTCGCATTGCTGGAATATTTTGGAAACGGATGCAAAGTTGATCTTCAGTCAGGGGCGCTCGCTGGTTCTGCTAGATGGGTTAGACGAAGTGACGGGTCCGCCAGGGAAGCAAATAGCCAAGGAGATTAGGCAGTTTGCTCGAACATATCCTAACAGCCAGTTGATTATGACTTGTCGGGTGCAAAGCCCAGAATCTCGGTTTGAGCGGTTTGATTATATTGAAGTGGCAAATTTCAATGAGCCACAAGTGAAAGCATTTGCAGAACATTGGTTCAAGGTAATCGTGGGTGATGAGCCCCTTGGTTTGGAAAAGGCGCAAGTGTTTCTGGGTCAGCTATTTCAGAAAGAAAACAAACCGATTCAGGAGTTGGCCATAACACCAATTCTGCTGAGTTTAACTTGTGCGGTGTTCTACCAGACAGGCAAGTTTTACTCGAAGCGTTCCAAACTCTATGAGGAAGGGTTGGAGCTCTTGATGAAGACATGGAACAAATCACGGGAAATTGAGCAGGATAAAATTTACCGAATTTTATCGGTGGAGCAGAAAATTGAGCTATTGAGTTATTTGGCGGTAAAGAAGCTTGAGCAGCAGCAATATGTACTGTTTGAGCAGGAAGAGATTGAAGGATATATTTCAGAGTTTCTAAATATTTCGAGACGGGATAGCCATAGCGTATTGAGAGCAATTGAATCTCAACATGGATTATTGATTGAGCGGTCACAAAAGGTATGGTCATTTTCTCATCTGACATTTCAGGAATTGCTTGCAGCCAAGTATTTTATTGCTAATTCAACTTGCCCGAGAACATTAGAAAAACTGCTGTCTAATATATTTCAAGCCAATGGGCTTGAAGTTTTTGCATCAATTTCTGAGCTGTCAAAAAATATTGATACCTTAGTCAAACTGATGAAATACCAGATTGATCATCTTTTGGCAAACGACTTTGAATCGCAAGCACTTCTTGATTGGGCAGAAAAAAAATCCTGTTCTGTTCTCACTGACTACGATCTGGTGGCATTAAGAGCATTTTATTTTGTTCTACCCTTAGAACGTGCGTATGAAACCAATTTTGAAACAGCTTTTAAGCTTGCTCGTAGCCTTGAACCAAACTTCAGCCAAATCCACAGTTCTATAAATACTGATAATGAGATTTTGATTGATTTCAATCTTGGAACAATCTGTTATCTCACTCTCGAATTTACTTCTTATCCAAATTGCTCTTTTTCAAGAGATATTGATTTGCAGCCATACTGTCAACTCAACATTGATTCTGCTCTGAAAGCACAACTACAAATACTTCAAAGCCAGAAGCCTGTTCGTAATGGCAATGATGGAGAGAAGTTTGTCGACTGGTGGAAAACAACTGGTCGAAGTTGGGGCAAACAAGTAAGAACTAAAATAGCTTATTATCATAATCTTAATTTTGATTGGAAGTTCGAAGAAGAACAAATAGAAAAGCTAAATTTCTATCATGATGCTAATAAGCTGCTAGTTGATTGTCTAAACATCGGCAACGTTAGCTTGGAGGTTACAGCAGAGATTATGAAGACCTTATTGCTGCCAATTATCGAAATTGAAAAATACCAATATGAAAAAACCGAATAAGGTGCTCTTAACTTTAATTCATCTTCAAAAGTTAACTAATTCGGTTGGAAAGATTTTATCTAGTGCGATTGCCCAATTATCAAATCCAGGAATTGCAACCGTTTTATTTCGCAAGAAAATTTGCTTTTGTGCGTAGCCAAAATTACCTTGTAAATCTTGGTAGGGTTGTCTATAAACCTCTAAGCAACTTACAACTAAATTAAAAATCCAATAATGTTCAATCTCAGATTCCGCATAAAGCGCTAGCTTCACTTCCTGATCGTACTTGAGTGTAGAATCAGAAACTTCTGCTACTAGCAAAATATCGACGGGTTGGGGATGTTTCGATAAGTAATCATCAGAGCAATTTCGAGCAATCACAACATCTGGTTCTGGCTCACTATTAGGCATCAAAAGAATAGGTTCCTGACTTCGGACAATTGCCTTGCCTTGCAAGAGGACAATGAGTTGTTGAATCAATCGGGTTGTGCAGACAGTATGAGCAGTTCCCTTAGCAACCATCTGCATCAACTCTCCACGAATTAATTCAATCCGGTCCATTTCAGTCAAGAACCCCAGCTCAATTAGCTGATGATATTCCTCTAAAGTGAAGCGCTTAGGTGTAACCGCAGTGATAGGAGCCATCACAAGCAACCGATAATGCTTTTGATTCTCAGTGTAGCCAGTTTAGAGGTAGCGATCGCCCTTTAATTACGCTTGATTACAACGAGGGGGAAACCCTTGCGCTAAAGTCAGTAAAGGCTAGTGCGTATTGTTGAATTTATGACCGTGTCTCCCGCTGCATCTGCTGTTCCTGACCCTACCAATGGCTTACCAGAGCGATTAGCCAAGCACACCGTTCGCTACGCCGACCACCGCTCTGTGAATCGGGAAGAGTTGACCCCGATGTTTCGGCAGTATGTGGATGTGAAAGACCAGTATCCCCATGCCATTCTGCTGTATCGAGTAGGCGACTTCTTTGAGTGCTTTTTCCAAGATGCGATCGCTGTGGCGCGGGAATTGGAACTGGTGCTGACCAGCAAAGAAGGGGGCAAAGAGGTGGGGCGGGTGCCGATGTCTGGGATTCCTCACCATGCCCTCGATCGCTACTCTGCTCAGTTGGTGGAGAAGGGCTACGCGATCGCCATTTGTGATCAAGTAGAAGATGCCTCAGAAGCGCAAGGATTGGTGCGACGGGAAGTAACCCGTGTCCTCACACCTGGCACCGTCATCGAAGATGGGATGCTGAATGCCCGTCGCAACAACTTTCTAGCGGCAGTTGTGATTGCGGGTAGCCATTGGGGATTAGCCTACGCCGATATTTCCACAGGGGAATTCTTAACCGCGCAATCAAGTGAACTAGATCAACTGACACAAGAATTGATGCGGTTGCAGCCTTCAGAAGTTTTGCTTCCTACCAATGCCCCAGATTTGGGTGGGCTGTTGCGTCCCGGCGAAACCTCCGAACATCTGCCTGATTGCTTGCCAACTCAGTTTTGCTACACGCTGCGATCGCAAACCCCGTTCACGATTGGGGAAGCCAAGCCTCGGTTGATGCAGAAATTTAAGGTGCGATCACTGGAAGGGTTGGGTTGTGAACATTTGCCTTTGTCTATTCGTGCTGCTGGTGGCTTGCTGGAGTATCTGGAAGACACTCAGAAGGAAACTCAGATTCCGCTGCAACTTCTTCGCACCTACACGCTGACCGACTACTTGATTCTGGATCATCAAAGTCGACGCAATTTAGAAATTACCCAAACTGTTCGCGATTGCACGTTTCATGGCTCTCTGTTGTGGGCTTTGGATGAGACAGTAACAGCGATGGGTAGCCGCACGCTGCGTCGCTGGTTGCTACAACCGTTACTAGATATAAAAGGGATTCAAGCTCGACAAGATACGATTCAAGAATTGGTAGAGAACGGCGCTCTAAGGGAAGATTTGCAGCGCTTACTACGCCAAATTTACGACTTGGAACGCCTTGCAGGACGTGCGGGTTCTGGGACGGCGAATGCACGGGATTTGGTGGCTCTAGCCGACTCTTTCGAGAAGTTACCAGACTTGGCCAGCTTGGTGGCGACTGCGCGATCGCCCTACCTCAAAGCTTTACAAACAGTACCCCCGCTCCTGGAGAAGTTAGGGGAAAACCTGCACGCACATTTGGTTGATTCGCCACCGCTGTACCTGACAGAAGGCAACCTAATTCGTCCGGGTGTGGAGCCACAGTTGGACACCATGCGTCAGCAGTCAGAAGACGACGTGCAGTGGCTGAAAGATTTAGAGCAACAGGAAAGAGAGCGCACAGGTATTCCGACGCTGAAAGTTAGCTACAACAAAACCTTTGGCTACTACATCAGCATCTCCCGCGCCAAGGCCGAACAAGCGCCCAAAGATTACATCCGCAAGCAAACGCTGACCAACGAAGAGCGCTATATCACGCCAGAGCTGAAGGAACGCGAAGCTAGGATGCTGACGGCGCAGGAAGACCAAAAACGGCTGGAATACGAAATTTTCTTAGGATTGCGATCGCAAGTTGGCGAACAAGCTGACTTGATCCGCACGGTGGCGAAAGCGGTGGCAGCGGCAGATGTGTTGTCTGCGTTGGCAGAGATTGCGGTTTATCGTGGCTATTGCCGTCCTAAAATGGCTGCGGGTCGAGAAGTCACTATCGTTGAGGGTCGCCATCCTGTGGTGGAGCGATCGCTACCTGCGGGCTTTTTTGTGCCAAATTCAACCGAGTTAGGACAAGAAGCCTCAGAAGCAGCGCCTGATTTAGTGATTCTGACTGGCCCCAATGCCAGTGGCAAAAGTTGCTATTTGCGGCAAGTGGGACTAATTCAATTGATGGCGCAAGTCGGTAGTTTTGTGCCAGCCCAAGCAGCCACGTTGAGTGTGTGCGATCGCATCTTCACCCGTGTGGGAGCGGTGGATGATCTAGCCACAGGTCAATCCACGTTTATGGTGGAAATGAACGAAACGGCGAATATTCTTAATCACGCCACGCCGCGATCGCTGGTTTTATTGGATGAAATTGGTCGAGGCACCGCGACCTTTGATGGCCTCTCGATCGCTTGGGCCGTGGCTGAGCACTTAGCTAGCGAAATTCGCGCCCGCACCATTTTTGCCACTCACTATCACGAACTAAATGAACTCGCTTCTATCCTGTCTAATGTGGCGAATTATCAGGTAACGGTGAAAGAGTTGCCCGACCAAATTATCTTTCTGCATCAAGTGCGGCCAGGAGGAGCCGATCGCTCTTACGGCATTGAAGCAGGTCGTTTGGCAGGTCTCCCAGCTTCAGTGATTCAGCGGGCTAGACAGGTGATGAGCCAGATTGAAAAACATTCCCGGATCGCGATCGGACTACGCAAAGGAAGCCAAGTAGAAAATGCGAGTCGAGAGAAAAACGGCAAATCCTCAACGACTCAACCAACTGAACAACTGGATATTTTTGGTGCTTAGTTCTGCAATTTTTTGACTTCTTTATAAACACTCATGCCAATTTGAAGCGCCTCATTCAGCAGTTGGCCATACTCGCTAGCTTGACTGTTGACTTCTAATGTTCTCAAGGTGAGGAGATTATTTTCAATATTGGTAAATAACTCATGACGACGGGCAATAAAGCTTTTGTGCTGTCGCAAAATTTTTTCGGTCATCAAGGCACAAATCAAACTTTCTCTAGTCACTTGAAGCACCTGTAGTACCTCATCGCGATTAATTAAATTAGCAGGCAAATGTCCAACCGCTGCCAATTTATCAATAATCTCAACTGCCTTAATGACTTCGTTATATTTATCGACTTCATCTAACAGCTTTGCTAACGGAGCTAAACTTTTTTGCTTATTCCATAAGTAAAAATTCCACCCCAACATGAGGACCCCAGCTACACTCAGATTAATTGTGAGAAACTGTAAAGCTCGATGAATTTCCCCCATTCCTGGAGTTGGGTTCTGTGTCAGGATAAAGCCAATGGGCAGAGTAAAAACTAGAATCAAGACAAAAACAGAAATTTCTGTCAGGAAAAAGAAGAAAAGTTTTTTAGAATTTCGCCATACAGAAGGACGGTAAGTGCCACCAAAAATTCCTCCTACGAAAATATCGTTAATATCTAAACCACTTAAAGTTTCTAGCTCTCCTTCGTCAATTCTTAAATCTTTGGGATCAGATTGCATGGTGGCATAGCCCTTAGCCTGATTAATTATCTGTATAGTTTGATTGTCAAAGGAAATTATAGTTTTAATTCATTAAAATCTCTAACAGTGATTGAATCACACTGAGATAGAAATTGCCCTCACGCGGGCGAAACAGCTCAAAGGCTTGTCCGGGAGCGCCGAAGAAAGGGCGTAGTGTCCAAGCTAGTTGGCAACCGACAAACGCATATAGACCCAACCAGAAACGTAGGATATTCGTACGAGTTTTGGCTGCTGAGTCTAGACCTTTATTAGATTTTTTGCTTAACTTCTGGTCGGCATCTACTACAACAAAATCACCTTCAACATTGTCTGCAACTGGAGCAGACAGAGCAGTTTCTAGCTGCTCAGATTCAGGTCGCATAATTTGATAGAGATAGGAGATGCCGATGAATCCTGTGAGAGCAAAAATGATTACATTTAATAAAATAAAAAACTGATAGTTACGAATTGTAATCAAGAAAAATAATGTTACAGGAGCAAAACTAAACAACAGTACAGCTGTAATAGAAATCGCTGTGAGTAATAGTGCTAAATTTTGTCCAATACTTTGTTTGGAGCCAAAAAAGGCATTAAAAAAGTAAAGTGTTGGCAAACAAATGATTAGTGTAATTAGATAAAGAGCAGGCAACTTGATTGCAGAGGCAAGAACTTGGAGTGGGCTGGCAAAAGCTCCAATAATTCCCCCATAAATCGCCAGAAAAATTGAACTCGAAACTAGTAAAGCCGTAATCTTAGTTTTGAGGCGAGCTTTGTGATGAATCTCCTCAACAAAGTTTTCGCGATCGCGCAGCAGCGTAATTAATACGGTGAAGTAGTTCATATTGTTATGCCAACCAAAATCAATCCTGTAGTACGTAGCCTAATTGCTTCTAAAATCTAAAATCAACGCAGACCTAAAACTTCTAAAATTGATTGAATTACGTTCAAGTAGAAGTTTCCCTGCATATCTCGAAACAGCTCGAAGGGTTCTCCTGGTGCGCCAAAGAAGGGGCGTAGTGTCCACCCTAGCTGGCTGCCCACAAAAGCATAAAGAATCAGCCAAGACTGCAAAATTTGTGTGCGAGTTGCTTGCCCTGCTGAATCTTGAGGCGATAGCGCTTGGAGACCGTGATAGAGAAAGTTGATTCCTAAAAATCCAGTGATTCCAAAAATTACGACATTGAGTAGCTTGAAGAACTGATAGTTATTAATTGTCGCTAGGAAAAAGAGGGTGACTGGAGCAAAGCTAAATAGCAAAATGCTAATAATTGCCGCTGAACCTAGCAAAACTACAAAGTGTTGGCCCAAAGCTAGTTTGGAGCCAAAGATGATGTTGAAAAAGTATAGAGTTGGCAGACAAATAATCAGGGTAATCAGGTAAAGTGCTGGTAGTTTTACTGCAGAAGATAGCGCTTGCAAAGGTCCAGCAAAAGCACCAATTACCGCTCCGTAAATGGCAAACAAAATAGAACTGGAAATTAGCAAAGAGGTGATTTTGCTATTAAGCCGAATTCCCTGACGCACCTCATCAATAAAATCTTTGCGATCGCGTAGCAGTGTAATCAGCACCGAAAAGTAGTTCATAAACTCACCCGAAAGGGGGGTTCGCCTAACTACACAAGTGTTGTTGCCCATTACGGAAAAGCTGAGGCTGGTTGATAGAGATTACAGCACCAGCTCGGCCAAGCCCAAATAGTAAATACCTTCAGGGGTAATTTCAAAGCGGCAAGGCAACACTTCTAGCCCTTGAGCGACTGCTTCCCGCAAAAGTTTGCCATAGGCAGGATCGCGATCGTCACCGGGGGCAAAGTGCGTACAGTCTCCCCGATTGATGAAATAGAGCATAACGGGTCGTACTTCTGGAAGCAGCGCCGCCAATTCACGAATATGTTTTTGGCCCCGTGTTGTGACCGTGTCTGGGAAGCGCACCAAGCGATCGCCTTCGCACCAGGTTGTGCTTTTTACTTCCAAATAAATCGGGCGCTCTAACTTCTCACCCGTAAGCAAAAAATCCACTCGACTTTTTTCTTGGCCATAAGCCACTTCCAAGCGAATGTCACTATAGTCTCCGAGTTCGGGAATGAGTTTCTTTTCTAGGACTAGCTTGATAATGCGATTGGGCATGGCAGTATTGACTCCTACCCAAGTCGGCCCATTTTCGTACACCTCAATCAATTCCCAAGTGTAAGGCAGTTTTCGTGTTGGGCTGTCACTGCGCGATACATACACCGAGCTACCCGGTTTGGAAATGCAGCTCATCGGCCCTGTATTGGGACAGTGAGCCGTAATCACTTCACCGTTGGTCAACTCGATGTCTGCGAAGAAGCGTTTGTAGCGCTTGAGGAGAATGCCGGGGTAAAGCGTCGGATACTGGTAGATTAAAGCGGTCATCTGTATGAAATTCGAGTGAACTGCCACTTTGACGCTGGTTCACTTTTCGCAACTTCATCATCTTGACATAGGCTGACCAGTTTGCTGCTTTGCGCTGGAGTCGAGCTTTCATTGCTTTCGCGGCCAGAGCATAGCCCCCGTCTGCACCATCTATAAAATGCACTTGCTGTCCATTACGCTCAAACACCAAGCAGGTCATGAGGGCGCGATCGGACAGGTGGATTCCGTGCACCAACTTGCCCGCTTTGTATTGAGCTTCTAGATAGCTATTCAGTTGCTCCCGCTGGTCGGCAGTGCCCGCAATCACCATCCGCAGCATGTCATCAAACTTGCGGTAATCTGTGGCTGCTGTGACGATCTGTTTGTAAGCACCCCAATCTACGTCACCCACCTTAGTTTCAAATTCCATGAAGGACCAGCCGAGAAAATTTTCTAGCTTTTCCTTCAGCAAGTACATCTGCTGGGGTAGCCAAGCTTGAGAGGTGGCCCGTGCTTTTGCTTCCGATAACAAGTTGGAATGCTGGAACGAAAGCTGAAGACTCTTGGCAGCAACCGGATGTAAATCTGCATCCTCGCCAAAAATTTCTTGGATTTTTTGAATAACGGTTCGGTAGGTCAGGTATTGCTCTTTTTTGGAACCCATTGCCAGCACCAAAATGCTGAGCACTTCGCCCCGCTGGTTAGGAATATCTTGCCAACGGCACTCCAGACCCGAAAAATCAGGCTGTAGTGGTTGAGTTGAGGGTTTTAGCTGATAAGGATTATTCGGGATATCCTGCTTCACCATCTCAGTAGCGCAAGTTAAACCCCCGCCTGTAAATATTCCTTGGCTGTAGTTTTCTGAGACTTGCAACTTGGCTACTTTAATTTCAAAGCCAGCAGCCAAAACGTCGGTAACTGGAACCAGCCCTACTCTGAGATCTAAGTCAAATCTTGTTTTAGCAGCCTGTTGCGTCGCTAGTAGGGCTTGCTTCGTCTGATCTAGCAAAGCGGGGGGGATCAAAATAGAAGCTCCGTCACCCCCAAAGACAAAGGGAATCTCGGCAGATTTAGCGACGTTGAGCACCGCCACAATTGAGCAAGCACCCAACAGATTGACATCTTTATAACGCCCTGCTTCTATGGCCTGGGTCGAACCCACAATATCTGTAATCACCACATGCCAGTCGTGGGGCAAATCCACAAAATTGTGCGGCTGGGTAATCTCGATAAACTCCTTGAGGCGCGGGAGCTGGGCATAAAATTGCTCGGTGCTCATAGGCTAACTCTGCCTTGGTTTCCGTATAGTGGCATGACTTAAGCACCCTGAAGAACTGCCTGAAACAGTTCCGCATCTCCAAAGCTTGAGTGAACTCAGTTGTTAAGCTCTTTGGGTTCGGCTGCAAGTTTGGAGATGCGATCGCTAGATCTGTAGATGAATTCAGTATGACTTTGTTTTATCAGTTCTTGTAGTGAATCTTTGGCCTAAGTTACTACGCGAAATCGCTGAGTAGTCTGTAAACCATTTACTAGAACTGTTCGCTGCAAGCATCCTTATAAGGACTGTAGTAGGGACGGCGGCGTTCCATAAGATTGATCCGGGCGGAACTGGCCGATTCGCGATTAAATAGGGGATGCACGTTCGTTATTTGTAACTATTCGTGTCTGAAACTAAAAAGCCTTCTCGTTCCCTCGCTGGAATTGCTGGGATTGTGGCCGTTGCCACGATGATCAGCAAGGTATTTGGATTGGTGCGTCAGCAAGCGATCGCCGCTGCTTTTGGGGTGGGTCCTGCCGCTGGAGCTTACAACTTTGCCTATGTGATTCCAGGGTTCTTGCTGATTTTGTTGGGTGGCATCAATGGCCCCTTCCATAGTGCGATCGTCAGTGTGCTTTCCAAGCGCAAACAAAGCGAAGTCGCTCCCATTGTCGAAACGATCACAACTTTGGTCGGTGGGCTGCTCCTACTAGTCACCATTGGATTGATCGTGTTTGCCGATCCGCTGATGCATTTGGTGGCTCCCGGTTTATACATCAGCCCGGAGGTGGCGCAGGCGCAAGGGGTGAATCCAGAGCAATTTCAAGTATTGACTCAAACTAGAGCGATTGCCGTCCAGCAGTTTCGGATTATGGCTCCGATGGCGTTGCTGGCTGGGTTGATCGGGATTGGCTTTGGCACCCTCAATGCCTCCGATCAATATTGGCTACCCTCCATCAGCCCTTTGTTCTCTAGTGTGACCGTGCTGATCGGGATTGGCGTCTTGGCATTCCAGCTTGGCCCTCAAATTACTACCCCCCAGTATGCCCTGCTCGGAGGAATTGTATTAGCTTGGGGAACCTTGGCGGGTGGTGTCTTGCAATGGCTAGTGCAATTACCAGCACAGGCACGAGCGGGTATGGGTGGACTAAGGCTGCGCTTCGACTTCCATCGCCCCGAAGTCAAAGAAATCATCAAAATTATGGGGCCAGCAACCTTTTCCTCAGGCATGATGCAAATCAATGTCTGGACGGATTTATTCTTTGCTTCGTTTTTGCCCCAAGCGGCAGCGGCAGTATCAGCTTTAGGTTACGCGGGGTTGTTGGTCAACACGCCTCTGGGCATTCTTTCCAACATGATTTTGGTGCCCTTGATGCCTGTGTTCTCTCGGCTCACCGATCCGGCAGACTGGCCCGAACTGAAAGGGCGAATCCGTCAGGGTTTGTTGCTGACTGCGGTAGCTATGCTGCCTCTGAGTGCCATCATGATTGCGCTGGCGTTTCCCATTGTGCGGGTGGTGTATGAACGCTACGCTTTCGATAAATCCGCCTCCCACCTTACAGCTTCTCTCTTGATTGCCTATAGCGTTGGCATGTTTGTGTATTTGGCGCGGGACGTTCTGGTGCGGGTGTTCTACGCTTTAGGAGACGGAGACACTCCCTTCCGCATTAGCATCGTTAATATCTTTTTGAACGCGGTCTTGGACTTCTTGTTAATCAAACCTTTTGGCGCGTCTGGTCTAGTCTTAGCCACAGTTGGGGTTAACGTCACCTCCAGTATTGCTCTATTGGTGATTCTGCATCGCCGTCTACATGGCTTGCCTTGGCGAGAGCTGGGTTGGCCGATTTTAGGTCTGAGTTTGGGTAGCGCGATCGCGGGAGGATCTTCCTGGGCAACGCTACGAGCCTGCGAGCACTTTCTGGGTACCGAAGGCATCATGACTCAACTGCTAGAACTCACTACAGCTGGTTCAGTCGGCTTAGCAGTATTTGCCCTATTTGCAACTCAGTTACGGTTGCCAGAAGTGGATTTATTTATCGATCGCATTCGCCAGCGCTTACTGAGGCGCTAAGCAACAGACCATAACTCACGACAAAGGGCACGCTAGGTGCCCTTCACTTTTTAGACCTAAAGCCGATCTTGGTACTTTTCTAGGAGGTCCATGAGCGTGACTTGGCACTGCATGGGCAGGAGATCGAGCAGAGGCACTTCACGGCGGCCACCGCCCAGCTTAACTGACATGCTGCTGAGGATTTGCTGCACTCGGTTTTCATTCACTGAACTGGAGGTGAGCAAAGGATAGAGTTCCTCTGCCAAGGGAGTGCTGAGGTGAGCATCGCTTAAGTAGAGGTGCCACTTGGCAATATCCATGTAGACATTTTCGCCAATATCAGCGGCGAGGGCTTCTAAAAGCTCGGTTGTATTGGTTTTTGCCATGATAATGATTTCCTAAATGCAAAATGGGGGCTAAACCAGCTAATTTAGCCAGATTCTGCCCCCATTCTAATCAAGCGATCGCCCAGACAACTTCGCTCTATGGTTTGGTAGACTTCGCACTCGTTTTTTTAGAATCGGCAGGAGTTCCAGCAGAAAATTGAGGGTTGTAGCCAGAGTAATCTGCGATCGCAGCAATATAAATTAGATGCACTAGCAGTCCTACAGCCCACGCTCCCGTGACCCACTTAGACCAAGGCCAAGTGGCAGCTTCTAGCGTGCGCACAAACCACATGCCAGAATTGGTCGCACCAAAAACTGCTACGTGCATGGCAAAATTCATCCGATCATCCAGACGGCGATAAGCAGGATCGCGACGATCTGGTTGACGAGGCCAACGAGGCGGCATAGAAAACCCTTTAGTAAGTGATTAAGCGTCAGAGTGGCTATTGTAATCGATTAAGCGCTGGATGACTGGGACTGGGACTGAGAGGGTGGGAGTTTGACAGTGTTGTCTGTACCGCTGAGTAGTTGAGCTTTCATTGCAGCCAACTCGTCATCTACGGCGTCGCCGCCTTCTAAAGACGCAAATTTCTTTTCTAGGTCATCGGTGCCTAGTTCTGCAATCGCCTCTGACTGGGCTTCTAGTTGCAGTACCTTTTCTTCCATCCGCTCAAACGCAGACATAGCGCTACCCGTTCCCACGCGACCCAGCATGTCATTAATCTGCTGAGAAGCTTTTGCAGAGCGAGCACGAGCGATATATAAGTCCTTTTTAGTTTTGGCCTCAGAAATTTTGCTTTCCAAGGTCAACATATTTTGCTTCAGCTTGGTGACAATGCCACTTTGCTGGTCTAGCTGCGATCGCAAAGCTTCGGCAGTTTCCTGATAAGACTTACGACGGGTCAAAGCCTCCCGTGCTAAATGATCATCACCTTTTTGCAAAGCGAGTTGCGCTCGTTGATACCACTCATTAGAGGTGGATTGCGCTTGAGCACATTGTCGTTCTGTGCGCTTCTGAGTGGCGATCGCTTGAGCAACAGCTTGTCGCAGATGAATCAGGTCTTCCTGCATATCCAAGACCGTTTGCTCCAGAATCTTTTCTGGATCTTCTGCTTGCCCAACTAAGCTGTTGATGTTGGCTCGAATTACCCGCCCAATGCGGTCCAATAAGCCCATACCGATCTCCGTCCACGTTGCTACGACAGGCTTTGTGGGCCGCTAACGCATCAGCTACAAAAACGCAGTTTCAACGACCCCAGCGGAATATTAACCTCATGGTATCGCACCTTTCCGGTTCGTATGCGAGCCGAAAGCAGGAGATTAGTGCTGCTCTACCTTAGCGGGAATCCCTTGTTTTTCGAGTTCTTCTGCTAAGGCTTCCGCTTTGCCAGCCTCATCAAAGGCTCCCAATTGAATGCGGGCACCATCTGGGAAGTTCTTCACATAAGCATCCGGAATGGCCTTTTGAGCTTCCTCCAACGTCGCATCACCACTGTATTCAGTCACCACCTTATAGTCGTAGGCACTGTTACCCGCCGGAGCTGAGCTAGCAGCGCTCTCCGCTTCCGGTTCAGCCGCTCGCGATCGCGGAGCTGGAGGCTCTGGAGCAACCACTACAGGGGCAGGCTCTACTCTCGGAGGCTCTGGAGCAGGTGCATATCGTTCAACGGGCGGCTCGGCGGCAGGCGGGTTGTAAACAGGTTGGTTATAAATTGCAGCGGGTGGAGGGGGAGGTGCGATCGATAGAGGGGGTGCCACTGGCTGCACCACGTAGGGAGCCGCAGCGCGAGGAGCCGCAGCTTGGGTAGCTGGTGCAGGTGTAGTAGTTCTTCCAGCAGCAGGCCCGATGTTAGCACTTGGAACTGCTTTCACTTTAGGCACAGCAACCGACTTGCCAGGGGTAGCGCTTACCTTTCCAGCTCCTGTATTGGCCTTCAGCGTGCTCAAGGTACCCAAGTTCAAATCGACAAATTCTTTCGAGGCCAGATTGGGTGAGTTAGGCAAGCCCACTGCTGCACTATTGGGCGTGACACTCGTAGAGTTAGTGGTTGTAGTGGATGACGTGGCATTAGGCGATCGCCCTATACCTATGGGACGCAGCACCGAAGGATTCATCAACACGTAACCCAAGGTGGCGCTAGACAGCAAAAGCAGCAGCATTGAGCCTAAACCTAGCGGGGTGAGTAGGCTTTGCATAAAGCCCCGCTCAACTCTGGCTTCTGCCTCTTCTTCGGCCAAGCTGCGTAAAAGTTCCTCGGACGACTCCAGGTAATCATCTGGCGGCATTTGAGTAGCAGCCATGCTGATCAAGGTGTTAGTTTCAGAACTATTAGCTTCCGCATAGGCAGCGGTTGGTGCTTCTGATTCTGGGACGCGAGGTAGCACTGCTAGTTGGGAAGCAGAGTGGCTACGAGCAGAACTAAACGATGATTCCGAGCGCGGTTCCTGACTGGGTGACCAGGCTCTAGGTTCAACAGGTGGTGTAATTGGTGCCGTAGTGGATGGGCTGGCAGTAGTGGTATCAGTACTGGTGGCAACTCCCGAATTCATCGGCTGAGGCTGAGTTCTACCCCCTACTGCGCCCACAGAAATTAAATCCAAGGTCTTCCGGGCTTGCTGGCGACCTAGACCACGAGGCGGTGGCACAGAGCGACCTGTTCGCTGACGCCGATAGCGAACCAATTCCTCTTCTAGGTGCACGTCTAAACTGCCCAAGGCCGTTTGCAACACCGAATGTAAGGATTGGTTTGGCTGAGATTGATTTGGGGATTCAACCGAGGGGCGTTGACTCATTACAGGATTCCTACCATCTTGACTAACCACAAAATTTCCAAGTGGGTGTCCCTCAACCTACGCCATCCAGGACAGCCATAAACTTTCGCAATCCGCCCTAAATTGTTTCGGTCAAAGCCTAGCTTTAATCCTCACTCAGACGCAAGCGGGTCTTACACAGATCAACCCTAAACTAAATAGACGTGGGTGAGGGATGAGGGCGAATTAGTAGATGCATCGTATAGTACTGCTGTTGATTCTGATCCTAAAGTAGAGAACCTTTAGAAAAGGGTATACGATTTTTTACCGAGATCGGCAGCATGGCTTTTGAATCCCTTCATCATGTTTTAGGCAGCTTTGAAAATCAAGGGGGATGGCAAGAGCGACAGCAGTTCAAGCGCTTGTTGGCCTATTGGCCAGAAGTCGTAGGACTAGCGGTTGCCAGCCAAACAAAACCAGTTGCAATTCAGCGAGGCGTGCTAAAGGTAGCCACTTCTAGCCCTGCCTGGGCTCAAAACTTGATTTTTGAGCGGCAACGGATTCTAGAAAAGCTCAATACTCGGCTAACCATCGAACTCACTGATATTCGTTTTTCTACCGCTCAGTGGCACAGCAGCCGGAAAGAAAATTCTGCTGCCACTTCTGGGCCAGAAGCCAACCCTTGGCAAGACCATCCTAGCCATGTAGCTAGCCCTCAGGCACCCAATCAATCACCTCCCGCTCAGGCACCAGCGCCCAAAGACCCTCAAACCGCGTTTCAAGCTTGGTCAGCGTTAGTGCAACAGCGATCGCAGCATTTACCTGCCTGCCCTCGTTGCCACTGCGCAACTCCACCGGGAGAGTTGCAGCGCTGGACTGTTTGTGCCCTTTGTGTCGCGCAACAATGGCGAGGGTAATTCGTCACGGTTATAGCTTGTGTAGATTGGGAATTCAGCTCTGCATCTGGGTATGACTAAGCAGGGGGCAACCAACTCACTCCTATCTTTGGCGTTCTCACCCAGACGAATTACTAAGGCTCTAAGTCCTATGATGCGGCGTTGCACCTGTCAAATGGCTGAATTTACAGACTCAAACAGCAATTCAAGTTCCTTGACTTTGCTCGAGCCCTAAACTGATTTAAATGTAATTTTCTATCTTTTCTCTTGATCCCCAATTACTTTTGAGAGAAATCAGCGTGGTCGAACCAGAATCAAAACTACTGTAAATGTATCCGGTTTTTAACAGGATTATAAAGACAATCTAAAAGACCTTTTTTATCATGAATCGCTGAAAACCAGGTGCAAAAGCGATCGCAGGTTCCCGAATCAACACTCTCAAAAAAACTTTAGCTTAAAAATTAAAGACAACAGGTTACCTCCTAAAAAATCCTTCTATGAGAACCATAAACCTCGAAACTTCAGCATGTCGTCACTGTCGGTATTACACTCCCGAAGGACGACGCGGCGGCTCTTGTCAGCAGCTAAATGTACCTGTTCGAGGCAGTTGGAAAGCTTGTTCCCTGGCGATCCCCCCGTTTGCACCCTCTTGGGAGAAGTCTGAAGAGATTATGAATTGGTCAGAAAGTACATTAATTCTAGGAGATGTGATCTCATTGGATTGTTCTCCAATTAATTTCTCAGAAAGAAAAGATGATTTAGCAGTGCGATCGCTGGCCAAATAATCCCCTCTCTTCTCTAAATCGGCTCTGTAAAAATACTGAAGTAATTTCGTTTTTAGATTTGAGCTTGAAGCTAAATGCATCCTCATTTCGCTGAGTTGAGATTGAAGTTTTGGTGAAATGGCTACAATTACAGACAAAAATTTGAAACCGCACTCTTATTTCAGAAGTGCGGTTTTTTAGGTGGTTGAGTTTTAGAGGTTAGGCCACGGCTCGTCTCAAGGCAACCAAGGGTACTGGCGGAAGTTAGGTTGACGCTTTTCTAAGAACGCCTCTTTACCTTCTGCTCCTTCTTCCGTCATGTAGTAGAGCAAGGTGGCATTCCCAGCTAATTCTTGTAAGCCCGCTTGGCCGTCACAGTCGGCATTAAAGGCAGCTTTGAGGCAACGAATCGCGATCGGACTTTTTTCGAGAATCTCCTGTGCCCATTGGATGCCCTCTGCTTCCAACTGCTCCACAGGCACCACGCAGTTGACTAACCCCATTTCTAATGCCTGGGCCGCATTGTATTGACGGCAGAGGTACCAAATCTCGCGGGCTTTTTTTTGCCCCACCAACCGAGCTAAGTAGCTAGCGCCAAATCCGCCGTCAAAGCTGCCGACCTTGGGGCCAGTTTGGCCAAAAACAGCATTGTCTGCGGCGATCGTTAGGTCGCAAAGAATGTGGAGAACATGCCCGCCTCCGATCGCGTAACCCGCCACTAAAGCAATGACTACTTTGGGCATGGAACGGATCAGACGCTGCAAGTCAAGAACGTTGAGCCGAGGCACCCCTTCATCATCTACGTAACCGCCTTGACCCCGCACACTTTGGTCGCCTCCAGCACAGAAGGCATATTTGCCATCCGTATGCGGCCCCGCCCCGGTGAAGAGAACGACCCCAATGCGGCTATCTTCACGGGCATTGGCAAAGGCATCATAAAGCTCAAATACCGTTTTGGGGCGAAAGGCGTTGCGCTTGTGGGGGCGGTTGATGGTGATTTTGGCGATGCCATCCGCTTTGTGGTAAAGGATGTCTTCGTAGGTTTTGGCAACTTGCCATTCAACTTGCATAGTCTGTGCGTGAGTGTAAACAATTAGGCCATCTCTTACCCGGAAGAAATGGCCTAGGCTCAGTGGTGCCATTTTAGAGCAATTCCACGAACGGACTCTGACAAGTCAGGTCTGCGAAGATACCGATAGGCTAGTGGAAAATTGCTTGGCAATATCAACTAGGAGCGGCAGTTGAAATTGTTCTGGAACCAGCAAATCTTTAATAGTGTTTAAGGCTTCTAGGTCGTCAGGTTCCAACGAATAGCCATTTGCTAAAACCGCCACCTCAGAAGTAGACAGTGACAAACGGCTGGCGATCGCCTGCAAATACATACTCTCTCGCAAGTCTACTTCACCATCTGCTGCGGCCATCTTGTAGCCCAAGCCGATTAGCAACACTTTTTCAGACTTGGAAAGTAGCATCGTGAGCTTGAGTAGCTCATTCGGAATGATATAAATCTGATGCCGCTGCACCCCAGCGATCAGTTGTTGTGTCAGCTCATGGGTTTGGTCATCCAACGTCAGAAACGAGCTGAGTGTCTGCTGCAACTCTTGCTTCTCGGCATCCGCGATCGCCCGATCCACTAGCATGACGCCTAGGAGCACCGTGACCAGAGCCGCCAGAAACACTAGCAGGGGATTTAATTCGTCCTGCTGCAACTCTTGGCCCGTGATGCGGCAGAGAAGCTCTAGAGTTTCAGCGCTGATTTGTGATTGATCCATGCCTGAGAACCGTTGTTCGCCTTCAAGAGTAAAGCCGGGGTGCTCAGTTTTGTCAATCAGCGGCAAATTTTGCTAAGTTAGCCCGCCGCCAAGCACTGTCTACCTTGCGATCGGTCCGCACCTCCAGCACTCGGATGCCGTTTTGAGGGAGGGGGTTCAAACGCTCTACTAGCTGGGGCCAGGTTTGAATCAGTTCATACTCCACTCCATAGGCTTGGCAGAGTGGCACGAAATCAACTGCTTGCGGTGTTGCGAAGAATTCTTCAAACACCTGCTCAAATTGGGCGATTGGCAGCATCTCGAAAATGCCACCGCCATTGTTGTTGATCACAATAATGGTCAAATGTCCTACCAGCTTGTTTCTGAGTAAAAATCCATTGGTGTCGTGGAGTAGTGCCAAGTCTCCCGTCAACAGGACGCTACTTTGATTGCCGTGCACCATACCCAGAGCTGTAGACAATGTGCCATCAATCCCATTCGCTCCCCGATTAAAGTGAGGTTTGATTGCCGTATTGCCTGGTTTCCAGAAAAACTCCACATCCCGGACAGGCATGCTATTGGCAATAAACAAAGGTGTACCAGGGGGCAACTGCTGAGACAACAACCAAGCGACTTTGCCCTCAAACCACGCTTCTGTATCTGACATCGTTTGGTCTAGCTTTTGCCGCACCTTCCCTTCAGCACTACACCAATCTTTGAAATAACTACTTGATGACTGGGACGTAGGCGGCAACAGCGGAACCAACTGCTCGATCGCCAGCCGTAAATGAGTGGTGTAGCCATGCAGCGGATCTAAATTGCGATCGCCCGGATCAACAATCCACTGCTGCGGCTGCACCCGCTCCAGCCAGAGCCGTAGTTCCTTACTAGTCGGCATTTCCCCAATCCGAATCACCATTTCCGGGGCCAATTGCTCTGCTAACTGCCGATTTCGCAGCAACAAATCATAGGTAGAAATCAGATCAGGGTTGAGGTCTGCATAATTTCTCAGTGGTGACAACCCTTCCGCCAGCACAGGCCAACCCAACGCCGCCGACAGTTGCGCCACCGCTGTGCAGTACTGCAACGGCGATCGCGGCTGAGCAGGCCCCGCAATAATCACCCCCCGCTCACAAGCTTGCCAAGTCGCCAACGGCAACTGAATATTGCTTACCCCAGCCGTATCAACCTCCGTCAAAGGCTGCACCGTTGCAAAAAACTGAGCCAAGTCAAGCTGCGATCGCCACTCCTCCACCCTCGGATCAGGAATCGGAGCCAACGGGTCACGCAACGGCAAATTGAGATGCACCGGACCCGCCACAGGCCAAAGCGATCGCTCCCAAGCGTAAATCATCGTTTGGCGTAGATACCTGAGCAACCCCATCTCCAAAACAGGCGTTGCCAACTCCGCATACCAGTTGGGAAAATCCCCAAACAACTTTTGCTGATCGATTGCCTGCCCCGCATTGCAGTCGCGCAACTCTGGAGGCCGATCCGCGGTTAACACCAACAACGGCACCCGACTTTGCCGCGCCTCAATTACCGCTGGATAAAAATTCGCCCCCGCCGTCCCCGACGTACATACCAACACTACAGGTAGCCCCGACTGCCGCGCCAAGCCCAAAGCAAAGAACGCCGCCGATCGCTCATCCAGCACCGGAATCGCCTCAACTTCAAGGTGCTGAGCAAACGCGATCGCCAACGGCGTAGACCGAGACCCCGGACAAACCACCGCCATTCTTAACCCTAAACGAACCAAAGTTTCCGCCAGAATAGAAGCCCAAACAGAATTTGTATTGCGGAAATCAATGGACATGACAAAGAGGGGTGAAGAGTGAGGGGTGAGGGGTTGGGAAAGGAGGAGGGAGGAATCAGAAAGATGAAGAGGAAGGATGAAAGGGAAGGAGAGAGGAGTTGGGAGCCAAGAGGCAGAAAGTGAGGGGTAGGGAGAGAGGAGTGAGGAGTGAGAAAAAAAAAGACTCGACGCACTCACAGTTAGATTCGTCTGGAGGGGGTCTGGGGGACGCAACCGTCCCTCAGCGGGGGTTTGGGGGCGAGTGCCCCCAAGCTCTTGATTCCTAGAACTAAACCAACGCTTGCAACAACGCCTGCAACTTCAGCTTAATCTCCGTCAACTCCTTCTCCGGATCAGACCCCGCGACAATCCCTGCCCCCGCATAAAGCCTTGCAGAGCAACCATTCACCAATGCCGAGCGGATTCCTACTATAAACTCCCCATTCCCCTTGTGATCTAGCCAACCCAAAGGAGCTGCATAGAGCGATCGCTCAAACGCTTCATAGCTGCGGATTCGCTGGCAAGCAATATCCCTAGGTGCCCCCGCCACCGCCGGAGTTGGATGCAGTTCAGCCAAAATTTGGAGCAGCGACACATCTGCTGGCACCGTGGCTCGAATCGGTGTGCGTAAATGCTGAATATTCGATAGCTGTAACAAATGCGGAGAAAGCGATCGCCTGGGCATTAAGCCCAAACGAGAGAGAGATTGGGTCAAAAAGTCAATCACCACTTGGTGTTCCCGGATCTCCTTTTCACTATTGAGTAATCCTCTCGCTAGATTGGCATCTTCCAAGGCAGTTTTACCCCTGGGAAAAGAACCTGCCAAGGCATCGGTCAACAGCTCTTGATCTTGAATACTCAGTAAACGCTCAGGACTAGCACCAACAAAGTTTTGTCCCTTGCCATTACTTAAACAAAACACATAACAATCTGGATAAAAGCGTCGCAGATTGCTCAAAGAGTGAATCACATGAAATAGAGTCGGTGAAATAACATCAATTGCATGAGCCAAAACTATTTTATTAAACTGTTTTGACTCAATCGCTTCTAGAGCAGATAAGACAGCTAGCTTGAAATATTTTGTATCTGTAATGTCTCGTTGATCAAAGATTCCTCGACCCTGAAAGTTGACCTCGGGGACTCGATATTTAATTGCAGTAATTTTTTGGAAGTCACCCCACGCCCGATCGAGCAAGGATTCCAAGTTGGCACTAGCATCAATAGCAAAATTAGCTACTAACACATAGCGGTTAGCCTGGCAGGCAACTTGCCAGCGAGGTAAAAAAAGAGTTGAGTTAGGAAAGTAAGCCTCTTTAGTTGGAGTCTCTTCAAAAAAGGTAAAGCCACCGAAGAAATGTGGCCCCGAGAGCGGCAAACTCAAATCACCTGTTTTAATAGTGTTAATTAAACAGGATTCAATGAAATCTTGAGCTTGAGCAAATCGTTGAGAGCCTTCTACCTTCAGGCTAGAAACCGCACCGATCGCGGCGATCGCTCGACGGCTAGACTCTCCAACTCGTTCGTCTTGCCCTCGTTTCTCAAAGTAAAAACTAAGTTGACTTGGCTTGCTTAAGCAATGCAGTACAGCTAGCGGATCTATTGGGTCAATTTCCAGAGAAATACTTGCGATTTGGGTGCATTTTTTCTCAATTGAAACTTGTTGACAAGCTAAAAGAAATTGATAGAGATCCTTACGATCTTGAAATAGATTAGTCCGGTATGGTGTGACTGGCATGAAAGCGAAGATAGCAATTTTTTTGAAATTGAGTTCCTAAATCGTGATCAGCAAGCGTGGTATGCCCGAGGTCGTAACCTCTTCTTTCCATCTAAGCACCGCAGCGCTCGGCAGACCAATTCCGCCTCCATACCCCGCCCTCTCTCAAGTTCTCATTAATCAGGGCGTGAGTTCTAGGGTCAGCCAGAAAAGTTTACAGGTGAACCTAATTCATCCTTCTAGGGTAGCTAAACTGCCCAAAGAACTGACTCTAGGGTGAGTGGGCCGGAACGTCAGACCACTACACTCAAAAGGCGTCTCAAAGTCTTATGAGCTCTTGGTTTGTGGATACTTACATTCTTAGTTTTCTAGTTCTTGGCTTACTTCTGCTGTTGATCACTTTAGGTTCGAGCTGGATCAACCGTTTGCCTCTCTCCTATGCCTTGATTTACTTAGCTGTTGGTATTTTGCTGGGGCCTGGAGGCATCAACTTAGTTAAGCTGCGGCCTGAGGCTGAGTTTTTAGAACGAGCAACTGAGTTTGTCGTGCTGATCTCGCTGTATAGCTGCGGCTTGAAGATGAATCGTCCGCTCAAACTGTGGGCTTGGAGTTCTACAGCGCGGCTGATTGGCTTTCTGATGCCGATCTCTATTGCCGCGATCGCCCTGTTGGGTCACTGGTTTCTCAAGCTCAACTGGGGCGAGGCCATTCTCTTGGGTGCCATCCTAGCTCCGACCGACCCCGTACTCGCTTCAGAAGTGCAACTATCTGACCGAGATGACCGTAACGAGCTACGCTTCGGTTTAACGTCTGAAGGTGGCTTAAATGACGCGCTAGCCTTTCCTTTTGTCTATTTTGGGCTCCACTGGATTGAAGACAGCAACTGGGAGAGCTGGTTCAAAAATTGGGTGGCTATAGACTTGCTGTGGGCGATCGCAGCAGGACTGGTGATGGGAATTGTGGTTGCCAAAGCAGTGGCTTGGGTTGATCAGAAAATCCAGAACTACCGGAAGGTAGACGAACTCTTTGAAGACTTTACAGCCATCAGTACCATTCTCTTGACCTACGCCCTCACAGAAATGGTTAATGGCTACGGATTTCTGGCAGTTTTTGTCGCTGGAGTGGTAGCCCAACGCAGTTATCGCAATCCTGAGAAACCGCGTTCCCAACTGAGTTTCATTGAGCGGCTAGAGAAACTGGCGGAAGTTGGCGTGATTTTGCTGCTAGGGTCACTGCTACGCATCGAGCCAATTCTGCGCTTTATTGACGAAGCCCTTTTAGTGGCGGGAGCGTTAATTTTTGTCGTACGCCCTATTGGCGCTTGGATCAGCACCATCGGGGAAAAATATACCAGCCTAGTGCCTAAAGGTTCGAGACGAAATTTCCGCGAACGCTTTCGTCCCACCACTCGTTGGCTGTTAGGTTGGTTTGGTATCCGGGGCGTTGGTTCCTTGTATTACCTCGCTTACGCTTACGGTAAGGGCTTGGAAGGTGAAACAGGTGAAATGATCGGTTGGATTACTTACCTAACTGTCGTGATTTCTGTGATATTACATGGCATCAGCTCGACTCCGTTGATGAAATGGCACGACGAGAGTATTAGCGACATTTTGGAAGCCGAAGAAACGACTTCCCCGTCTTCGAGCCAATAAGCCTGAGGTTCCTGTAGGCTATGTTACGGGAGCCTTTTTGACTGGAGGAGACATCCTACGCAGAGATTGCGATCGCAGGGGTGCGGTTACAGTTTGAATGGGCTTCTGGCAACATACCAATTCTGTGGAATGACTACTAAATCTGTTGCGCCATCAAACTCAGCCAATAAGCTGTGGTTCGCGGCAATCAAACCTCCCATGTACAGTGTTGCTGTTATGCCAGTTTGGGTGGGAACGGCGGTTGCCTTTGCTGAAACCAAAGTCATTAACATTGTAATATTTATCACCTATTTATTGGCTTCAATCTTCATTCTCGCCTGGATGAATTTGAGCAATGATGTGTTCGATTCGGAAACAGGAATTGACGCCAATAAACATCATTCTTTAGTCAATCTTACAGGCAACAAATCTCTAATTTTCTGGCTCGGAAATGCTTTCTTAGCTTTAGGAATTTTAGGTAGTTCTGCGATCGCTTGGTGGCAACAAGACTTCACTCTTTTAGCCATTGTGTTGCTAGGTTGCGCGTTGGGCTACACCTATCAAGGCCCACCCTTTCGGTTGGGTTATCAAGGTGTAGGAGAAATTATTTGCTTTGTCTGCTTTGGGCCTTTAGCCGTTTCTGCCGCCTATTACAGCCAAACTCAATCTTGGTCGAGTACTAGTTTGATTGCCTCGACCATTATTGGTGTTACTACCAGCTTGATTTTATTTTGCTCCCATTTTCATCAAGTAAAAGATGATTTGGCTGCGGGTAAGCGATCGCCCATCGTCCGTCTCGGTACTGCTAGAGGAGCACAACTAATTCCTTGGTTTTGCGGCTTTATCTACGCCTTAACGCTCCTATTTATCCTTTTAGGTCTGTTTCCAATTAGAACATTGCTGATCTTTGCTAGCTTGCCTTTTGCCATTCAACTGAGTCGGCATGTGCAGGCTTATCACAACCAAGCAGACAAGGTAAGCAACTGCAAATTTATCGCTGTGGCTCTCCATTTTTGGAGCGGATTATTGTTGGGATTGGGATTTGTACTCTGAAGGATGCTTGCCACCCAAATCCATCCCTACCAATTTGAGTTCCGAGCCTATCAGCGCCTATTTCGCCAGCCTTTGAAAACTAGCCACGGGTTATGGAATGTTAGAACCGGAATTCTGCTGCGCCTAACTGACGAGACGGGCCAGGTTGGTTTTGGGGAGATTTCACCTTTGGCTTGGTTTGGTTCCGAAACCTTCGAGCAAGCATTAGCTTTCTGCCAGCAACTTCCTTCTGAAATTACTGCTGGACACGTCTCAGCCATTCCATCCACCTTGCCAGCTTGTCAGTTTGGCCTTGAATCTGCTTGGTTAGCCTTAAACTTAAACAACGTCGCAGCCAAAATCCGAAATCCAAAATCCGAAATTCCCTACAGTGCTTTGCTTCCCACTGGCCCGGACGCAGTAGAGGCTTGGCGATCGCTTTGGCAGCAGGGTTTCTACACTTTTAAGTGGAAAGTGGGAGTCGCAGCCGTGCAAGAGGAACTGGAAATTTTGCAGACATTGTGCCAATCTCTTCCACCCCAGGCTCGTTTACGACTGGATGCCAATGCAGGTTTGACCCTAGAGACGGCGATCGCTTACTTACAAGTTTGTGACCAGTTAGGCATTGAATTTTTAGAGCAACCGCTGTCCGTCAGCCAGTTTCAGACCATGTTGGAACTGAGCCAACAGTACTCTACTCCCCTAGCCTTGGATGAATCAGTTGCCACTCTGGCTCAACTCAAAACTTGCTATGCGAAAGGTTGGCGAGGCATTTTCGTGATTAAACCTGCGATCGCGGGGTTTCCCTCCCAGTTGCGACAATTTTGTCAAACGCACCAAATTGATGCAGTTTTTTCCTCAGTTTTTGAGACAGCTATTGGTCGAGATGTAGGTTTAAGCTTGGCAGCAGAACTCACTTCACGCGATCGCGCCGCTGGCTTTGGTGTGACGCACTGGTTCAGCGATGGTTGGGACCAACTTTCAGATTTTGAGCAGTTATGGAACAGCCCCTAGCTTCTGGCCTGCTTTTGCAGCATTTACAGATGCGATCGCAAACTGACTGGTTAATTGGTGTTGACCAAGTCAAACTCCCTGATCTGGCTCAGCATTTATTCCAAGAACTCACTCAACTCATCCGCCAAGAAACCACTCCTAAAATCTTTTTAGCCGAGCGATCGTCAGAGCGATTTCTGGCAGGATTCCTCGCTGCTTGTGCTGTTCAATGCCCTGTGTTTTTGTGCAACCCCAATTGGGTCCAGGCGGAATGGCAGCAAGTATTAGATTTAGTGACACCGGATTTAATTTGGGGCGATCGTGACTCTTTAGCTCTTCCCTCAAATACTTTGGCCCCCTCAGTATTAGAGGACTTTGCTCAAGTTCCCCCCAAGTGTGGGGGGCTAGGGGAGCCAGGTTCAAACCACTCGGGTTGGATCATGATTCCGACAGGGGGGTCATCTGGGCGAATTCGCTTTGCTATCCACACTTGGTCAACGCTGCTGGCTTCAGTGCGGGGTTGCCAGCAATATTTTGAGGTGCAGAAAATTAATTCTTACTGTGTCTTGCCGATTTACCACGTCAGCGGTTTGATGCAATTTCTACGCTCTTTTGTGTCAGATGGGAAATTGGTAGTGCAGCCCTTCAAACAATTAGAGGCAGGAGATTATAGCTCGATTGACCTAACTCAATTTTTCATTTCTCTGGTGCCAACTCAGTTACAGCGTTTGCTAGAAAGGCAAGAATCAAGCCATTGGTTGGCCCAGTTTCACACGGTTCTCCTTGGTGGAGCGCCCGCTTGGAATGATCTGCTAGAAACTGCGAGACGCGATCGCATTCGTCTAGCCCCCACTTACGGCATGACCGAAACCGCCTCCCAAATCGCCACCCTCCACCCAGAAGATTTTTTGGCAGGTCATCAAAATAGTGGTCGAGTTTTACCCCACGGCAACGTCAGTATCCACAGGGAGTCTGGAGAATTGCTGCTACCCGGTCAGGTCGGCCACGTCAGGATTCAAGCTGAGTCATTGACGCTGGGCTATTATCCGCAACTGTTTGAGCAACCTCAGTTTCAACCCGATGACTTGGGCTATCTCGACCAGCAAGGTTATTTGCACATCATCGGTCGCAGCAGCCACAAGATTATTACGGGGGGCGAGAATGTTTTTCCCGCCGAAGTGGAAGCAGCGATTCGAGCGACCAACTTAGTGACTGATGTTTGTGTAATTGGCCTTCCAGATGCTCACTGGGGGCAAGTTGTAACAGCCCTTTACGTCCCTGCCTATCAAACTACTTCAATTAATTTAAGCGATCATTTGCAAGCACGATTAAGCAAATTTAAACAGCCTAAATATTGGATTTCAATCGAGCATTTACCGCGAAATCTCCAAGGCAAAATCAACTACGAGCAAGCCCAAGCGATCGCCCTCAATTGGCTTCAGAATCGCTCCACTGCTTGAGCCATTCCTGCATCATTTCTGGTAGATCTTCCCGCTTTCTAATTGTTGGATTAATACAAACATGACGAGTATGCGCTCGGCTTAACGGGCGATCGCTGGAGCCTTCCGCAAAAATTTGGTAATCAATTCTGAATTCTTGCTCTGAAATTAATGTTGGTGTCAGATGAATCAATTCTTGATCACCGCAAAACATGGGTCGAAAAAAATCAACTTCTGCATGGGTGATGGGAATGGCGATCGCAGGATTACTGAAAAACTCTTTCAAATTAATTCCTGAGGCTACCAAAGAAGCTTCATAGGCTTCATGACACATCGCCAACACATTGGCAAAGTAGACTACACCCGCCGCATCAGTGTCTTGAAAGCGAATGGTTCGAGAATAGATAAAAGGCATTGATTTTCTAGTTCTAATTAAGTGCTAACAGACTCAGCTTGTGGAGCTTGTTGTAGATAACCTGCCGCCACACAATCCGCCACAATTTGCTCTACTAAGGGCCACAACTCCGGTGCTCCTTCATAAACAGGCTGCATCCGCCACAACACTTGATCTGCTCTAATGCCATGCTTTTTCCAAGAAGCTCCCCCAGTTTGCTGATTGTTTAGAATCGGTTGGAGGCGATCGAGGGCAGCCGCAAACTTAGCTTCTGGAGTCACTTGTGCTTCAAATTCTTCCCAGAGCGATCGCAACTCAGTTCCTTGGTCTGGAGGCAACAGTCCAAACAGGCGATCGGCAGCCGCCAGTTCCCGCTCCGCTTTGCTTTGGTTACCGTTGAAGTCGTAGCAAAACGTATCACCTGCATCAATCTCGACTAAATCGTGCAGCAACAGCAATTTGACAGCGTGTAATAGATTCACGCCTGCGGGCGCGTACTCAGCCAGCACGATCGCCATCAAGGCAATATGCCAGGAATGTTCTGCGCTATTTTCCTGCCGCGAAGCGTTGGTGAGCAACGTCTGCCGCAAAATTTGCTTTAGTTTGTCAATTTCGACAATAAAGGCAATTTGTTGAGTGAGTCGGTTGGATAGCACAGCAAACCCTAATCAGTTCTAACCAGGTTTCTACCACGCCTCAGTTACTTCAACCAAAACTCCAACAAAGCGCCTCGCTCTTGTAAATCTTGCCGCTGGTTATCCGTTAAACCGACTCCTACACCCAGGCGGCAACCTTCCACCCAAGCTCCAGCCCAACTGGTTTTGTTGAGGGTCGCCCCTCGCAGGTCCGCATTTCTTAAATCAGCATCTTGCAACTGAGCGTAAATCAAGTCAGCTTTCACCAGGCTACTACCGTTCAGTTTCGCTCCTGTTAGATTCGCTCGAATCAAATTCGCTCCATCTAATGTCAAACCTGCTAGCTCCACACCACGCAAATCAGGAAACTTAACTCGGCTAGGGTCAGCAAAAAAGCGCATTACACAAGCAACATTGGCATTAGTGTTGGGCATCAGCAACATGAAGTCGGCGTAGCGAGCCAACCCCAACTGTTTCAGGATTTGCAGGCGATCGCCTGCTTCTTGCTCCAGAAAACGGCTAGAGAAGGCTAACAAATCTGATGTGGTAGTTGGCAGCATAGGCTTCCTCAAAATCTCGCGATCGGCTTTTCTCATCATTTTGCACTGGTCGCAAATTTACTGGTTTAGTACGGATATTACTGAGGCACTAAATACGAAATTTTCTATCTAGGAAATGTAGTTACTCATGTCAGACCTTTACGAGAGCAAGAACGATCCCATGCCTATCAATAACGACGCAGTCACCGTCAACGAAGATACAGTCGTATCAATTAATGTACTTGGCAATGACAGCAGTACCGATGGTAGCTTGCTCACTATTGTTAACTTTAGCCAAGCCACCAACGGCTCGGTTTCAAGTAATGGAGATGGAACCTTCACCTACACCCCAAACGCTAACTTCAATGGCAGTGACAGCTATACCTACGTAGTCGATTCGGGTACAGGTACTGAGAGCGCTACGGTGGCGATCACCGTTAGCCCTATCGATGACGCACCAATCGCCAGTGATGACACTTTCACAACTAACGAGAACACAGCCATCAGTCTCTCGGTTCTTGCCAATGATTTTGATGCTGAGGGTAATGTTCTCACCATTATTAACTTCACTGACGCTGCTCACGGCACGCTGACTCAAAATGCTAGTGGAGACTTTCTCTACACCCCCAATTCTGGCTTTACTGGTGCTGACAGCTTTAGCTATATCATTAGCGATGGCAACGGAGGCACCAGCCAAGCAAGTGTCACCATTTCAGTTGGTAGTGGCTCTACTGGGGGATTGGGCAGCATCAATGGCACACCCAGCGATGACACACTATTAGGTACTAACGGCGACGACACTATTTACGGTTATGGCGGTAATGACACAGTTAACCCTGGCTTAGGATACGACTATGTCGATGGTGGCGAAGGGAAAGACACCTTAGTCATTGACTACTCCGCCCTCGACTATATGTATAGCTACCCCTCCGTCTATGGCAATGGCAGTGGCTACTACTATGGCTATAGCTACGGTGGCAATGGCTACAGCAACATCAGCTTTAGCAACATTGAACGTTTCAACATCACAGGAACTGCCAATAATGACTCGATTTTTGGTAGCTACGGTGACGATGTACTCAATGGTGGGGCTGGTGACGACTTGATTTTTAGCGATGGAGGCATCGATACAATTGATGGCGGTGCTGGCGAGGATGCTCTAAAGGACGCAGATTTCTCCACCAACACAACTAACCTCACCTTCAATGATGTCAACCCCATCAGTTCCGATTTCACTTTCACAAACGGCACTACCGTTAAGAACGTTGAGTTTTTAGATGGGCTGACTACAGGTAGTGGCAACGACACCATCAGCTTCAGCCGTCAGCGTAACAACACCGTCAACACAGGTGACGGCAACGACACCATTAACTCTGGTCTGGGGCAAGACTACGTGGATGGGGGTGAAGGAGAGGACACACTCGTCCTTGACTACTCCTCCCTCGACTATATGTATGGCGGCTACCCCTCCGTCTATGGCAGTGGCAGTGGCTACTACTATGGCTATGGGGCTAATGGATCTAGCAACATCAGCTTTAGCAATATCGAGCATCTCCGTGTATCCGGTACTGCCAACAATGACATTTTTGGTGGTGGTAGTGGCAGCGATGTTCTCAACGGCGGGGCTGGTAATGATGTGATTAGTGGCGGCGGCGGTGCAGACCTCATTGATGGTGGCGCAGGTGAAGATGGATTAGGAGATGCAGATTTCTCTGCGAATACCACTGGACTCAGCTTTAGTGATGCAACTGCGATCGCAGGCAATATCACTTTAGCCAACGGAACAGTGGCTACCAATGTCGAGTTCATTGATGGCTTGACTACAGGCAGCGGCAACGACACCATCAACTTCAGCCGTCAACGTAACAACACCATCAACACAGGGGCTGGTAACGACAAAATCAACTCTGGCTTAGGATACGACTATGTCGATGGCGGCGAAGGGGAAGACACCTTAGTCATTGACTACTCCGCCCTCAACTCCATGTCTGGAGGTTTTGACTACTACAGCCCTAGCGCTGGCTACTTTTTGGGGTATGGAACCGATAGCTACAGCAGCATCAACTTCAGCAACATCGAGCACTTGAACGTCACTGGAACTGCCAATAATGACATTTTTAGGGGTGGTAGTGGCAGTGATGTCCTCAATGGTGGGGCTGGTAACGATGTGATTAGTGGGGGTGGCGGCGCTGACAAGATTGATGGTGGTGCTGGTGAAGATGCTTTGAACGATGCTGACTTCTCAACTGCCACTAAGAATCTCACTTTTGGAGATACTGGCAGCATCAGTAAGGAACTTAAGCTAGCCAATGGCACTGTTATCACCAATATCGAGTTTTTCGATGGGCTCACTACAGGTGGTGGTAATGACACTATCAACTACAGTCGTTACCGCAACAATACGATTAACACAGGTAGTGGCAACGACAACATTAATGCGGGCTTAGGAGCAGACACTGTGGATGGTGGAGCAGGCGATGATCTGCTCCACATCGATTACTCCTCTCTCAGCTACATGTATGGCTACAACTACTCCAATGGTGGTGGCTATTACTCTGGCTACAGCGCCAATGGCTACAACTCCATCAGCTTTAGCAACATCGAGCGTCTCAATATCACTGGCACTATCAGTAGCGACTCCTTGTATGGCGGCGATGGCAACGATACCCTCAGTGATGGCTTTGGCAACGACTACATCTCCGGTGGCGCTGGCACTGACACGCTGAATGATGGGGCTGGCAGCGATACTCTCATTGGTGGTGCTGGGAATGACGCGATCGCCCTAACCAATGATGGCTTCTCTAACACCATTTTTTATACCAATGGTGATGGCAGCGATACAGTGAAGCAGTTCCGGAGAGGGGCAGGCGGAGACGTCATCTTCTTTAGCGGCATTGCTGCGGTTGATGTCGTCAAATCTGGCAACGGAACACAACTACGGCTCAGTGATGGCATCAGCAACAACGCAGGTTTCGGCAAAGGTGCTTTACTAGTGACGTTAGCAGAAACAGCAGGCTTTGCAGCAGCCGACGTTAATATAAATCTGCTTTCAAACGATGGAGGCCAGTTCCTATTTGCTTAGTTCTGCTAAAAACAAGTCTGGAATTGTAATTAGCTAGTAAAAGAGGGGACAACGGGAAAAGTTTGTCCCCTCTTTTGCGTTCGTAACGACTGTTATCAGCATTACCTCACTTTGACCCGCTTAATCTAAGCTTTTTCGGACTGCGGCCAAACCATACCAAGGGACATCTGGATGCTCGTGATGTTCCCAGTGATAGCCA
This sequence comes from Trichocoleus sp. FACHB-262, assembly GCF_014696035.1. Lineage (NCBI taxonomy): Bacteria > Bacillati > Cyanobacteriota > Cyanophyceae > Leptolyngbyales > Trichocoleusaceae > Trichocoleus > Trichocoleus sp. FACHB-262. The sequence goes on along the minus strand of NZ_JACJPK010000046.1, from coordinate 198,364 downwards.
AAGTGATAGCAGCTAAGAAATGACCAAACACTTGAACAATTGATGCTAGTTGCCCGATGGCGATTAGTGTATCCTGCTGAAGGCTCACGGTGGGGTAGATAAATCCCAAAGTAAAAGAGTTGCCAGGAGCTTAAAAGAAGTGGCAACAACCAAAATAACAACACATTAGCTAGGGGAACTTGAAACCCAAACAGCAAACTGTAAAAAACAATGCTCATGCCAATTAGCAAAATCCAACTTTGCTTGCCTGACAGGTAGCTTTTCATAAAGTGAAAGTACCAAGCCGCAATGCTTTGAGGCTCCTGATCGTAAAAGTCTGGATCGCGGTTGGTGGCTGGAGCGCGATGATGTAAACGATGGTTAGCTAAAAGATCTTGATAGGGCAGGAGGGCATAAAGGGCAGAAACTACGGTGCCAATACCCTCGTTAATTTTGCGGTTTTTGGAAATAGTTCCGTGCATTGCGTCATGAGCTGTAATGAACAGCCCAGTATGCAAAAAAGTTCTAATTAGAATAACTGGAATTAAACCAAAAATTTGTAAACTAGAAATATCAATCGTGAAACACCATATTAAGCTTCCTAACCATAGGCTAGTAATAGTAGCAGCGATTAAAATTCCTGCATAAGAAGCTATAGAAATCGAAGATGATTCCTTTAATCTAATATCTAAATTTTGCATAATATCCAATCAAAAATTCGGGCGATCGCTAAACAGCGATCCGATTCAATCAGGTTCGCTGCCGTACCGCAAACCGATCATCAAAAGCCGCTGTATCAAACTGCTAGCAAGAGCGCTGACTTTGCAGAGTGTCATAGTGCATCAGCGCTCTTAGCCATTTGGGAGATTAAACCCAGTTCTCTGGAGTGTCTAAGCCCCACTCATGCTTCAGAAATTCTTGGTACATCTTTTCTCGCAGCATCATTTGCTCATACAAGCTGACTAGAAACTCCTGAGCTTGTTCACGGGACATGAGTTGGACTTGATCTGCGAAACTTCTAAGACTGAATTCTTGTTCTAAAGATAATTGGGCGGGGGAATTCATAACGGGCTCCTTGCCAAGTAAAACCAAGAGAGAGTAACAGTGAGAAAAAAGCTTTGAAGTAAATTTTGTAAACCTATGTAAACAAAGATAACAAATTATTTAGAAAACGGTTTCTATCTTCTGTAGAGTCACCTCTTTACAACTCCAGGTACAGGTAGGGCACAAAGCGGCCAAGCTTAGACCTCTAGCGAGGTAGGGGCGTGACTGTTGCCACTTCCTCTAGTTCTGGATCTACCACTTGTAGGTGTTGTTCTAGCAGAGCCAGATTTCGGATGTTCGATTTATAAAAAGCATCGAACAAATCACCAATCAGCGGTATAGAACCCACTACTGCCTCCAAGCCGATGTTGAAAACCATGCGGTACAACACAGGAGAAGGCAAACTAAATCGAGCTGCCAGAAAAATGATGTAAGCCGAGAAGGCAGTGCTTACAAGATCTCCTGCCCCTGGAATTAGCCCCATAATCGGGTCTAGACCAATTCGGAAACCGATACCCGGAATTCGAATGGCGGTGTCCATCAAGCGGCTGAGCTTACGGATACGATTAAGTGTGAGGAGACGTTCAGTGTTGTTCATACCTTTGATCGTCTCAAAGGTGCCAGGCGATCGCTTGTATCAGGAGAGAGAATGCAAACAGGGCTACTGCCTCGTCCTCGTGACTGAGTTGAGGATGGCTGAATATGCAATTGGGTAGGCTGCACCAAAACGGCGATCGCTCTCCCTGCTTCAGTCTCAGTGCGAACTATGAGACAATCACACTGTGTCTGATCTCTTGCAATCTGGCGAAATTCTTTATAGTCCCGGTGGTCACTTCTGCTACCGGATTGTGGGTCCTTGCTGTCGTTTGTTTGACCGCGAGCAATTACCTTGGCCTTGTTGTCGGCTGGAATGGCGGGGCAAAGAACCGAGCTGGCGCAGGATTGGCAAACGCTACGTGCCTGATTTAGCCACCAAAACTCACCCTTCCTATGCAGTTGAGATTTTAGGTCAAGGTTGCTCTGGAAAAACAATTGAAATCACGCTCTACTCCGTCAAACTATCCCCTGTAGAGCAAGAGTGGTGGTATGCCAGCCATAAAACCCCACAGGCTGACTTTCCGCTTGAAGCGGCTATCTCCGGTCTAGTTTCTTAACCGTCTCGTTCGTGGTCTTCAATCTAATGATGCAGATCCAGTAGATAGCGATCGCTCACCTGGGCAGCTACTGTTTCTAGCAAGCTGAGAGGTGCAGATGAGACGAGCACAGAGGGATAGACAGCACTCTCCCAATCCGGATGAATGACTAAAGTACAGTCGCCTTGAGCCATTGTGGGATATTGCAATGCTGCCCGCACCACCGCAACATCATCCAAGTGCAGCCGACCGGGAGGCGATCGCAGGGGCCAACCTGTTGCTGGATCAAAAAGATCTGCCAAATGCCCCAAGGATTCAAGTTCCAGCGCAACTTGATGCCCAAACTGCAAAAACTGTTCACGTCCCTGGCGCTTTTGGGTTTCTGTTGCCAGAGTTCGGCTCAGCATCAAGCTAGAGCATTGTTGTAGCACGACCAAAATCGACAAAATCGGCTGCGACCAATCGGGCAGCAATTGGTCAGCGTAAGTCTGGATAAATTGAGTGGGCGAATGAACTGAATATTGCATTCGCATGCTGGGGATGGAATGTGAGGAGCGATCGCTTCTCCACTCTAACCGCCGTCCCTTCCAATCTAAAATTCAATTTAAACGGCAACTCCCCCAGTGAATAACCAGCGTGGGGGAGAAGGGTTTGAGCGAAAGTAGAATTGTGACTAGACGAGTTTGAGGTTGGGATACTCCGCTATCATGTCGTCTGTGGTCAGAGTGTCATCCTCAGCTTGAGGAGTCCATAGAATCTCCACTGCTAGCAATTGTTCGCTAGGGATAGCACCAATCTGGCTAAGTGCCCGTCGCAAATCTTCGGTGTTGTTGATGGCTGGGAACTGCCATTTACCTTGCGTCCCGACCAGGATGGTCACCACAATGTATTCACTGGGAGCTTGACTGGTGTTAGTCAATGCACCACCGGGTTCAGCAACAGTCAGGGCAGATGTGTCATTGGCTGACTTCAGTTGCCGACGAGTGTTGAAGTTGGTCAGAGTTTCCTCGCCAAACTTACTGCGCTCTGCTAAAGCTAAGCGATTAAACTGAGCTTCAGCCGCGCTTAGACGAGTTTGCTGACTTTCGGACCCAGCGTAGATCCAGTACTCTGGGTGACGCAGCAAGGCAAGAGAGGCTTCTTGCAGGACTTGAACCAACCCTTCCGAAGAGCTAGTATCCGCAGCTTCAGCAATGCGGTTCAGGTCAGCTTGCAGAGTTCGAGCTTCGGCCAACAGACCTACTTGCAGCTTCGCGACTGACACAGCAGGGTTGCTGGAGGAAGCATCATAGTCTAGGCTTTCGCCATCTGCGCCCGCACCGACTCGGCGGAATGTGCTGACGAGGAAGTTGGCGATCGCAAAGAAGATCAAGATACCAAACAGGCCACTTAAGCCACCCGTACCACCTAGGAACGGAATAAAGAAGAGAGGAGAAAATCCACCGCCACCACCGTATCCATATCCACCGCCATAACCACCAGGGCCAGGCGTATAGCTACGGGGAGCAGAGTAAGTGGGGCCACGACTGGGGGCTCTGAATGAACCACCGCCAATGCGTCCACCACTACGAGCTGCCAACGCACCATCGGCATTACTCAGTGCCAGAGTCAGCACTAGGCCAACCAGAAGCACGGACTTTAAAAAGGGTTTGATTACAGAAAAAAGTTTATTACGCATAAGGCGTGCCTATCCAAGCTGACGAAAAAACAATCGGCTCCGGCTAATTCCAAACTTCAATTCAAAATTTCAATTCGGAATGTTTTTAACCAGTTCATGATACTGGTGGACAACCACCTGCCTGCAAGTTTTAGAACTCGGCTTGAGGCGGCTCACCCTTTGTCAAGAGCCGTAAACCTAGGGCACACCTATACTGTACTGTCTTACTCCGGGGGTAGGTCATCAGTCTGGAGGGAGTTATCCGTACTCAAGCTGCCTAGGTATCGCGCCTAGTTAGAACAGCGATCGCTAACCGCCGCCCACAATGGTGACAATCTCCAGGCGATCGCCTTCTTGGACTTGGGTATCTGCCCAAAACTGCCGATGCAGAATCTCACCGTTATACTCAACGGCAATCAAACGTGGGTTGAGTCCGAGTTGTTCTAACAAATTTGGTAGAAGGATAGAGCGGGAACAAGTTTGGGGTTCACCGTTCACTTGCACCGTAATGGCATCAGACAAATTGGACAGACCAGACGGATCAGACATGAGGCTTGGCAATGCGTTCTTCGTAGGCGCGAATCGTTTGAATTCGGTGGAGCTGAGAGATGAAATATTGCGTAATTAAGGTAGGCTGATCGGCTTGCATAATGGCTCGCACCACTGCGACCCGCTCTGCGCCAGCGGCTAGAACATCATGAATATTATTCGTGTCAACGCCACCAATTACAAACCAAGGCACTGTGGCATGTTCTTTGGCATAGCGGACATACTCCAGACCTGCGGCGGCTTTACCTGCTTTGGTTGGCGTTTCATAAACTGGCCCCACGCCAATATAGTCAGCCCCTTCTTGAATTGCCTGCCGCATTTCGTTTGGGTTGGTGGTAGAGCGACCAATCAACCGATGCGGGCCTAACAGTTGTCGCGCCGTGGCGATCGCCATATCTTGTTGACCTAAATGCACACCATCGGCATCCACAGCCAGCGCTAAGTCTACTCGGTCATTAACGATGAATAGAGCGTTGTAATCTTGGCAAATTTGTCGCAGTTTTTTGGCATTACTGAAGCGCACATTGTCGTCTGCGGTTTTGTCGCGGTACTGCACCAGAGACAAGCCGCCTTGGAGGGCTGCTTCCACCGTGGCAAATAGATTCTCGGCGGGAGAAGTGACGAGGTAGAGGTGCGATCGCTCTAGGAGTTGCTGCCGTTGAGGTACCAGCAGATTACTTTCTAGGGTATAGACGCGATAGCGCATTTGCTTACAGGCCATGCCCATTTCTGGGGTGTAAATCTTGCCGTATTCTTCCAGCACCCGAAGGGCTTCTTCAACACGGCACAAGTTAACCTGCAAAACTTGCTCAATGCTAGAGCGCTGCTCTTCTTGCGGGTGAGTGAGTTCTGTGCCTGGATCGCCTGGTGTATCGCGAGCCGCTCGCAGTTCTGGATCATGCCAACGCGCCAATTCCTGCCGCATTTGCTTGCACTCGTCAGTCAGCGGTGCGCTGTTGAGGCCAAATCGACACCATTCTTCGACGATCCTCAAGCCTTCACGAGCCCGATCCAGATTGGCATCTAGAATGCGGTAGAGTGCGGGCTGCACGAGTTTACTCCCGGTAGGTCTATCGCCCATTAGAACAACCCCATTCCCATTCATGTTTCATCCTAGCGCCAGATTCCCCCTTCCTAGATAAAAATTTCTCGCCCGGAGAAGTCGGGTGTTTGCTGGAACTAAAACCCATTGCAAAGCACATGCGGGGGTAGGGGCAATAAAATCTTGCCATTTGTCGGTTGTTTAGTTTAACTATTCTTAAGTTTCTCAGTCAAACTTTGCAGATGGGGCAAGAGGCGGTTATTTTTAGCGGGTATCTAGGGTAAGATAGCTCCCGTTTTTATCGCTTGTTTTGTGTCGCTGATTGGTGGGCTGTGTGGAGCGCCAGCGATCGCTAAATTCAACTACTGCCTTTCACCCAGTGCGGTCAAGAGGAGATTTGTGAGTATGACCCCCGACAACTATCAATCCTTGATCCAGCCCCCCAGCGGTCATGTTGGCTGGTATGCAAGTAACCGTTTGTTTTCCCACAGCTTGATGGGCGTAGGTCTAACCATTGCTGCTTGGGCAGGTTGGTCTACGGAGCCGGCGATCGCTCAATTTGATGGATCTGATGGGTCAATGCAGCTAGCCCAGGTGCCAGCTAGAGCCAGGGCCATGTCTAGCTTAAACTTGCTCTACGTCAATCCAGTCGCAGGCGATGACGCAGTGGGCGATGGCGGTGAACGGGCTCCCTTCAAAACTATTACGCAAGCCCTCAAAGCAGCTCAACCCAACACGGTGATTGTGTTGATTCCGGGTACCTACAGCGCCCAGACTGGCGAGGTTTTTCCGCTCAAGCTGAAACCTGGTGTAACGATTCAAGGGGATACTCGCACTCGCGGCAAAGATATTTTGATTCAGGGTGGTGCTCCGTACCTCAGCCCCACCTTTGCCAGCCAGAACATTACGATTCTCGGAGTTCACCAGGCAGGTTTAGCAGGCGTTACGGTTACAAACCCCAATCCGCGAGGCTATGGTCTTTGGATTGAATCAGCCAGCCCTGTGATTCTAGAAAACACATTTACAGGCAACACTCACGATGGCATCTCCGTGGTTGGAAGTAGTGCGCCTGTGGTGCGAGGCAACTACTTCTATGCCAATGGAGCCAATGGCATCACGATCTACGGCAACTCTCGACCAGAAGTACGCGAGAATTTATTCATCAAAACTGGTTTTGGCATCAACGTCGCTCAGGATGCCGCGCCAACCATCATTGGCAACCGGATTGTGCAGAACCAAGACGGCATCGTGGTTCAAGCTAACGCCCAGCCGATTATCCGGGGCAACCTGATTGAACAAAACCTGCGGGATGGCGTGGTGGCGATCGCCCAAGCTCGGCCTGATCTGGGCAGTGTAGCTGATCCTGGCGCTAATATTTTCAGCAACAATGGTCGGTTTGACATTAACAGTAGTGCTTCGAGTCAAGCAGTTTCTGCTTTCGGTAATGAACTGAGTAGCGATCGGACTAGCGGACGCATTGATTTATCTGGCACAGCTTTAGCAAGCACGGCAAGCACAACTCCTTCGGTTAGTGTTGCCCCCACCTCCTCGCCTGCTAGCATCGCTGCCCGACCAGTCACCAATTCTGACAAAACTGCGACCATCGCTCCGTTGGAAGTGCGGGTCGAGCCTTTCAAGCCAGCTATCACGACTCAGGCGATCGCAACTGCTCCAACAACGCCAGCTTTACCCACTGTCAAAGCTGACTTTCCTGCGTTAAAGATCTTACCCAAAGCTGCCCCTCCAGCGGAGCCAACCGTTTCTGTTAAACCAACCACCGTTCCTACCCCAGTGGCAGCTTCAGCTCCCCCCAAATTACCTGTAGTTGAGGTTGCGGCCAAAGTACCACCCACAGTTCCAAAACCAACGGTTGCAACTGTGTCCGAGCCGCCACCTCCTACAGCTAACGCTACCAAATCAACGGTTTCAACTTCTTTGGCTACCCCTGCGACAGTGGTAGTGGCCAACCCGCGCCCCACTATCACCACAACTAAACCTGTCACCACTGAACCCGTTGCGATCGCGATCGAGGTACCAACCCCCGAACCCGCAACTCAGCCAGTCGCAACTCCGGTTGAGGTGCCGCGTCCAAAAGCCATCAGTCCAGTGGTACAGCCATCTCAGGCATCTCAGCCATCTGTCACCAGCCCTCCTATTAGCAGTGCGATCGCGATTGAGGTACCACCACCTGAAGCAGCTCCCGCGATCGCTACTGCGCCATCTAAACCAACAGCCCCGGCGATCGCAACTGCTTCACCTAAAGCCCCAGCGGTTCCCAGTATGACTGCCGCCGCTTTTCCAGTCCCGACCGAGTTAAAGCCGACTAGCAAGAAGACAGAAAAGCCAGCCGCCAAGGTAGTAGCCCAGCCCTCTCCCCCTTTGCGCCCTCAACCGATCGCTGCCTACTCCTTCCGAAATCGGCGACCTGTGCCACCACCCATTAGCACAGCGCCTCGCTCCAATCCATCCAACTCCAAATCTCGCCAAGCTGCTCAGCCAATCACGTTGCCCCCCATCCCCAAATCTGGGACCACCGCGATCACGATTCCAGTGCCACCGCCAGAGACAACTCGTACCAGCCCAGTCCGAGTAGCGGCTCGGCCTAGTCGTAGCCTCCAGTTACCCGTTTTGCCACCCAAGCCTGTGGTTGTTCAACCTGTCACCCCCGCGATTGTAACTGCTGCTCCTTCTACCAGCATTGAGATTCCGGTGCCTGCGCCTGAGACTAGCGCTGTTATCCCGACCATGCCTCCAGTGCCTACTTCAGCGCCAGCGATCGCGGCTATCCCTCAACCTAGCTCTCCCTCTATCAGCGGTGATGTCTTACCAGTACCGGGACCAGACATTCCGGTGGGGCGGGGAGGCGGAGATTTGCCTAGTGTATTGGTGGCGAGTAATCCCCTAGATGTCACCAATAGCCTACCTTTCCCGAACCAAGGTGTGGCTTTGGGGTCGCGCTATCGCGTGGTAGTAGAGGTTGACAGTGAGGGGGAGCAAGCGGAAGTTGCCGCGATCGCTCCCAGCGCTTTTCGCACTTTATGGAATGGGCGCATGGTGATGCAGGTTGGCTCCTACAGCAACCGCGACAATGCAGACAAAATGATGCAAACCCTCAATAGCCAAGGGTTAAAGGCAGCAATCGAACCACTAAATTGAAGATTGGCCTGCAAACACCATTTCAGCAGGCCCCGTCATATAAACCCGTTGGTCTAGCTCTGACCATTCGATTTCGAGCGGACCACCAGGAAGCTCAATCGTGGCGCGGCGATCGCAGATGCCGTTCAGCACTCCCGCGACCAGCACTGCACAAGCACCTGTCCCGCAAGCTAATGTGATACCCGCACCGCGCTCCCAGACTCGCATCTTTAAGTAGTCGCGGCGCACCACTTCAATGAATTCAGTGTTGGTACGTTGGGGAAAGACGGCGTGATGCTCGAATTTAGGGCCAATGGTTTCCAGGGCGATCGCAGCTACATCTTCAACAAACGTGATGCAGTGCGGATTGCCCATGCTGACACAAGTCACATCCCAAGTTTGTCCAGCCACTTCTAGGGGTTGGGCAATCACTTTTTGGTCTGCTGTGGCCAAGGTGGTTGGAATTTCTGCTGCGAGCAAATGGGGTTGACCCATATCTACTGTCACTTGGCCGCTCGCTTCAATCTTGGGTACCATCACACCTGCCAGGGTATGAATTTTGTAGGATCGAGGCAACAGAGACTCCGAACTCACGTTGGCATCAGCGGCTTCCAAATCTACCAGGAACTTAGCTAGGCACCGAATACCATTGCCACACATTTCTGGCTCGGAACCATCTGAGTTAAAAATCCGCATTGTGTAGTCGTGGCCATCTTGATCTGGCAACGCAAAGATCACGCCATCTGCGCCAATTCCAAAGTGGCGATCGCACCACTTCACGGCTTGTTCTGGCGTGAGGCAAGGTTCTGCGGAGGTGCGGTTATCAATCAAAATGAAATCGTTGCCTAATCCGTGGTACTTGATAAACTCAATTCCCATAAACTTCTCCTTTAAGGTCGCAACCACTGTAAGCTGAACTGGGCAATTTAATGTTTAGCAATTTTCCCATAGCAAAGGATCGGAAGTTATGAGCAGCGAACTAGAAACAGGTTTGCCGAGCATTCGCCAACTCCAAAACTTTATTCGAGATGGTAAAGAAGTAGAGCTAAAGCTCTTGACTGGAGATTTGCTCACAGGCAAAATTCGCTGGCAAGATCAACACTGCTTTTGTTTGAGCGATCAGTATGATCAGCCCACTTTAATTTGGCGGCAAGCGATCGCTTTCATCAAACCCAAAATGTAGTCCGACTACCCTCTATGGATAGGAGCCATCCTGCTACTTCTAGCTCTACAGTTCGCGGAGACTATCGGGTGGCAGGAACTCCTGTAAGGTTTCGCTAACGTTTGCCTTCACCACTGGAATTTGTAACATCGGCAGTTGCAATGCGGGAGCAATCCACTGGCGCACCTGCACCAAAGAATCTCGGTTGCCACATAGCAGCAGGCGATCGCTCACCAAAATATCGGTGTCCCCAGTAGGAAAGCGGATAAATCTACCTTCCCGGCGGATAGCTTGCACCTGTACGTCATATTGCCCTTGTAGGTCTAGCTCAGCTAACGTTTGGCCTGCCACCGGACTCTCTGCAGGCACCATTAGCCATTGGCAAGAGGAACTTTCCTTGGGAACTGCTGCTTCTCCCCTAGCTAGCTCATCAAACGCTGCCACTTCTTCTGACTGCCCCACAATCAAGAGGCGATCGCCCGGTTCTAGAATAGTTCGCGCGTCTGGGTAATCCACTTCATTGCCACCCGCGCGACGAATTGCCATCAAACTCACACCTGTGAGGCGGCGCAAATCTGTTTCCTCTAGGGTCATTCCTAGCAATGGCGAATGCTCTGGCAAGCCATACCACTTGCTGTTCATATCCTGAGCTGCCACCCGCAGGTCGCGCGAAATTTGGTTGGCGGTGCGCTCCGGTCGTAGTCCGTAGTAGTGACTATTGCGAATTTGCTGCACTTCTAGCTGAATGCTGGAGAGAGGAGCGCCCATGCTAGTAAGTAAGTGAGTTGAGAGTTCCAAACTCGCTTCAAATTCTGGCTGCACCACTTCACGCGCCCCGAGTTGGTAGAGCAATTCAATGTCTTTATCTTTATTGGCTCGCACTACCACATCTAAATCGGGCGCAATTTCTAAACAGCGTTTGAGGGATAACCGAGTACTCATGGGGTCGGGTAGCGCGATCGCCATACCCTGAGCTTTATCCACGCCTGCCTTTTCCAACACATGCAAGCTGCCCGCATTGCCATAGACGTAGGGGATTTTGGCATCTCGGAGTTGTTGAATCCTTTGTTCCGACTGCTCAATCACCAGCACTGGGTACTGGTGTTCCTGCAACAGTTGCACAATGTTGCGTCCGACTCGGCCATAGCCACAAACCACCACATGATTTTTTAGGGACACTTCTTCTGAAGCTGCCAATGGCAAATCAGTTCGGTCGAGATGCCGCTTCAGCCAAGGCCAAGATTCCGCCCAGACAAATAATTGCGGCACCAAGCGCAACAAGAAAGGGGTTACCACCAAGGTCACCGCTGTCGTGCCCAGAATCAGCAAGTAAACCCGCCGAGACACTAGCCCCAAGGCTTGTCCTTCGCTCGCGAGCACGAAAGAAAATTCACCAATTTGGGCTAATCCGAACCCGGCAATCAAAGCTGTCTTTAGTGGGTAGCGAAACAGAGTGACCAGAGGTGTGATGATGAGAAACTTGCCCACCAATACCAGCGCTACCAAGCCTAGAATCAGCTCCCAATTGTTCCAAAGAAACACCGGGTCGATCAGCATCCCGATCGCGGCAAAAAACAGGCTGGCAAAAATATCCCGCAACGGCTCGACATAAGTTAGCGTCTGGTCGGCATACTCCACCTCCGAAATCATCAGCCCCGCCACAAAGGCTCCCATTTCAATTGAAAGCCCCAAATGCTCTGTCAGCAGGGCAATCCCTAAGCAAAGCGCTACCACACCTAGCAAGAATAGTTCACGGCTCTCGGTGCGAGCCAGCAACCGCAATAGGGGAGGAATAATCCAGATACCAACCGCCACTGCCCCCGCCGCAAATAAGCCAATGCGTAACAAGGCCCATCCCACCGCAATTCCGATCGCTTCGGCAGGCTGATCGAGGGCAGGCAATACGGCTAGCATTAAGCCCAACGCCAAGTCCTGCACCACCAAAATCCCCAGCATCACCTTGCCGTGGGGGGTTTCAGTTTCGTTGCGCTCCATCAAGCACTTGAGCACCACTGCCGTAGACGACAACGACAGAATGGCTCCCAAGAAGACGCCTTGGGCAGGGGAAGTGACCCAACCCATCGTGACTGAGGCGATCGCCGTCACCAAAATCGTTAGGGCAATTTGCAACCCACCGCCGCCCAAACTGATCGCTTGGACTTTCTTTAGCTCAGCAAATGAGAACTCGACGCCTAACGCAAATAGTAAAAAGGCCACTCCAAACTGGGCCAACGTTTCTACTTGGACGAGTTCCTTAATTAGCCCTAAACCAGCAGGTCCAATAATCACTCCACCCAGCAGGTAGCCCAACAAAGCCGGCTGGCGTAGTAAAGCCGCAATCAGTCCCCCTGCCGCAGCCGCAGCCAAAACAGTCACCAGATCGACGATCAGCCTAAAGTCTTCTTGCACAGGTTCTTAAAAAAATGAGAGAAATATTAACGTCTACAAACTTCAGAATAAGAGGTTTTTACGACTCTGGGGAGAGTACAGCGGAGGTTTAGCTAAGAAAACGCCGCGATCGCACCGTTATTCGCCGCTCATCTTAAGAATTGGTTGACTCCTAGGAAGTTACTCCTCTAAAATTTGTCCCGAAATGACTGGACAGACTTGGAAACAGATACAGAAATACTTAGTCTAAGTCTGACAGTAGGTCTGACAATAGTCGTGAAGGACATCTTGAGATTGTGATTGCTTCCCCTCCATCTCACCGCTTCAGGAATTGGTTGTTTCAGCTCGGACTCGCACCGTTAGGCGTGGCTACAGGAGCGATCGCCTCAATGACTCCTGCTCAAGCCCTGCAAGTTCAGATTACGCCTACAGCCCCCCAGCTTGGAGACACCATTTCTGTAGTCGTGCGGCAAGATAACCTGGAGGTCAGCAGCAGCCCCAGAGTGACTTTAGGGCAGCAAACCTTTGATACTTATCTCATCGGCCCCAATCGCTTCCGGGCTTTGTTGCCAACTACCCCCCTTGATAAACCTGGCACGCTGAAAATTCAGGTCACTGGGGAAGGGCAGGTGAAGAATTTGGCAGTGCAGCTCCGTAATCGCTCCTTTCCGACTCAGAGCATCTGGCTCCCACCGGGCAAGGATGAGGACATTAGCGATGCCGAATTTAATCGCGTAGACGCCTTCAAGCGTTTAGTGACGCCCCAAAAATTCTGGAGCGGTCCTTTTGTGCGACCTAACCAAGGAGAAATCACCACAATTTACGGTATTCGCCGCTACTACAACGGCGTATTTGCCAAAGATTACTACCACTCAGGCGTGGATTATGCAGGAGCCACAGGCTCCCCTGTCGTTGCCGCCGCAGCGGGACGAGTCGCCCTCGTCGGTCGTGAAGCCCAAGGGTTTAAAATTAATGGCAATGTCGTTGGGGTTGACCACGGCCAAGGTGTGCAGACGATTTATTTACACCTGAGTCGCATCAATGTAAAGGAAGGTGATATGGTCCGAGCGGGCCAAGTGATTGGCGCAGTCGGTTCTAGTGGAGCTTCGACTGGGCCACATTTACACTGGGGCCTGTATGTGCAAGGAAAGGCTGTAGACCCAGTACCTTGGCGTTATCAAGGCATGGAATAATCTTGTGGGAAGTTTTGGTAAATTTCGTCCAACAGTACGATTCTGGGGCAAACTAAAGCAAGGTGCTTGCAGCAAGGTTGCCCATTTGTAAGATGGTGGCGGGGAGCGAAGAGGCGTTATGAGTATTGAGAAAATTGTAGAGCAGGCCTTGCAGGACGGTTACCTCACACCAGCGATGGAAGCTGAGGTGGGTCGCATCTGTGACACGGCTTCCGAATTATCGATTGAGGAATATATGGCCCTCGATCGCTTGATGGGAGCGTTACTAACGGGTGAAGTTGTGGCTGTACCCAGAAAGCAGTTCATCAACGTGATGGAAGAATTGGTGCTAACTGAAGCGATCGCTCGGGTCGCCGAAATTGAAGCCACGAGTGATTGCACTTTAGATTTAGGTGATATTGCTGCCTACGCCTTAAACCGTCTGCCACCCCTCTACGCCACCACTGAAGAAGGCGCTAACTATCAGCGCAACCGCGCCAAAGAAGAACTGCATGGCTTGATTGCACAACAGGTGAGTGAAGCGATCGCCCGTAACCTAGACCGACCCGAATTCTTCCCTGAGCGGCAAGCGATCGGCAAAAACTCTGGCGATGAAGTGTTAACTCAAGTCAGTACGTTGCTCCAGGTTTACGCTCCTAAGTTTGAACCCCAGCCCTCCGATAGCTAATTGCATCGATAGATTTTGGGTGGTGTAGGCTTCACGTACACCACCCAAAATCATTACCTGTGTAAACCCCTTTAAGGCTGCACCATGACTGGCGTTCCTTCGGCAACTTGCTGATAGAGCGCCACAATATCTTGGTTTCGCATCCGTACACAGCCGTGGGAAACAGCCTGACCAATTAACTCTTCCTGATTCGTACCGTGGAAGCCAATTTGGTTGTGGCCATCGGACCAAAAACCGATCCAGCGCAGTCCCAAAGGGCTATCAGGTCCAGCGGTGATGAGCTGCTCGGTAATGGGGTGCTGCCAAACTGGATTAGTTTGCATCTGAGTGATGGCAAAAGTGCCTGTAGGCGTCTCCCAGCCTGCTTGACCAATCGCAATTGGATAACTCGCTTGCAATTTTTGGCTGCGGTACAGAGAAACCTTGCGATCGCTCAAATCCACCACAAGGCGAGTTTGAGCTTGAGCTAGTGTGACAGGCTTAGGCTTCAAGGATGCAGAAGCAGTCTTAACCGGTTGCAGCGGTAGGTTAATAGCAGGTTGCTGTGGCGTGAGGGAGGCAGCATTGGTCTGCGATCGCACCAGCAACGTTAAAAAAGCTGCACCTAGGCACAGCAGCATAAAACTACGAGTGATCGATTCATCTCTAATCATGACTTCGTCACTTCATTGTGCCACAAACAGCTCCAGCACTAGCCAAAATTTGGATTCAACTTCTATTGTCAATTTACTCTGTCAAATTCCAAAGGGGCTATCTGTCTCTCAGGTGGTTTTTGTAAACCCTTTTGTCAGCAATCACTCATTCTTATCAGTAACAACTCTACTTAACTGCGATCGTTCCCTGAATCACTAAAGCTGTAGCTGCTTCGCAATTAAGAGGTCTAGCAAAGAAATAGCCTTGAGCATACTCACACTTCAAAGCTTTGAGTTGTGCCAATTGCTTAGCAGTTTCCACTCCTTCGGCAATTATGTCCATGCCTAAATTCCAAGCCAGGGTAACGATGGTGCGGACAATTTCTAAGTTCTCGCCATCAATATCAATGCGGTTAATAAAGGAGCGATCGATCTTTAGCGTGTCAATGGGGAAGCGGTGCAAATAACTGAGTGAAGAGTAGCCAGTACCAAAGTCATCAATAGCTAGCTGAATCCCTAAGCTTTTGAGCTGTTGCAGCATCGTTGTAGCCACCTCAGCATTTTCCATCACCACACTTTCAGTAATCTCCAGCTTTAAGTAGCGAGGATTCAGATTCGTTTCTTGCAGAATTTGACTAATTTGGTCTACTAAATCAGGCTGGACAAACTGACGGCTGGAGAGGTTGACGCTGACGATGAGTGGACAAGGCGAGGAGATCAGTTGGTGCCAGACAGAGAGCTGATGGCAAGCCTGACGCAATACCCACTGACCAATCGGTACAATCAGCCCAGTTTCTTCGGCCAAGGGGATAAAGTCGGCAGGCGAGATCAAACCCCGCTCTGGGTGATTCCAACGAATTAAGGCTTCAAAACCCATGATGCGATTGGTTTTGAGAGACACAATCGGTTGGTACTGTAGCCAAAATTCTGGGGCTTCTGTTTCTCCAAAAATGGCTTGATCCTGAGTCTTGGCGATCGCTCGTCGGAGGTCATGCTCTAGTTGCATATGGGCCAGCGTCCCCCGATGCATGGAAGCATCAAAGATTTCGTAGCGCGTGCGGCCCATCGCTTTCGCCTGGTATAAAGCCAAATCTGCATCGCGCAAAATTTCTTCAGGTTGGCTGTAATCGGTGCAACTGAGGGCAATGCCAATACTCGCTGTAGTAGAAATTTCGTGACCGCTGAGATAGAAGGGCAGTTGCAACTCTTGCTGTAGACGTTCTGCTACTCGAATGGCATCTTGAACGTCTTTGATATCTTCTAGCAGGATCGTAAACTCATCTCCACCAAATCGGGCAACGGTATCGCCAATTCTCAGGCAAGATTCTAAGCGCCGGGCGATCGCCACCAACAGTTGATCGCCAACCAAATGCCCTAGAGTGTCATTCAGGGTTTTGAAGTAGTCCAAATCAACAAAGAGTAAAGCAAACACAGCACCAGAACGCCGCTTTACATGCTCGATCGCTCGGCCCAAACGGGCCATAAACAAGGCTCGGTTGGGTAACCCTGTGAGGACATCATGAAACGCATCATGCCGCAGCCGTTCTTCAATGCGTTTGCGCTCAGTGATATCGAACTGAATAGCTAAATATTGAAAGGGTTGTCCTTGCTCGTTGAGGTAAGGCACGATGGTTGTGTCTACCCAATAGTAAGAACCGTCTTTGGCTTTATTGCGAATTTCTCCTTGCCAAACTTTGCCTTGGTTAATAGTGGACCATAAGCTTTGAAAAAATTCCTTAGGGTGACAGCTAGAATTAAGCATCCGATAATTTTGCTGCACCAGCTCTTCACGGGCGTACTGGGATAGCCGACAGAACTTGTCATTCACATACTGCATCACGCCAGTTGTGTCTGTCAGAGCCACAATGGCAGCTTCATCCAGCGCGAGCTTGATGTTGGACAACTCTTGCTGTACATTTTGGAGCTTTTCCTGCCATTGCTGACACTCAGGTTGCTGAGAGGCGATCGCTTCTGAATGCAGGCAGTCTGCTGAAGTTGGCGGCTGCTCACTTGCATCCTGGCTCTGTATGTCCCGCTGCTTAGTGTCCATATCTTTTCTCGGATGGGTGTCCCGCTACATTCATAGTTCCCTCCTGTTAGGAGAAAACAGAGTTTAGGATGAAGGCAGGACGTAACGTATTGTTTACATGTTGTGGGCATGGATTGGCAGGAAGTTTCTGGTAACTGGGTTTTAATTCCGCCGCGACCCATCGCGATCATCCATTTCTTGGGAGGAGCTTTTGTTGCAACTGCACCTCACGTCACTTACCGTTGGTTGCTAGAACATCTCAGCCGCCAAGGCTATGTGATTATCGCCACTCCTTTTGTCAACACGATGGATCACGGTGCGATCGCCCATCAAGTGCTGCGGAACTTTGAACGAGCCTTTGCGCAACTCCAAACCAGAGGATTGCTGCAAAAGCGCTACCTCCCCATTTATGGCTTGGGACATAGCATGGGCTGCAAGCTGCATTTACTGATTGGTAGTTCGTTTGCTGTGGAGCGAGCGGGGAATATCTTAATTTCCTTCAACAACTATGCCGCGCGCGATGCCATTCCGTTAATGGATCAGTTTTCGCCTAGCTTTGCCGTTGAGTTCACACCATCTCCGCTAGAAACGATGGCTTTAGTCTCTGAGCGCTACCAAGTACGGCGAAATTTGCTGATTAAATTTACCAACGATACGCTGGACCAAACCATAACCATGAGTGAAGTGCTGAAGGAGCGTTTTCCTGACATGGTGACGCTGCAAAAGCTACCGGGCAGCCATACCACTCCTCTGGGTCAAGATGTTGCTTGGAAAAGTGGCTCAGTTTTCACCCCGCTAGATGCGATCGCCCAATGGATGAAGCAAGAGGTATATCGAGAACTCAATCAACTCAAGCAATCAATTCTGCTTTGGCTCGATCCATTTATGAAGCTGTGAAATTATACGTTTATGGCTGTGACTCCTCGGCTATTGACTGATCCGTTTTTGCAACTGCCGACTCCTACTTCCATCCGGGTCGTCTGGTTCACAGAATTTCCTGGTTCCCAACATTTTGTGACCTACGGGCCTAACTTAACGACACCTGCCGAGAAAAGTTGCGATCGCACTGTCATGGCAACCAGTAGCCAGCTCAGTCGGACCCGTGAAGATCAAAAGTCACACTTAAATTCCCAAGTTGTTGATCTGATCAATGCTAGACCTGAGGAACGGCAGATTTGGCGGCATGAGGCGATCGTGAACAAGCTCACGCCGGGAGTGCGGGTGCCTTATCAAGTAACGAGTGTGCAGGATGAGCAAGTAATTACGAGTCGAGTTTTTAGCTTGATGGCTCAGCCCACCCCACAAACGGCCCTCAAGATTTTGCTGACGTCCGACCATCAACTCAAACCTTTGGTTTCGGCTAACTTGCAAAAAGTTGTAGAAACGGTTGGCGCCGTAGATGCGGTATTTTTTGCGGGAGACTTGGTTAACATTCCCGATCGTGCCTCCGAGTGGTTTGATGACAATCGCGGCGGAGCCTTCTTTCCAGTGTTGCAAGGCCGAGCCGCCTACAAGCTGGAGAAACAAGGGCAGGAAACCATTTACCGGGGAGGCGAGATTATTCAGCATGCGCCTCTGTTTACCACAATTGGCAATCATGAGGTAATGGGCCGCTTTTCAATAGAGAACTCCTTAAGCAGCCAATTTGATGATGCCGTCCCTCGGGCGATCGCCTCAGCTCGCTATCCAGAGCAAGCACAATCTAATCAGCCAGCAGACGACTCCACTGGTTCCACGGCGCGCGCAGCTTGGATCAAAGATCATTCCTTCAACACAGATACCTACGAAGAGATCTTTACGCTGCCTACTAGTGAGACAGGCGGCAAAACTTACTACGCGGTTACTTTTGGCGACATTCGCTTAGTGGTTCTATACGCAACCAGCATTTGGCGTGTTCCAGAAATTGGCCCTGAGATACGTGGCAAGTACAGTGATCCAGTTCCCCAGCCAAGTCAGCAGGCCAAAGAGCTATCTCAACTCGATCAAGATGCTTGGGGCTATGGGCAACACATCTTCGAGCCGATCGCCCAGGGAAGCAAGCAGTACCAGTGGTTGCAGCAGGAATTAAACAGCCCAGAATTTCAGCAAGCCAAGTACAAAGTGGTGATGTTGCACCATCCTCTCCATTCCTTAGGCGGCAATATTGTCCCGCCTTACACCGACCCTATAACTGTGAGCGATCGCGCTCCAGATAGCACGATCCAAGCGATTCGCTATGAGTACCCGCGAGAGAGCAACTACTTGATCCGAGACGTGCTGCCACTGCTAGAGGCAGCAGGCGTGCAGTTAGTGTTCTACGGTCACTGCCATTTGTGGAATCGATTTGTCAGTCCCAGTGGCATGCACTTTCTCGAAACCTCTAATGTGGGTAACTCCTACGGTGCTTATCTAGAACAGCCCAGGCCAACAGCTCCCAGCTCTGACTCAGCGACTGGTACAGCGATCGGCAATCCTAACGGTCTAGCGCCTGTGGTCCCGACGATCGCGCCACTTAAAGATGAAAATGGGCGATCGCTGCCGTATCTGTCAAGCAATGATCTCACCGCATTCAGCATTTTCAACACAGCCGATGGCACGGTTAGTAGCTATTACTTCGATACCCGTCAGCCTCAGTCGTCTGTAATTAAGTTTGATGAGTTTCAGCTCTTGCAAACTTCAACGACTAAACCAGCAACGCAGAGTTAGTCGTTGAAGCTAGTTTTTGGGCTTTAACTGGAATTTCAATCCGAAACTCTGTGCCTTGTCCAGGGGCTGAGTGACAAATTAGTTCACCGCCATGTTTGTCCGTCACAATTTGATAGCTGATTGACAATCCCAGCCCAGTCCCCTTTCCCATCGGCTTGGTGGTAAAGAACGGATCAAACAACTGTTTTTTGACAGCTTCCGTCATACCCATACCGTTGTCGGCAATTCGGATCACAACTCGATTGGAGTCCAGAACTGCGGTCTCGATGCGAATAAAGGTTGGCTGAGCTGATTGATCTGTAGTGGCTTGGTGCAACTCATCTACAGCATCGATCGCATTAGCGATCAGATTCATAAAGACTTGGTTGAGCTGTCCTGCATAGCACTCAACCATTGGCAATGGGCCATATTCCTTGATCACTTGAACGCCAAACCGCCCCACTTTTTCCTTAAAACGATGCTGTAGCAACAGTAAAGTGCTATCTAAACCTTCATGAAGATCCACAGGCTTCATCTCTGATTCTTCTAAGCGAGAGAAGTTGCGGAGAGACAGGACAATTTGCCGGATGCGCTCTGCTCCCACCTTCATGGAAGACAGCATTTTAGGTAAGTCCTCAGTTAAGAAATCAAGGTCAATTGCTTCAGCTTTGGCTTGAACTGCTGCAGCAGGATGAGGATAGCTTTGCTGATAAATCTCCAGCAAATTTAGCAAGTCTTGAGCGTACTCGTTGGTATGGCTCAGATTGCCATAGATAAAGTTAATGGGATTATTAATTTCATGCGCAATGCCAGCGACCAATTGCCCTAAGCTGGACATTTTTTCCGTATGAATGAGTTGCGACTGAGTCTTTTGTAGCTCCTTAAGGGTTTGCTCTAGTTGTTGGGTGCGTTGACGCAGATGATCCTCGGATTCTCGTAGCGCTGCGTCTGCTATTTGACGCTCTGTAATATCTTCATAAATCCCTAAAATTCCTACAACTTGACCTGCGGCATTATGCAACGGAATCTTACTACTATCTAACCAAGCTTGCTTGCCGTCCGCTTGCAGTTGCGGCTCAATGATGTGATATTCTGGCTGATTTGTTTCAATGAACTGGCGATCGCAACTTTGAAAAAACTCGGCTTCTTCTGGTTTCCACGCTAACTCATAGTCTGTGCGACCCACGATTGCTTCTGATGCCGCTAAGCCTGCATCCAGGGCAAAGCTACGATTGCAACCCAAATAAACTGACTCATGATCTTTCCAGAAGATCGCTTGTGGAATTGTGTCGATCACCAGCTTCAACATTTGTTGAGAATCACGCAAAGCGATTTCCATGCGTTGGCGTTCTACAATCTCATCTTCCAGCTTTTGATTGGCAGCTTCGAGTTGCGCTGAACTGGGTAACGATAAAACTTGAGGAATCAAAGACCTTAACTCCAAGGCAGTGTAGAAAGAAACTGCCGCAGTGATAGCTTTGAGAAAACCTGATATCCAATAATGGGGGTGCCAAAGCGTCCAGATATCCATTAAGTGGGTGGTACCACAAGCGACAATAAAAATACCAAATAAAATAAAAATCCCATTAAAAGGAATGTCCCGCCGCTTGTGGACAAAGTATACCAACATCAGCGGAATTGAATAGTAAGCTAGGGCAATAATTGAGTTAGAAGCAATATGCAGCCAAACCAGTCCGGGTTGCCAAAGATAGCAATGTCCATGCGGAATAAACTGACTTGAATCTAAAAATATTTTCAAGAATTCCGGCATAAACCTACCTCAAAAAATTGCCACAGCAAGAGATACCGAAAGGCATCCCAAGTAAAGCTTAAAAAAAGTTTTGTTGCCCCTCGAAGCAAAAATTCAATAAAACAAAATTTGAGCTTTCCAGGATTCACATAAACTCTGTGTTTCAAGTTTCACTCGACTCAACTCGATTTAGGATTCGCTACTATCCAAGCAATCAATCCACAGCGTTCTCAAGCTTCTCTCTAGTAATACTCCATTCACTTAAAAACCACCCTGATAATTATTCGGTATTAGTCAGTTCAATTCTGAGAAATCAGTCCGTGATGGCACTGAATCAATATCAATGAATTCATTAGTCCGGATATTTTTTATTAGTAAATTATGCAGTTGTAGAGTTTTTATCAATTGACAGAGCAATCAAAATCAACTATTTACAGTCTTAGAAGCTCTCTTGCCAATTCGCTCGCATTGCTTTTGATGCCCCGACAGCCTAGCCCTGCAAGAGCACGAAAAAACTAGAAGAGCGGAGTATATTAGTTGATGGCAGAGGCTCGTACAAGTGTCAGAAGGCATTGTCTCTAGGCGATCGCTGATTGATCCTTAACTGGGCTGCTAACTACTTGGCAGAGTTGCCGCTTTGTATCTGGTTCCACTCTATTCATCGTTGCTATGACATCTGAAAAACAAGATTTGGCAGATTCTTCCGGGCAGTCAGGGTTCTGGAAATCCCAACGAGAAAATTTTCAGATTCTAGCGATCGCTTTAACTTTGGCCCTTTTCATTCGTGCCTTTGTTGCAGAACCGCGTTTTATTCCGTCTGACTCAATGGTGCCAACTTTATTAGTTGGCGATCGCTTGGTGGTGGAAAAGCTTTCTTACCGCTGGCACTCACCGGAAACGGGCGATATTGTCGTCTTCGATCCACCATTGCAATTGCAGACCCAGGGCTACAGCAAAGAGCAGGCTTTTATCAAGCGCATTATTGGCCTGCCTGGTCAGATTGTGCAAGTGCAGCAGGGTAAGGTTTATGTAGATAACCAGCCGCTGAAAGAACCGTATATTGCCGAGCCACCCGCTTATGAGTGGGGGCCAAGGCAAGTCCCAGAGGGGCAGTTTTTCGTCATGGGCGACAACCGCAACAACAGCAACGACTCCCACATTTGGGGCTTCTTGCCAAAGCAAAATATTATTGGTCGAGCTTGGTGGCGCTTTTGGCCGTTCTCCCGAATTGGGCAGTTCTAGCGCAGCTAAAAAGCGCAGCTAAAAACGCAAATAGTGCATCAAATCAGTTGTTACGGTACTAGGCAGAGAAAGCCGTCGTTGCAGATCTGCCAGGTTGCGGTAAGGCCCTGTAGCTAAGCGATTTTGCACGATCGCTCTAGCCAAGAACAAATCAATCGGTGGCACTTTGAGCAAAACTTCTACAGAGGCCGTGTTGGGATTAATGGGCTCAATTGTGACCAGACTCTCAGCATCGTAATAACAAAAATTGAGAATCGGTGCAAAGGGCCGTAGTCGCTGGACGGGCACTCCTAAAACAGCGGCCATATCTTCCAGGCAGCAAAACTGCACGCCCGCTTGAGTGAGTTCTGCTAGCGATCGCGCTTGATGGATAGAAATTCCGGGCAAACGTAACCAATCGTCCACTGTGGCTTGATTGGCATCGATTTTAACTCCCAAGGAGGCGGCTAACTGCACTTCTTCTAATGATTGCAGACGGTAATAAGGATCATTGATTAACCGCGATCGCAGCGGTGTAGAGGCAGCC
This sequence comes from Trichocoleus sp. FACHB-262, assembly GCF_014696035.1. Taxonomy (NCBI): domain Bacteria; kingdom Bacillati; phylum Cyanobacteriota; class Cyanophyceae; order Leptolyngbyales; family Trichocoleusaceae; genus Trichocoleus; species Trichocoleus sp. FACHB-262. Next base: position 175,572 of record NZ_JACJPK010000046.1, on the reverse strand, counting down.
GCGATCGGAGAACGAGTTCGAGCAACAGAGGTTAACCAATCTAAAAATGCCATCTCAGGTTTCAAGTCACGCTATCTAATAACTGTCGGCGCTTTTGCTCAAACTCATATTCTGAAATCAAACCATCTTGGCGCAGTTGATCCAGTTGGCGCACTGCCGTTGCGATCGCGCTAACTTTCGCCGGATCAACAGTTGGCCCTGTAGGGTAACGGACGGTGGGGCTAGCTGCTATTCCATCGTTAAAGTTGCGATCGAACTGATCGGAGTCTTGGCTTAGGTACCAAACTCCTTCAATTGCACTGGCAATTTTAGGAATGGGCGTTGCCAGAGACAACAGTAGATACAGCATACCCCAGCGATATTGACCGAGATAGAGCTTGTGCAACCCCGCGATCGGCACGATCACGCCAGCGAAGGCTAGGACTGCTGCTATTTGACGATTTTTGGGCTTATTTAGCATACTCTGCTCCTTGGCGGCACCTAGATGCATCACGGTCGATCCTATGGATTAAAGGTAACAGCAGCGTTTCTGCTAGGAATAGATTTCAATTTGTGAAATAAGCCCGTAGACTTTGGACATTGTAGTTGTGATTTAAGTTACTGACACCTACCCAGGATCACCCAGGTGCCTGATGTCGAGTTCTAGCAAACACAGTACAGTAGTAAAAGAGTTTTATTTCAACGCAGGGTACTGAAACCAACCTGGAAACCGATATTAAAGTTGCTAGTAACCAAGCTCAGCAGCGTAAGTCGTCTCTAGCTTTGCTCGCAGCTTAGTCATCTCGTAACCTTAGATGCAGACCAGGTGGGCACCCTAGTTAACATCTACCTATCCTTATTTTTTGCCATTGCTAAGGCTTCTGGGCAATAACGCTTAGAACAGCTGAGCAGCTTGGTAGTTAGCAGAAACCAGTGACTAAATTGCCTGAAACGGGTGATTTATAGTTGTAACTGTTCCTTTAATCTGCTGGGATTCGTTGATTTTTTATTCAAAAATTTTAAGGCCGCTGATCAATGCCACAGACTTCTTTTTCAGCAGACTGGCTTCAGAAATTTTCCGATCCCTACGCCATTCTCGGTATTTCTGTAGCGGCTGATGATAGTCGAGTTCTGAAGCGCTACCGTAACATTGCTAAAGTTTTACATCCTGATAGTTTTGGAACTACTGAGAGTGAGACTAAGCAGTTAGCCAGCCAAATTTTTGCCCGTTTGGTTAACCCTGCTTATCAGAAGCTGAAGCAAGAGAAAGACCGCACTGAATCTTTAGGATTGCTACGGTTTCAAGTACGACGCTTGAAAAGAGAAGGAGCGATCGCCCCTAAAACCAAATTAGCTCAACAGCTTAGCCAGCTCAACCTCAAAGATGCTGAGGTATTTTATGAGCAGGCGATCGCCGAACTTGGCGCGACCCAGTTTCAGCCCATCGAGCGCTTTGCCTCAGTCACTCAACAACTGTTAGAACTAAATCTAGTCTATCTACAGTTGAAGCTAGATGACGTAATTCTGCGCGAAAAACGCACAGGGCTTGTCTCTAGCGCTCCCGCCCAAACCATTGAATTTGCGCCCGCTAGCCCGCAAGAAGCACCTGCAACGGACTATGCCTACCAACATGCTAAGCGAGCCAAGGAATACTTAAAGAAAGAAAACTTAGCTCAAGCAGTTCAGGAGTTGCGAGATGCCATTAAAATCGAACCGACTCAAGGGGAATACCATGCTTTACTAGGATTTGCCTACTTCAAGCAAAACCTTTCCGGGATGGCTACAGTTCATTTTCGCCAAGCTCTCAAACTCAATCCTAAAGAACCCTTAGCGCTGCACTATGCAGCTAAACTCAACCTCAACCTAGAAGATAAAGTGCGGCCTACCCAAACCACTAAAAAAAGTGGTCTTTTTGGCTTGTTTGGAGCCAAAAAACCTTGACCGAACCAGCTGAGGTACGGATTCGCGCAGCTATCCGCCGATCAAGCCCTGCATTAAAATTAAAGTAAGCCATGAGAAGGCGATCGTCGCTTCTCATTTTGCTTGGTAGTTGACCCAAGAAATAGCAATGGGATTTTTTGACTCTGAGATTGTGCAGCAAGAAGCAAAGCAGTTGTTTGAGGATTATCAATCCCTAGTGCAACTGGGCAGCAGCTACGGCAAATTTGACCGAGAAGGCAAAAAGCTTTTCATTGAGCGGATGGAAGGGCTGATGGAGCGCTACCGCATTTTTATGAAGCGCTTTGAGCTATCGGAAGATTTTATGGCGCAAATGACCGTGCAGCAGCTGCAAACACAGTTAGGTCAGTTTGGGATGACGCCCCAACAAATGTTTGAGCAGATGAACCTTACCCTAGAGCGCATGAAGGCTGAGGTAGAAAAAACCTCTTAGCGGCTGAAGCTGCATAGGCTAGATCAACGCACGACCTGGCCCATATACTCACCCCATAGCTGAGCTGCTTGGCCGCTGCTGCCAGTAGTGGGATCGTTGTTGTCGTTGCCCAACCAGATCCCAGTGACTAGAGAGCGGCCAGGAATGTACCCGACGAACCACAAGTCAACACTGTCGTTTGTAGTTCCTGTTTTCCCCGCTTCTCCCAAGCCTAATGAGGCACTGCGCCCCGTTCCACTCTGTACGACTCCCTGCAGCAGCCCGGTCATCGTATCTGCGACTTCTGGCGGTAGTACAGAAACGTTAGCTTCCGAATCTTGGTCGTAGGTATAGATCACTCGACAAGTTTGGAAGTTATTGCGGTCTTGACAATCACTGCTATCCAAAATGCGTTGAATAGCATGGGGACGATGGCGGACTCCACGATCGGCTAGGACGCTAAAAGCGCCTGTCATTTCCAGAGGGGTGACTTCACTTTGCCCTAAGACGAGACCTGGGACAGGATTAAGCTCAGACTGGATGCCCATTCGCCGAGCTGTTTGCACGACCTTATCTAAGCCCGCATCTTGAGCAATCCTGAGGGCGATCGGATTTTCGGAGAGGGATATGCCGCTATACATATCCAAGCTGCCACCCCCAGCATTACAGCCACTAAACGATTGGCCGCCCCAGTCTAGAGGAGCGCAGGAGTAAGGCTTTCCCGGCGAAATTCCTTGCTCCAAGGCTGCGGTGTAGCTAAAAATCTTGAAGGTAGAACCAGGCTGACGTAGAGCTTGGGTTGCTCGGTTAAATTGACTTTGCTGGTAATCGACTCCGCCGACTAAAGCTAGGATAGAGCCGTTGCTAGCATCTAGCGTGACGATCGCGCCTTGGGAAAAATTGTAGGTGGCTCCAACATTAGCGACTGAATTCCGCAAGGCAGTTTCTGCCAAGGTCTGCATTTGCAGGTCCAAGTTGGTCTCAACAATAAAGTTACCTTCTTCTGCTAGTTGCTTGCCGAGCAGAGTTTGCAACTCATCAAACACATAGCCATAGAAGTAAGGCGCACGAGTACTCTCTAGAATTTCCCTAGCTTTGGGATTAATTTCAATGCGCGATCGCCGGGCTCGCTGGGCTTCTTCCAAGCTCACCATGCCCATCGCTGCCATTCGATTAATCACGCGATCGCGGTACTCTACTGCTGCCTGGTAATCACGGATGGGGTTGAAGCTATTCGGGGCAGGCAAAATCCCTGCCAGTGTCGCTGCTTCTGAGAGGGTTAGATCTTTAGCCGACTTGCCAAAGTAAAACTGGGCCGCATCCTCAAAGCCAAAGTTACCATTGCCCAAGTACACCCGGTTCAAATACATCTTGAGAACCGCGTCCTTGCTGTAAAGCATTTCTAGCTTCAGCGCTACGATCGCTTCTCGGAGTTTGCGTCCGGCTGAATCTTGAGTGCCTACATAGTCACGGAACAAGCTGCGAGCGACTTGCTGGGTGATCGTGCTGGCACCTTCACGAATGCCTCCACCCCGGATATTGGTCAGTAAGGCTCTTAAAATTCCAATCGGATCAACGCCTAAATGCCAGTAAAATCGGCTATCTTCCGAGGCCACCACTGCCTTGGGTAAATAAGCTGAAAAATCCGAAAGTTTATTCAGCTCTAAGTGGGCGTTGTTGCGGGCAGGGCTTAGCGGTGTTTGGCGATCGCGAGCGTAGACCATGACGGGTCCTTGGATCGACTTAGGCAAGGGGCGCACCGAAAACTTAGTCCACTCAATACCCACAAATAAGGCTGTGATCGCTGTAAGGCCGCTGACTCCGTAGAGACTATAGCGAAACGCTTTGACGTACCACGGGGGAGGGTTGTGATACTGGATGCGAACCGCTGCGGCAAGCTCCGGTGGCCCCAGAGTCAGAATATCACCGTGATACAACGTGGATGTATTTACACGTCGCTTGCCCCGGTAGATGCCATTGGTCGAGTTTTCATCCTTAAGCACAAAGGGCGTTTGCTGTTGGCGATCGCGAGTCAGGGAAAGATGGATCTGACTGACAACGGGATTACGCACCACAATGTCACAGGACTTGGAACTCCGTCCCAGCAGGTAGCGATCGCCCAACAAAGGATAGACTTCTGCCTTTTCAGTCCCAGCATCTTGCACCCACAGTTCTGGCACCCTTGCATCCGGATTCAAGGCAAGTTTGGAAAAATCAATCTTAGCCTGAATGGTCTGTACAGCTTGGGTCAAGTTACCCAACAGGGTTTTAGACTGACGAGGGGGCTGAGGAGGAGTCATTCACTACCAACACAAATTTAGCTAAAGCAATCGGAAGCAGTATAAACAACATTTGACTGAAGTTGAGTCAAGGATGTTGCGCTTGTTGCAGTTATTCAGCGGCAATTCAGAGTTTAGGTGGCAACCTCATGAGTTGATAGTATTGATTGCCCAACTATCTTTACCCGCTTCATCCCCAATCATACAAGCTAGACTTAACTGCTGCTGTCAACAAACCGCTAAGTAGTCTGAGCTTACCGCTGAGTAGAATCAGGATGCGAATCTCCCTTCGTAACATCCTCCCCTCTGAAAGTAGCAATTAACAAACAAACAATCCCAACATTAATAAACACATCAGCAATGTTGAAGACCGGAAAATCAATCAGCCGAAAATCCAAAAAATCGACGACTCGACCCTCCAGAAAGCGATCGATACCGTTGCCTGCTGCACCACCCAGGATGCAGCCATAGCCAGCCTGCTCCCAGCGATTCATCCTCGGCCCGAACAAACCCAGCGCCACCAGAATTAAGCTAACTCCCAAAGATAACCAGCGCAGCCAGTCACCACCTTGACTGAACAAGCTAAAAGCAGCACCCGTGTTAGTCACATAGGTAAAGTGAAAGACATTGGGCCAAAGTGCCCAAGATTCGGGAGGAATCGTCAAGTCAAACTGAGTTACAACCCAGTACTTAGTCACACGATCTAAAATCAAGCTAATGAGAGCTGCAAGCCAAAAAAAACGATTCTTCCAATTCATAGCAACTGGGTCAGAGAATTTCAAACCAACTAGGCGCACACCAAGCACTACGAGTCAGCGAACAACGTTATTTGATTCAGTCCGCTTCAGTAAAACATTAAATGTCGAATCGTAAAGGCTATAACCGTTACTGCACAAGTGAGGGCCAATTGCTCAGGAAGAGGATTATAGGAGTACATCAGCACTGCTTTTAGCAACGGAACACTAGTATTCACCCAGCTAAAGAGATAGCCAAAGATTAAATAAACTAGACCCGCTAAGTGAATGGTTAATAGGCCGCAAAGGCAACTAAAAGTCAAAGCCTCCAAGCGGGGTGGAGCCTTAAAGGCTAGTAAACCGCAGATCCAAGCTCCTGGGACAAAACCCAGCAAGTACCCAAACATAGGCTCACGAATATAGCCAATACCACCGCCTTGGGTAAAAACTGGAAATCCTGCTAAGCCTAATGCTAAATAAGCGATTTGAGAAAGGACTCCAGCATTCCTACCTCCCAAACAACTAGCTAGTAACACCGCTCCAATTTGGCAAGAAACTCCCAGCGGGTAAGCTTGAATGCCAGAGGTGTCCCAACTCCACGGTGGACTGGTAATCGATGCCTCTACAAGGGTTCCACCAATCGTTAAGATCAGGCCAATAAAGGCCCAGAGCAGTTCAATGGGAGCAGCCACTATGGGTTCAAGAATACAGAGCGATGGGGGCGGGAATAACAAGATTATCCTCTCCTAAGCTAGAGGTTTAACGACCTCCAGGATCTAAAGCGCTGATCGCAATAAGTCTGTAAAAGCTTATTTATAACGCTTGAGAATCAACTAGCGTGAGAAGCAATATTAGTTGATTTGCCTTTAGTGTTGGCATTGTATCACTGGATTGGAAGCACCTACGCTCCTGGCCTGTGAGTACAGCCTTCAGCACCAGAGTTGTTTAATTTAGGCAGTAAGCAGCAGCTCAAAATTGCCTTAATCTGTCAAAACAGGCTCAATTGCAGCCGCCTGATTTACTGTTTTATTGGGATTAAAGTAAGCTTCTAAAACTTGCCGTACCATGGGAGCTGCAAATGAGCCACCACCGCCACCAGAGTTTTCGCCAAACGCCACAACTAATACTTGCGGCTTATCAAGGGGAGCATAAGCTCCAAACCAAGTATGAGATTCGCGGCCAAAGTCTTCAGCAGTACCACTCTTACCAGCCGTTGGCGGAATTGTTGATACATTGAGAGCAGCCCCAGTGCCACCGTCCACAACCTCTCGTAAGCCTGCCCGCAAAACATCAACGGTTTCAGGTCTGAGCTGCAAAGATTCGCGCCAATTTCGGGCGGCTTCATTGTCCTTGAACAGGTGAGGCTTAACTTTGTAACCACCATTAGCAGGCACAGCAAACATCACTGCCACTTGCAAAGGTGTGGACTGAAGAAAGCCCTGGCCGATCGACATATTAACGGTATCCCCCAGGTACCAGCCTTCCCCTAATTCCTTGCGTTTCCAGGCATCATCTGGCACTAAACCGGCTGCTTCTTCAGGTAGCTCAATACCCGTTTTCTGGCCAAATCCATATCGTCGAGTCCAGGGAATGAGGGTCTGGTCACCAATTCCCATGGCGATTTGGTAGAAGAAGGTATCGCTGCTCCATTTCAAGGCTCCCGCAAACCCTAAAACGCCAAAGCCAGCTCGGTTCCAGTCACCAAACTCGATGCCTCCCACAGTGATAGAAGGGTAGGTATTCAGGACAGTGTCCGGAGAATATTTATTAGATTCGATCGCGGCTGTAGTGGTAACAATTTTGAACGTACTTGCAGGCGGATACCCCTGCACGGCTCGGTTGACGAAGGGATGGTCTTCACTTTGCAAGCGCTGCCATTGAGCATCTGTAATTCGGGTCGAAAACAGGTTTGGATCGAAGGCAGGGCGGCTAACCATGGCCAGAACTGCACCATTGTTCGGGTCCATTGCTACGATCGCGCCTTTGCGATCGCCCAACGCCGTTTCCGCTGCTTTTTGCAACTTCAAATCCAAGGTTAAGCGGACATCTCTACCTGTCTGAGTTTGCTTCTCACCCAGAATGCGGACAACTTGACCCATGCCATCCACTTCAACCTGCTGGCCGCCCCATTCGCCCCGCAATTGTTTCTCATAGGCCGACTCTACGCCCATTTGGCCAATCACATCGCCGAGGCGGTATCCTTCATCCTTACGTTTTTCCAGCTCTTCATCGCTCATCTCACCTGTGTAGCCCAGCACATGAGCCGCCAAGTCCCCGTGAGGATAGTATCGAACGGCTTCTGCATCAACCTCCACCCCCTCCATCTCGCTGGAGTACTCGGCTAAAGCCGTAACTTGAGCTGGACTTACACCCCGCGCAATCCTGACTAAATAGGGAGAAGTATACCCTGCTTGTTCTAGCCGCTTTTGGATTTCAGCTTCGGGGATCTGCAAAATCTGAGAAAGTCGGTTTAAAGTCGCAGGCCACTCAGACTGCTTCCGCGCCAATGGCCACAAAAACACTGAGTGCGACAGGCGACTACCAGCCAAGATGCTGCCGCCTCGATCTAAAATTTTGCCGCGCTCTGGTTGCTTGGGGATCAAGCGAATGCGATTATTTTCTGCCAACTGGCGATTCCGATTCCCTTCGACCAACTGTAAGTAAGCCAACCGACCGCCAATTCCACCCAACATTAATAAACTGACAACCAACATGAAAGCTATAGACTGGTAGCTTCTGCCAACCGTACGCGCTGCGGGTTGTTGAATGATGGGAGGAGATTGTGTCAAAGTCATAAGGTCGGAAAAATTGTGTCCGGAGAAATTAGTGGCAGTGAGTTTTTACCTAGTCTACCGCTAGTCTCCCCGCCAAGCGCAAATCTTGATTTAGTGAAGAATTATTGCATGCTCACTGGGTTACCCTGTTAAAGTTATTTGCTTAACAGTGTTTAGCTTTTAATCTACAAAACCAGTTTGGGCAGGCTATAGATTAGAACAGTCCCATTCCTTAACCTTGGTTAGGTGGATAAAATAAACCAAAGCCGAATCTTGCCTCTCTCAAAGGGTAGAAATTTAATTTGGCTTTGCGTTCGTGGGGAAATCAGCGCAGGAAATCGCCACTATGTCTCAGACTGCTACACAGCGTCAGGATGCGATCGGCATCGATACTGAGTTTGATGTTGAACTTCGTAAGGTTTTCAAGGTCTTCAATAGTGAAGCAGTCGTCCGAGGCATCGATCTTAGTATTCGCAGAGGTGAATTCTTTAGCATCTTGGGTCCCTCTGGGTGTGGCAAAACGACAACCCTTCGATTAATCGCTGGCTTTGAAACTGCTACTGCTGGGGAGGTGCTGATTCGACGCCAAACCATGAATCAGATTCCACCTTACCGTCGTCCTGTCAACACAGTTTTTCAAAGTTACGCCCTATTCAATCACTTGACGGTTTGGGACAACATTGCTTTTGGCTTGAGAATTAAACGCCAAAGCCGAGGCGAAATTCGTGAACGTGTAGGCGAAGCATTGCGGTTGGTCAAGATGGAGGCTTATGCCCATCGATTCCCAGCTCAACTCTCTGGAGGGCAGCAACAACGAGTTGCTTTGGCACGGGCTTTGGTGAATCGTCCGGCTGTGGTGCTCTTGGATGAACCGCTAGGGGCGCTAGACCTGAAGCTACGAAAAGAAATGCAGGTCGAGCTGTCCAATCTACATCAAGAACTGGGCGTCACTTTTATTATGGTGACTCATGACCAAGAGGAAGCTTTGAGCTTGTCAGACCGCATCGCTGTCATGCATGAGGGCAAGATTGAGCAAATCGGTTCGCCTACTGAAATTTACGAACGACCCCGCACGCCATTTGTGGCAGATTTCATTGGAGACACAAATCTTTTCCGAGGCAAGGTTGTAGAAGCAGATACCGCTTCCTTAAAGGTAGAAACAGAAACTGGACTCAAAGTTATAGCCAAACCTTGGGAATCTGGCAATTCACCCATCACGGCTCCAGTCGTGGTGAGCGTCCGACCGGAAAAGATTCAGGTGAGTTTGTATACACCTAGCGTGTCCCATAATTGTTTTGAGGGACGACTGAAGCATGTGATGTATTTAGGAACGCATGTTCATTATGTGGTGGAACTGCTTTCCGGCGATCGCGTCACAGTCATGCAACCGAATACAGTCGGTGCCCTGCCCGATCCTGAAACTCCCATCTACATTTATTGGCCCGCTACAGACTGTCTGGCTTTAACTGCATAGGTAGCACAACAACATTTTTCGAGACAGCATGTCAACGCGACGGCAATTCTTAAACACTACAGCATCCGCGCTTTCGGGGCTGGCGCTTTCCAGTTGTGGTTGGACTCTGGCCCAAGTTAGGCAATCCGCAGCTCAGCCTGGCACCTCCAACAAGCTCTATATCTACACCTGGTCTAACTACACAGATGAGGATTTACTCAAGAGCTTTAGTGAGCAAACTGGCATTGAAGTCATTACCAATGTCTTTGACTCAAATGAGTCGATGTTGGCCAAAATCCGGGCAGGAGGTGGTTCGGAGTACAGCATTATTTCGCCATCTGACTATATGGTCCGTCAGATGAGCGAAATCGGACTCTTGAGCGAGCTGGATCACAATCGTTTAAGCGGTCTCAACCAGCTTTTGCCACGCTTTCAAAATCCTGTTTATGACCCTGGCAATCGCTATAGCATCCCGATTAGTTGGGGTACCACCGGACTGATCTATAACACGCAGAAGCTGAAAGAACCTCCTACAGATTGGAATTATCTCTGGGACAACCAAAAGCAATTAACTCAACGCATCACCTTGATTAATGATGTGCGCGAGGTGATGGGCGCGACCCTACGGATGCTGGGCTATTCTTACAACTCCACGCAACCTGCCCAGTTAGAGCAAGCTTACGAGAAGTTAGCGGCTTTGAAACCCGCGATCGCTACGTTTACTTCCGATGCTTGGCGCGACCAAATGGTGGCAGGAGATTTATGGTTAGCGATGGGGTACTCGGCTGATGCCATTAAAACAGCTCAAGACAATCCAAATCTCAAGTATGTGATTCCTCGCAGTGGCACATCTTTATGGACTGATACGATGGTGATTCCCAAGTCAGCTCCAAATCCTGAAGCCGCTTATGCTTGGCTCAATTTTATTTTGCAGCCATCGATCATGGCTCAGGTGTGTTATCGCCTGAAGTTTGCTACTCCTAACCGCGCGGCGATCGCTCAGTTACCCGCCGACATCCGCAACAACACCAACCTATTTCCGCCAGAGTCACTGCTGACTAAGTGTGAACAAATCGCTCCTATTGGGCAGTTCAGCGAAGTCTATGATCGCTACTGGACGCAGCTAACCAGCAGTTAAATAATAGTCGTCTCTTCCTAGGTCTACGCATGACACCTCTTGCTTCCAGAAATACTCCCGCTGCATCGGATATAGGTCGTCCGGAGTCAAAGTGGTTAGGGCCATTGGTCTTGCTAGGGCCATCTGGCATTTGGCTAGGTTTGTTGCTAGTGATGCCAGCCTTAGTAATTTTGGAGTTAAGCTTCGTCCCAGGCATTCGACCAGGAGATGTCGTTAACCCCTCAGGTTTAGACAACTACACTCAGATCTTTCAGCCGATTTATCTACAGGTCATCGGGCGATCGCTATTTTTTGCCATTAACACCACCATTATTTGCCTGTTATTGGGCTTCCCGGTAGCTTATTGGATTGCCCTTCTGTCTCCGGCGCGTTGGCGCAATTTATTGTTACTGTGTTTCGTGCTACCGCTTTGGACTTCGTCGTTGCTGCGCTCTTACGCCTGGATCACCATCTTGAGGCCGACAGGTGTCCTTAATACTTTGCTCGCGAGTATCGGCTTGCCGCCTTTGACTTTACTGAACAGCAGCTCGGCTGTATTAATTGGCATGAGCTACAGCTTATTGCCTTACATGGTTCTAATTCTTTACGCCTCTTTAGAAAAACTCGACCGCAGGCTATTAGAAGCGGCGGCTGATTTAGGAGCTCATCCCAGCGAAGCGTTTTGGAAGGTTACAGTACCACAGACCTTACCAGGAATTGCCGCTGGCTCCTTACTCGTGTTTATTACCGGGTTAGGCGATTTCGTGGACCCCGAACTGTTAGGCGGTGCTTCTAGCATGACTGCGGCGCGTCTCATTTACAACCAGTTTCTCGGGGCTACGCAAAATTGGGGATTTGGGTCCGCTTTGAGTATGCTGCTAATTCTGGCAGTCAGTCTGGCGATCGCTTTGCTAATTAAGTATGGCGATTCCACGTCGAAACGCTAAATTGGGCGATCGCCGGGTCATACTAAGTCATCAGGGTGCCAACATTCAGGATTCAGACACTATCGCTCGAAGGATTCATGTTTCTGTGATTGGACCGCAAGCCAAAACGAACCCCCGTGCTTCCTGGCAGGCCCTGTTCTCCCTGCTCATGTTTGGGTTCATGTATTTGCCCATTGTCGTCCTGACGTTCTATAGCTTTAATCAGTCAGCCTATAGTGCTAGTTGGACAGGGTTTACTTTGGCGTGGTATCGCAAGTTTTTCGCTGACGAGCGCATTTTAGCCGCTCTACAAACGAGCTTAATCGTGGCCTTAGTAGCGGTGGCGATCGCAGCCGTGCTAGGAACGCTGATGACAGTGGGTTTAACCCGCTATCACTTTCCAGGAAAAGGGTTGTATCGAGGGATGTCGTATTTGCCCTTGATTATTCCCGACATCGCGATCGCCGTTGCCACCTTAGTTTTCTTGGCCGTGGTGGCAATTCCCCTCAGTTTATGGACGATCGTAGCTGCCCATGTGGTGTTTTGCTTATCGTATGTGGCGATTGTCGTCTCCACTCGTTTAACTGGGCTAGATTCTCACTTAGAGGAAGCAGCGCTAGACTTAGGAGCCACGCCCACTCAAGCTTTTATGCAGGTGTTGCTACCTGAACTCATGCCAGCGATCGTCTCTGGTTGTCTGTTGGCCTTTGTGCTGAGCATGGATGACTTTCTCATTGCCAGTTTCACGGCTGGAGGGGGAGCAACTACGCTACCAATGGAAATTTTCAGCCGCATCCGCACTGGAGTGAAACCAGATATCAACGCGCTCAGCGTCGTCTTGATCTTGGCGTCCGGTTTCGTTGCCTTTGTGGCTGAATCCATTCGCTATCAAGGTTCGCAAAAGCGGTTCAAGTAGCTAAAGTCATTTGCGTACAAAAATCTACTTGCCTGGAGTAGTGCGATCGCCATAAACCCAGCGCCAGAGCGGATGGCTCGGTCCTTGCTGCTGAATTCGCTGCACTTGTCGCTCTAAGCGTTGTTTTTCTGGTGCAGGCAGCCCCAGGAGAATGTTGCGGCTTTGCCAAACCAGAGTTGCTACGGTTAAACCAAGACATAAACCCAGCCCAAATGTGGGTACTGGATTGTAAGCAAACCCATAGCGAACGGCTGACCAAGTAAAATACTGCACCCACAAAGCAAATTCTCTTCGCAATCCCCAAAGACTGAGGATGCCAATCGTCAGCCAGAGGCAGAGGACAAAACACCATCGCCCCCAAACTGTTAACTCATGCAGCCTTACCAATTCTGGCGAAAGCTTGGGGGTGTGGGTCAATTCTGGGGTGTGGTCAGACCGCTCCATAAGTTCTAGCTAGCTCGAAGCAGCAATTGCCCTGAGGTAAAGTTAGGCATCCTCAGAGCTAACAGAAGCATCGATCGCTGGAGCACTGGTGGCTAACGCTGGGATTGCTTGACCATTACGCCTGCGCCACCAAGCCAGCAGAGTACTGGCAATGAAGATGCTAGAGTAGGCTCCCATCGTGAAACCAACAATTAAAGCGAGGGCAAAGTTCTTTAGCGTTTCTCCACCAAAGAAGAAAATTGACGACAGGGTTAACAGGACGGTGAGAGTGGTGTTGATGGAGCGAGTCAAGGTTTGGTTGACTGCATCCTCAACAATATCGTCAATATGGCGTTCAGGATTGAGGATAATAGTCTCCCGGATGCGATCGTAAATCACGACGGTATCGTTAACCGAGAAGCCCACAATCGTGAGCAACGCCACAATAAACAAGCTATCCACTTCGGTCCCAAACAGTAGGCCAAAAATTGAAAACATGCCAACTGTGACCAAAACATCGTGGAACAAAGCCACGATCGCCATAAAAGCGTAGTCGAACTGAAACCGGAAGCTCATGTAAACGATAATTCCGGCAAAAGAAACAATCAGCGCCAACATCCCAGAAGTGAATAGCTGACGACCAATCGTGGGACCAACCGTGTCAATCTGAGTAGTTTTGGCATCAAACTTACCGACTGCTTGGACTAAAGCAGCTTGGAGCTGGGTCCGTTCATCTACATTCAGGGTTCTGGTGCGGATGGAAACGGCTTGCTGATTTTGCCCTACTACCTGAATACTGCTCCCACCCAGACCTTGTTTGTCCAGCACTTCACGTACTGTACCTACATTCACTGGTTGGTCACAGTTGTTGGGTACTGCACAATCCAGTTCAAATTGAATCCGAGTTCCGCCAACAAAGTCTAGGCTGGGGCGTAGAGGCGCTTTGATGTCAGGGCGCGTCCAAGAGATCGCCATTGCTATCAAGCCACTGAGGATGATGAGCAATGAAATGCTCCACCACAGCGATTGCTGCTTCATAACCTTGAGTTTCATGGAGTCACCCCTGCTTGAGGCTGATTAGACGCGGGTACTTTAGGGCAATAGAGTTCGGTTTTGCGTAGGGCGGGAAAGCTAATTGCGAGCAGCATTAGAGTGCGGCTACAAGTAACAGCGGTAAACATACTGATCATGACTCCTAGAGCCAGCGTCAAGGCAAACCCTCGCACTAAACCTGCTCCTAGCCAGAACAAAGCCCCACAAGCAATTACCGTTGTGACGTTACTATCTAGAATGCTAGAGAAAGCACGATAGAAACCAGATTCTACGGAACGATACAGGGTTTTACCTGCGCGTAATTCTTCACGGGTCCGTTCAAAAATCAAGACATTGGCGTCTACGGCCATCCCAATACTGAGGATAAATCCTGCGATTCCAGGCAGGGTGAGCGTCACACCCAGCAGGGTAAAGGTGGCAAAGGTTAGTAGCGAATAGATGACTAAGGCTAGATCGGCGATCGCACCAGGTAGGCGGTAATAAACCACCATAAAGATCAACACTAGAAACAAACCACCCAACCCAGCATAAATACTGCGCTGGATGCTATCTCTTCCTAGAGTCGCTCCCACTGTGCGGTTTTCCACGATCTCCACAGGGACAGGTAAAGCGCCACCCCGCAATTGCACTGCCAAATCGTTCGCTTCTTCAGCCGAAAAGCGGCCTTCGATTACAGCGCCGCCACCTGTAATGCCAGTTTGAGCAAACTGAACGCCGACGGTGGGGGCACTAATCAAGCGATCATCTAAGAGAATGCCAATGCTTCGTCCGGTTCCAGCCAAACTCTTGGTTAAATCTGCAAACAGCGTTGCTCCCTTAGAATCAAACTTGAGGGAGACATTCCAGTTATTCCCACTGGCTGCGGCAGGCTCAGCCGATGCATCTTGGAGGTTTTCTCCCGTTAAACCACTCCGCTCAAACAGCTCTGCGATCGCCGCATTACTGCGCTTGATCGCCGCTTGGTTTTCGGCCAGTGCTGCCTCATTACCAGCGCCTTGTTTCTGCAACTCTGCCTGCTTAGCCTGCAGTTCTTGCCGCACCTGAAACTCCACGCCTAGCTGAGCTTCTGTTCCTGGTTTCTGCTTGCGGAAGTCTAACTGGGCAGTACCACCCAGCACCCGCTCTGCCTGCTCCGGATCGCTAACTCCGGGAAGTTGCACCAACAGTTGGTCTTCTCCGACCGTCTGAACCACCGATTCAGACACGCCTAATCCGTTGATCCGTCCTTCTACCACCCGCTGCACAGCTTCCATCACGCGAGGAGTGATTTCCTTCACATTTTCGGATGGTTTTACTTGGAGGGTAAGTTGAGATCCCCCTTGTAAGTCCAACCCTAGCCGCACCGGAACTTTCGCGATCGTCACAATCGAGGCGATGACGAGGACGATAATTAAAGCCAATAATGAACGCTGTCTTTGCATAAGTCCTGAGTTTGGAATTTTGAGTGTTGAGCTTGAAGGTTAATTCAGAGTTCAACCTCAACACTCAAACCTATCTTAGCTACACCCGTAGGGCCACCATTTTTTGCACAGCTTCAACAATTTGTTGTGGCTGCACAATCGTGAGATTTTCTAGGGTGCCGTTGTAAGGAGTGGGAATGTCCTGGGAGGAAAGACGCAACACGGGAGCATCAAGTTCATCAAACAAGCGATCGTTGATTGAAGCAATCAGCTCGGCGGCAATCCCACCCGTTCTCATACACTCTTCAACAATGATCACCCGGTGAGTTTTGCGAATCGAAGCCCCGATCGTGTCAAAGTCCAATGGCTTGAGGGAGATTAAATCAATCACCTCCGGGTCATAGCCATCTTTTTCCAAGGTTTTTACGGCTTGTAAGACATGATGACGCATCCGAGAGTAGGTCAAAATCGTCACATCTTTGCCTTGCCGCACCACTTCCGCCTTGTCTAGAGGCAGCGTGTATTCTGCTTCGGGCAGATTCTCCTTCAAGTTGTACAGCAGCACATGCTCAAAGAACAAAACTGGATTGTTGTCTCGGATGGCAGACTTCAATAAACCCTTAGCGTTGTAAGGAGTTGAGCAAGCCACAATCTTCAATCCAGGTACTGCCTGGAAGTAAGCTTCTAGACGCTGGGAGTGTTCTGCCCCTAGCTGTCGGCCAACTCCACCCGGACCTCGAATCACCATCGGGATCTTGTAGTTACCACCAGATGTATAGCGCAGCATCCCAGCATTATTAGCAATCTGGTTAAAGGCCAGCAGCAAGAAGCCCATGTTCATGCCTTCAATGATCGGGCGCAGCCCTGTCATTGCCGCTCCTACTGCCATGCCTGTAAAGCTGTTCTCGGCAATGGGCGTGTCTAAAATCCGCAGCTCACCGTATTTTTTGTACAGATCTTTCGTGACTTTGTAGGAGCCGCCGTAGTGGCCTACATCTTCCCCCATCACGAGCACGGAGGGGTCGCGGGCCATTTCTTCGTCAATGGCCTCACGTAGGGCGTTAAACAAGAAAGTCTCTGCCATCGATACCTCTGAGTTGCGGCAACAGTCTACTGGTCAAAATCTAATGGTCGAAATTGCTTTGGTGATCCAAATTAATAATCATAGCTGCTGAAGTGAATCATCCGTATACTCAGATTCTGGCTATGCAGCAGGGCGATCGCCCACTCTAGGAAAACAGCAGACAAAAATCGGACAAGCTGCTCACCTGCCCGATTCCAGCCGCAAGAGTAACTAGATTATTCGTCCTCAGCAAACACAAATCGATACAGTTCGCTAGCGTCAGGTTCAGGGCTTTGCAGCGCAAACTCCACGCCCTCATCGACCGTCGATTGAATTTTGCGCTCGATTGCCTTGAGTTCTTCTTGATTTACCAAGTTTTGCTCAATTAGATAAGCCGCAAACTTCTTAATGGGGTCACGAGCCAGCCAAGCTTCTTTTTCATCCTTAGTACGAAGTTCGTCTGGGTCAGCCAAAGAGTGGCCTCGGAAGCGATAGGTCAGGGCTTCAATGAGGGTCGGGCCTTCGCCAGCCCGTGCCCGTGCCACAGCTTCTTGAGCGACAGCCCGTACTGCCATCACATCCATGCCATCCACTTCTACACCAGGCATGCCAAAGACGCTGGCTTTCTTGTAGATTTCTGGTTGAGAAGTGGCTCGCTCATGAGCCATCCCGATCGCCCACTTGTTGTTCTCGACCACAAACAGGATGGGTAACTTCCACAAAGCTGCCATGTTGAGGCACTCGAAGAATTGGCCATTGTTAGTGGTGCCGTCTCCAAAGAAGCAAGCGGCGACTTGGTCTGCCGTCTCATCTCCTAAGACTTCCCGACGGTACTTGCTCTGAAAAGCAGCTCCTAAAGCAATCGGAATCCCTTCACCAATAAAGGCAAACCCACCCAGCAGATTGTGCTCAGCTGAGAAGAGGTGCATCGAACCACCCCGCCCTTTGCTGCAACCTGTAGCTTTACCAAATAGCTCTGCCATCACTTCTCGGGCTGGAACCCCAGCACTGAGGGCATGTACGTGATCACGATAAGTGCTGCAAACATAGTCTTCGCCGGGTCGCATCGATTGAATCACCCCTGTCGATACAGCCTCTTGGCCGTTGTAGAGGTGAACAAATCCGAACATTTTGCCCCGATAGTACATCTCCGCACACTTATCTTCGAAGAAGCGGCCCAAGATCATGTCTTCGTAGAGCCTTAAACCTTCTTCTTTGGTAATTTGTGCCGAAGCAGCTTGAAATACTGGTAAAGTCCGTTCCTGAACCATTGATTTGTAGTACCCTCGCAGCAATACCCAAGCTAAATTTTATCGAGATCGTTTGACTTTCCTGCGGAAAGCCAGCTTCTTGTACCTGCCAGATTTTCCCAGTCTACTTAAAACGAAGGCATAGCGCTCTCAGTGTTTTGGCAATACCGGGTGAAGCTGCGCACTAAATATCTGATGTGCTGAAGTGCTGACGTTTTGCCACTAGCACCTGAATCAAAATAGCGTCCTCATGACCCAAAAATCAAATTTTGTCACCTTGACCTTAGCTAGCTGCATAACAACGAAGTTTGCTAGTCAAGGTTTTACTGCTTAGAGTTTCAACGTTTAGCTTGTTAAAACTTATATAAAAGTTATATTCCTTGGTACAAATTTTTCCTTATCTTGGTACACTCGCCCAGTAAGGGTCACGGGTTATGATTGTGGCACTATCTTGACAACCTCTTGGGTTTTCACAGATTAATATTTAGTTGCTTGCCGCTGGGGAAGTGAACCGTGCGAATTCCGCTCGATTACTACCGAATTTTGGGCCTACCTATCCAGGCCACTGCTGAACAGTTGCAACAGGCTCATCGCGATCGCGCCTTGCAACTTCCTCGGCGTGAATACTCTGAGGCAGCGATCGCTGCCCGAAAGCAGCTGCTTGATGAAGCATATGCTGTTCTATCCGACCCTGATCAGCGTCAGGCCTATGACGCTAATTTTCTCGCTAAAACCTACGAGCTTGAGCCCGATCGCCCTGGCACCTCGTCAACTACAACACCTGCAGAATCCACAGATACCAGTAGCGACCCCTATACCCCTAGTGTTGACATCCACGATGACCAACTTGTGGGTGCCTTGCTTATCTTGCTAGAGCTTGGTGAGTACGAATTAGTGCTGAAACTAGGGCGTACCTATCTGGGTAACAACAGCAGTCTTAAGAATGGACGCTTTGGCGAGCCAGATATTGTTTTTGCCGACATTATCCTCACCGTCGCTTTAGCCTGCTTAGAGCTAGGACGAGAGCAATGGCAACAGGGACAATATGAAAACGCCGCAGAGTCCTTAGAAGCAGGGCAGGAATTGTTATTACGCGAAGGATTATTTGCTACCGTTCGGGGTGAAGTTCAGACGGACTTATACAAGCTGCGACCTTACCGAGTGTTAGAGCTGCTAGCGCTACCTGAGGAAAGCACGACCGAACGACGGCAAGGACTGCGTTTGCTGCGGGAAATGCTGCAAGAGCGGGGTGGGATTGATGGCACTGGCACCGATCAATCTGGTCTTAACGTTGACGACTTTCTCCGCTTTATTCAGCAGCTACGGGGCTACTTAAGCGCCGCAGAGCAGCAAACCTTATTTGAGGAGGAAGCACGTCGTCCTTCGGCTGTGGCTACCTATTTAGCAGTCTACGCTTTACTCGCCCAAGGATTTGCTCAATGCGAGCCTGCCCTAATCCGACGAGCCAAGCTGATGCTAGTGCGACTGGGTAGCCGTCAAGATGTGCATCTAGAGCAAGCGGTTTGTGCGCTCCTTCTAGGTCAAACTGAAGAAGCGAGTCGAGCTTTAGAG
Source organism: Trichocoleus sp. FACHB-262 (assembly GCF_014696035.1). NCBI lineage: Bacteria > Bacillati > Cyanobacteriota > Cyanophyceae > Leptolyngbyales > Trichocoleusaceae > Trichocoleus > Trichocoleus sp. FACHB-262. The sequence continues at coordinate 156,262 of NZ_JACJPK010000046.1, read as the reverse complement.
CTAAGCCACGACTACGAGCCTTTAGCCTTTATTCGAGAGAATTCGCAGGGATCACCAGACCTGTTACCAGGTCTCTGTCTCTACAGCGAGCGCTGGCTGCAAGAGGAAGTCTTTCCTCACTTCCGTGACCTAGCTCAGCAGCAAGTTTCTTTGAAAGATTATTTTGCTAACGAACAAGTTCAAGCTTATTTGGAAGAGTTACCCAACGAATCTCCTAACAGCAATGGTTGGGCAGGCTCCTCCAAAGTTGAGACCAATGGACAATCTAGCTCGACGCGAAACGTGGGTCAGTTTAGCAATGGGCGTGAAGTTGGCAGCTACCCACAACCGCCTGCAGCCGCTACCCGCCTACAGCAAAGCGTGGAGTCAGAACCTAGAGTTGCCCCTACGACTCGGGCAGTCACCACAGTTTCTCAATTAGGGCAAGTGGGTGCAGAGCACACAACCCCAGTGCCCTCGAATTCAGTTCCAGTAACTCCGCCCTCTAGCCAGCGTCCTGCCTCGGGAATCGTTACCAGAGACGGCAATGCTCATAATTCATTGCGCCCTGCGGCGCTGGATCATTCCGGGCCACCACCTAGAGAGCGATCGCGGGGTCAGGTTGCCAATGGCCTCCGAGTTCCCGATCCGGAAGACTTACCGCCTCGGCGGGGAGGAGAGGCCACCTCAACATCTGCAAAAAAATCCAAGCCGATTTTACTGTTTGTACTTGGCTTACTAGGACTTGCAGCCCTAGGGTATCTAACGACCAAAGCCTTTGGCTGGGCCACAGGTGCCCTCCAAGACTCACGGGGACCCAAGTTAGAAGCAAATCAACCCATGATCTCGCTCGATCGCCCACTGATTGCCGTACCTGACCCTGAAGATACGGCCCAGGCTGCCGCAGGTCCCTTGACTAAAGAAGCAGCTCAGACAGTGGTACAAACTTGGTTATCTGCTAAGGCTGCGGCTCTCGGTCCCAATCACGCCACTACTCAGTTAAATCAAATTTTGACTGATGGTGCTCTAGCGCAATGGCAACAGCAAGCTGAAGACGACAAGGGTAGCAATTCCCATCGGGAGTATCAGCACGCGATTAGATCAATTGATGCGGTCGAAATGAGCGATGTTGACCCCAATCAAGCCAGGATTGATGCGGAAGTAAGTGAAGCTGCTGCCTTCTACGTCAATGGGCAACTCGATCGCAGCTTATCCTACCCTAGCGAAACCATTCGAGTGCGCTATAACCTAGTGCGCCGCGATGGTAGATGGCTGATCCGGGAAATGGATGTGCAGTAGCAGCATTAGATCTAATCCACAGCTAGATCAATGCTGCGGTTCCATTCAGACCAAGATGGCAATGAGAATTTGTTTCTAAAAACTTTCACTGCCATTTTGCCCGCTGATCAGTAAGTAGATATACCTTACTTGAGGTTATCGCTAACCGCTTGGGGGACCAATGATAAGATCAGCCTGGGTTCCCAAAAACAACTGCAACAAAATGGCAACTATGTTATCGCTAGAAGCGGCTAGGGCACAACCTAAATTGAAACTGGGACGAGTCTTAATTGTCGAAGATGAAGAGCTGATTCGTGAAACGATTGCTCTAGCGCTAACAGAAGAAGGATATGAAGTTTTAGTCGCTGAAGATGGACGCAGTGTGGCAGAGCTGACCCTAAAATCTGAAGCAGGCAGCGAAAATGAAGCGGCTCAACTCGATTTGGTCATCCTTGACCTCATGCTGCCCTACATCAACGGGCTGGATCTGTGCCGATTGATTCGCCATGAAGGCAATAGTGTCCCAATTTTAATGCTGAGTGCGAAAGGCAGCGAAACCGATCGCGTAGTGGGACTAGAAGTGGGTGCAGATGATTATTTGACTAAACCTTTTGGCATGCGAGAACTCATTGCTCGCTGTCGTGCCCTACTCCGTCGGCATCGGCATACACAACCAACCATTCCAGAACCGATTCTAAAGTTTCAAGAGATCACCCTTTATCCCCAAGAATGTCGGGTTATGGTGAGGGGTGAAGAGATTAATCTTTCGCCCAAAGAGTTTCGGATTTTAGAGCTATTCATGAGTCATCCTCGGCGAGTTTGGTCCCGCGAGCAGCTAATTGAGCGGGTTTGGGGACCAGATTTTATGGGAGACAGCAAGACGGTTGATGTACATATTCGTTGGCTACGGGAAAAACTAGAGCTTGATCCGAGCCACCCTGAGTATTTACTAACGGTACGCGGATTCGGTTATCGATTTGGCTAAAACAGGTTCGTTTGCAAACTTCGATGGCCCCTAGGTATGTCAAATTTTGGTGGAAGCGCTACGCAAAGACATGATTGCCCTCTGCGATCGCCATTGCCGTTACTGTGGAATTCCTAGGTTTTCTCCTCGGACTCGCACTTGGTCTAGCTCTGCTGGGGTGGTATCGGCTGCGGCTGAATCAGCGATTGGCGATATTAGCGCGAGATTTACAGTCAGAAATTTGGGGTTCGCCTGCTTCTCTGACTTCGCGGCTTACGCTCGCGATCGCCTACCAAAAACAACTCAGCCAGCAGCTAGAACAAGAAGTTGAAACCTGGAAGCAGGTACTTTTTAGTGCCCCTGTGGGTTACTTACAGGTAGACGAAGACAACCAATTAACTTGGTGTAACGCCCAAGCGCGCCAGATTTTAGGGATTCAGCAATGGGAATCTAGCAGACCCCGTCTGTTGCTGGAACTAGTGCGCTCCTATGAACTCGATCAACTGATCGAGCAAACTCGTGATGCCCAGCAACCCTGTGATAGCGAGTGGGTATTTCACCTGAGTAGCCCTGATCCCGTTAGCATTTCCCGCCAATCCACCTGCCCGCTGCGAGGCTATGGCTTGCCCTTGTTAGGAGGTCAGGTAGGCGTTTTTCTCGAGAATCGCCAAGAAGCCGCAACCCTCGCTCAGCAGCGCGATCGCTGGATTTCGGATGTGGCGCATGAACTCAAAACTCCTTTAACCTCAATTCGTTTGGTAGCCGAAACCTTACAAACTCGCCTAGAGCCACCGTTACGCAATTGGATCGATCGGCTGTTAAACGAAGCGATTCGGCTCAGCAATTTGGTCCAAGACCTTTTGGACCTGAAACAAATTGAGCGTGGGGCTCCTTACTGCCTGAACTTAGGCCAACTCAACCTGGCAGAGCTAATTCAGTCAGCTTGGCTTAGCCTCGAACCCCTAGCTCGTAAAAAACACGTGCAACTTTCGTACCACGGACCTGAAGTAGTGCTCATTCAGGCGGATGGTCCCCGGCTTTTCCGGGTATTGCTCAATTTGTTGGATAACAGTATCAGATATAGCCCTTCCCAAGAGGCAATTAGAGTTCAGGTCAGGGTTCAGGAGGTAGCTTTCAAGGCTACAGAATCAGTTGAATCACAGGTTTGCTTGGAGGTGATTGATTCGGGACCTGGTTTTCCAGAAAGTGCTCTACCCTACGTATTTGACAGGTTTTATCAAGTTGATCCCTCGCGATCGCGCCAGTCTGGAACTAGCCCGTCTTTAGAAGTGCAAACCCCCGTCACCCGCATCAAGGTGCCAATGCCTGAAAAATCTAATGGGCTTGGTTCTCCCACACCAACGATGCATCCGGGAAACCCACTAGAGGTAACAATTAGTCAGGCTACAACTGCCTCCCCGCGAAGAGAGCTACACAATTTTGGCCCTTCAGAGGCAGAGGTTCAACGGAGTGGTAGCAGTGGACTAGGACTCGCTATTGTCCGGCAGATTGTGGAAGCGCATCAAGGCTCTGTAAGTGCTAACAATCATCCAGAAACGGGAGGTGCATGGTTACAGGTTTTTCTGCCTTGTCAGCAATCTCACCCATTTATAAAAAGCTGAGACTCGTTTCTCTAGCCCATCTTCCTGTAATATTTGTACATATCTGATGACCGCGTAGTCTACAGAGCAGTCCCCTATGGAAGAACGGCTGCATAAAATCTTGGCCCAATGGGGCATCGCTTCTCGCCGCCATGCGGAGAAGATGATTCTTGATGGGCGAGTTCGCTTAAATGGTACTGTAGCGCAACTAGGCCAGAAAGCGGATACACAACGCGATCGCATTGAAGTGGATGGAGTCATCATCCAACCCACCCAGCGACCTCAGCATCTGTACCTCCTGCTCAACAAACCCGTAGGGGTCGTTTCTACCTGTGATGATCCGTGGCAGCGGTCTACAGTTCTGGATTTACTGCCTGAAGCCCTGCAACAAGGTCAAGGTTTGCATCCTGTCGGTCGTCTAGATTTTGACTCCACTGGAGCTTTATTGTTAACTAATGACGGTGAATTAACGTTTTTGTTAACGCACCCTCGTCATCAAATTCCTAAAACTTATAATGTTTGGGTGCAAGGTCGTCCTTCGGAGGCAGTTTTGCAGCAATGGCGTCGGGGGGTCATGCTATCGAACCGAAAAACTTCACCGGCACAAGTCCGTGTACTAGATCGGCAAATGGGGAAAACTCTCTTGGAGATTGTGCTGCATGAAGGTAGAAATCGCCAAATTCGACGAGTTGCAGAACAGCTAGGGCATCCAGTTTTAGAGTTGCACCGGGTCGCGATTGGCCCCATTCAACTCGAACAACTTCCTCCTGGCAAATACCGAACCCTGACAGATTATGAGATTAACTTTTTACAGACGGAAACTATTAGCCCCAAACAAGGCATTGGTCCTTAAGACCAGTGAGTATACAAAACTACTAGACAAATTTATAAATAGTGCGGCAGACGTCAAGGAGCATAGCGTATGAAGAAGTCAACCCTACAACTAGAGCAAGAACGAGTCAACAAACTTCAGGAAATGGGTTCCTACTTACGCCAGCTTCGCCAAGACCAAGGAATGTCGTTAGAAGAAGTTGCAGCGAAGACCAAAATCCAAATGCGCCTTCTAAATGCTATTGAGGCAGGTGATCTAGAGCAGTTGCCTGAGCCAGTTTATATTCAAGGTTTTATTAAACAGTTTGCCGATGCGTTAGGGATTAACGGGGCAGCATTTGCCAGTTCATTTCCCACGGCTCCCATCTTGCGACCGATTCAACAGCCTTGGCGCAACTTACCTGCCGCTCAATTACGGCCAGTCCACTTGTATGTGGTCTATGTCTGCTTGATTGTGTTTGCAGTCAATAGCTTGTCCTATTTGATGAACCGTTCTGGTACATCAACAATTTCCAACATAGAGGCATATCAACCACCTGGCACTCAACCAGGCCAGGCTGCTAACTCAGTGGTAGCCAATCAAGCTTTTGGGCCTTTTAGCCCCGTTAAAGCGCCTGCTCAGGGCAAGATAAAACCTGCGACTTCAGGTTTAGCGGGTCTCTTGGCCATGCCTCAAAACGCCAATGATTCTGGTAAGCCAGTCCGAGTTAGCGTCACTTTCAAGGCTCAATCTTGGATTCGAGTGGTCACTGATGGTAAGACCGAATTTGAGGGAGTTTTACCAGAAGGAACTCAACGCACTTGGATGGCTGATGAACAGTTGACCCTCAGGGCTGGTAACGCCGGGGGTGTGCTTGTAGGGCTTAACGATCAGCAGGCGAAGCAGTTGGGTGACCCAGGCTCGGTAGAGGAGGTCACTTTTGAAGCGAGTACGAATGCGGCGCAACTCTTACCCGGAGGGCCGGGAGAGGAGCCAAACAACTTGACTCCCACAGTCCTCCCGGTACCATCCGATCGCGTGGCAATCCGTTAATCGATCTATCCCTAGGCCTAGTTATCCAAGCTTGAACCCAAAGCCGCTTGGCCTGGATTAGGTTTGAGTTTGAGGAGCGCGACCGAATAACTCCGTCATCGTTCTGAGGCGATCGCGCACTTCTGGAGTCAAGGCATCTGCCTGGTATCGCCAGGTCCAGTTGCCTGCGTTGTCGCTGGGGTCATTCATGCGCCCTTGATTATCTAAGCCCAATACGTCTTGGAGTTGGATGATCGCTTGATTGGAAACCGAGGCAAGAGCTAGACGGATAAAGTCCCAGTGGACCCCCGCTTCGCTTAAACAACCCAAATACTGAGTCACAGCGTCGCGATCGCTAGAGGAAAGGCGATTAAACCAGCCCACAATCGTTTCATTGTCGTGGGTGCCTGGATAAACTACGCTATTAGCTAAGTATTTGAAGGGTAAAAAGTTTTTGTCCCCCATGTCGCCGAAGGCGAATTGCAAAATCTTCATGCTGGGGAAGCCAAAGCGATCGCGCAAGGCATCCACTTCTGGCGTGATCACACCCAAATCTTCCGCGAGTACGGGCAGTTGCCCAAATTGCTGCTTCAGGGCTTCAAATAGAGCTTCTCCGGGGGCTTCAATCCACTCCCCATTCATGGCAGTGGTTTCACCTTGCTTGACCGCCCAATAAGCCTGGAACCCTCGGAAGTGGTCAACCCGAACCATATCCACGTAGTCGAACAGGGCTTGGAACCGCTGCACCCACCACTTGAAGCCAGTTTGTTGGAGCCGCTCCCAGTTGTAAACGGGATTGCCCCAAAGCTGCCCAGTTTCACTGAAGTAATCGGGTGGAACCCCCGCCATCAACGCAGGCTCTCCCGTTTCAGGATCGAGGCAAAAGTTTTCTGGGTTGGCCCAGACATCGGCGCTGTCCTGAGACACGTAAATAGAAATATCGCCAATCACTTTGATCCCACGCAGATTCGCGTATTTTCTCAGCGCTGACCACTGCTGGAAAAACTCAAATTGCAGGAATTTGTGTAGCCAAATCTCAGCCTGAAGTTTGTCTTGCCACTGAGCGATCGCGTCTGGTTGGCGTTTGGCGATCGCGGGTTCCCAAGTGGGCCAACTGGTATCCTGGAACGCATCTTTCAGCGCCATGAATAAGGCGTAATCGTCCAGCCAGTATGCGGTCCCTTTGCAAAATCCTTCAAATTCTTTTTGCTGTACGGCTGAAGCCTTGGCTTGAAAGTTCTGCCAAGCTTTTTGCAGCAAGGGTATTTTGATTTGACGCACTTTGGCAAAGTCAACTGCCATTGGCAACTCTGGCAAATCAGCTAAATCTGTTTCTTCTAGCAACCCTTTGTCGCGCAACACTTCAAGGCTAATTATCAGATGATTGCCCGCCATCGAAGAGTAAGACGACAGATAGGGAGAATTCCAGGGCTCACCTGTCGGCCCTAGCGGTAAAATCTGCCAAAGTTGTTGGGCACTGTCGGCTAAGAAATCAATGAAGCGATAGGCTTCTAAGCCTAAGTCACCAATACCAAATCGGCTAGGAAATGAGGTGGGATGCAGTAAGATGCCGCTAGCTCTGGGAAAGGGCATAGATAACCTGAAATATAAACAGTAAGCGTCCTGAATTTAGCAACTGTTTACTATTACATCATCAGTCTCGAGTTTCGATTTATTGCTGCCAAAAGCTATCTCTTTGGCTAGATGATAGTGCTCCAAATTTAAGAGCTGGAGAGTATTGCATAATATAGTGTGTCTTCGTCTCCCCAACGCTAATAAAGCCTAGCCGCTCGTAAAGGCGCTTAGCTGGATTCTGTTTAAGCACCTGTAACTGCACAGGCAAATTTGAGGCTTGCCCTTGGTCAAGGATGCTTTGCAGGATTAGGGTGCCAATGCCACGGTTTTGAAATTTAGGCAGAATCAAGAGATTGCCAAGATACAGCTCCCCTACACACTGCAATAGCTGTAACATTCCTACCTCGATCTGATTAACAAGAATTACTCGGATCAGATGAGGATTAAAGGTTTCGCCAAATAAATCCGGATTCCAAGGATAAATGCGCTCTACATGTTCTTTGAGACAAGCTGCGTGCATTTTGTTCAGGAAATCAAAATCTGCTTCGGTTGCCTGCCGAAATTGTACTTTCATACTTTCTCGCGCCAGAAAATGTCGAGGGTGCTGAAAGCCAGGGTTCTCGGGTAATTAAGAGTAAGCGATCGCCCCTAGCTATGAAACTAATCTAAATCTACTGAGCAGGATTCACCTTACCAATGGTCTGTAGCGTGCCGTCATCCTTTACCGTCCAGACATCGTAGCTGCTAACCACATCGCCATTCTCGTCAATATCTACATTGCCGCTAGCGCCTTGGTAGTCAATCTTCTCGCCCTTTTGTAAACGGGCTAAACCATCACACACATCTGTCACAGGAGTTCCAGTTGGGCCAGCGACTTCTCGGAGTTGGCTCTTAATGCCTTCACCCGTATTGCTGTCTGCTGCTTCTGCTGCTAGTACTAAGAGCGCTGCCGCATCCCAAGCATGGGGGACAAAAGCACTCAAGGGTTTAGCTTGTTTCTGTTGCCAGAGCTTCGTGAAAGCGGCCAGAGCTTTACCGTCCGCACTTGGAATCGTCCCGATCGCCCCTGCCAGAATAAATTTGCCATCCTTGGTTTTGCCCACCTGTTCGGCAAAGTCTTCTGAATAACCGCCATCGGTCAGCATAATCTGTATCCCTTGGCTCAGACCTTGTTGATAAGCGGCTTTGAGAAACAAGCTACCTGTCTCACCATAGATAAATGCAGCAACCGCATCAGGTTTGTTGCCAAAAGCAAGTGCGGCCTCTGATTCAAAAGTCGTGGCTTTGGGGTCATAGCGGGCGGGTTTGCCCTCACCTGCTACCGTGCCTCCGCGCTGCTTAAAGGCTTGAGTAAATTCTCTCTCCAGACCCACACCGTAATCATCATTGATCACAATCGTTGAAACTTGCTGATAGTTCCGCTGCTGAGCCAATTTAGCTAAAGCTTGGGCCTGGTAAGTGTCCGGCGGGGCAGTCCGCGCCCAAAATCCCTGAAAGTCACCTTTTTTGGCGCGTTCCGTAAACGTAGGACTCGTGCTAGCCGGAGAAATCAGCATCACCTTGTTGCGTACCGCCACATCTACCGCTGCGCTCGAAACGCTACTGGGAAAGGAACCCACCACACCCGCAACTCGATCCACTTCCACCAGCTTGGCCATCGCCTCAGCCCCAGCCGCAGGTTCGGTCTGGTCATCTTCCGACACCAAACTCACAGGTGCCTGATTCACCCCACCGCATTGGTTAACGGTCTGCACTAACAAAGAAACAGCATCCAAAAGCGGTGGCCCTACCGCCGACAAGTCACCTGTGGCAGGCAGCAAGGCACCTAACTTCAGCCCTTTGGCATTATCAGTAGCGGTTGTAGCAGGAGACTGGTTTGCTCCGCCTGAATTGCTGGTGCTTTGGCAAGACGCGATCGTCAAACCTACCACACCAGCAGTAATGACCACAGCCGTTGCCGAGCTACACCTCAACTGTTTCAGCAGAGCAAATCTGTTCATCACGGTGCCGTACCAGATAGATCAAGAAAAGCTGGCAAGATAAAAATGGGTGTTCATGCCAGAGAGCGATCGCGCCTAACTCTACACCTTATCCCCTTGGCGACCGTAGATGTAAACCATCTCTTTGAGGCGGTTGCTGTAGTCTTGAGTCATTGCCTCGGCTCGGAATCGCCAAGCCCAGTTATTTTCTGATGTACCAGGCGCATTCATTCGGGCATCAGAACCCAGACTAAACAAATCTTGAATTGGAATAATGGCTTGATTGGCCACAGAACTCATAGCTAGACGGATCAAATCCCAAACAATCCCATAAGGCCCAGTGCAGGCAAGGTATTGGTGTAGGCGATCGCGCTCATAATCTGGTGCTTGCTGATACCAGCCCAGCGTCGTGTTGTTGTCGTGGGTGCCCGTGTAGATCACACTGTTCGCGTCCACATTAAAAGGTAGATAAGAATTCTTGGCATCACTACCAAAGGCAAAATGTAGAATTTTCATGCCAGGGAAGCCAAAATGATCGCGCAGATCGAGCACAGCTTGATCAATGTCCCCTAAATCCTCAGCAATAATCGGCAGACTACCAAGTTGTTGGCGAATCACTTCAAACAACTTATAACCAGGAGCCTTAACCCATTGCCCATTGATTGCTGTCTCTTCACCTGCAGGAACCGACCAGTAGGCTTCTAATCCTCGGAAGTGATCGATGCGAATCATATCTACATGGGCCAGGATTTCCCGGACTCGCTCCACCCACCAAGTAAAGTTGGTTGACTCCAGGTAACCCCAGTTGTAGAGCGGATTACCCCAAAGCTGTCCTGTCTCAGAGAAATAATCGGGTGGCACACCCGCAACTTCCAGAGGCTGACCTGTTTCAGAATTGAGTTGAAACACTTCTGGATTAGCCCAAACATCGGAACTGTTGTGGGCAACATAAATGGGAATATCACCAATAATGCGGATGTTTTGAGCATTACTGTAGGTTTTGAGCTCTCGCCACTGCCGGAAGAACTCAAACTGCAAGAATTTTTGGAAGTAGATCTGATCCGCTAGCTTGTCTCGCCACAGATCCAGCGCTTCTGGCTTGCGTAGCCGCAGTTCCTCTGGCCATTCCACCCAGCTACCACCTTCCTGAGCCTCTAGCAGCGCCATGAATAAGCTGTAGTCTTCTAGCCAAGTCGCTTTGCCCCGACAGAAACCTTCAAATTCTGTCCGTTGGATTGGGCTAGCTTTCTGCTTGAAATTCTCACAGGCTTGCCGTAGTAAAGGCATTTTCCAAGCAATTACTTGCTCGAAATCAATCTTGTCGATCGCAAAGCCAGGAGCATCGCGGAGGTCATCTTCACTCAAAAAGCCATTGTCTCTCAGAATGTCAGGGCTAATCAGCAGCGGATTCCCTGCCATCGTCGAAAAACTCATGTACGGAGAGTTGCCGTATCCTGTGGGGCCTAGAGGCAATATCTGCCACAGGCGCTGTTCGCTGCGAGCCAGAAAATCAATAAACTGGTACGCTTCCAGCCCTAGATCACCAATGCCATAACGACCGGGTAGACTCGTTGGATGTAGCAGGATACCACTGGCACGGGGAAAGGGCATAGAAATTTGCCTCCAAAAAATACTCTGTCAGTGTAGCCACCCCTCATCTTAGTGGAATCTTCCCTTGGTAGAATTACTTCTGCCTCCCTTTCAGGAGTTGAAACCTTTGGCCTACCGCAATCCAATCCCTACTGTTGACATCATTATTGAGCTGAGCGATCGCCCTCATCGCCCCATTGTGTTGATCGAGCGGCTGAATGAGCCTTACGGTTGGGCGATCCCAGGCGGGTTTGTGGACTATGGGGAGCCTGTGGAGGTCACTGCCCGACGCGAGGCCCAGGAGGAAACGGGTTTAGCGATCGAGCTAATTGAGCAGTTTCAGGTGTATTCCGACCCTAGCCGCGATCCACGCAAACATACGCTGAGTGTGGTGTTTATTGCGGTGGCGAAGGGGGAACCCCAGGCGGGGGATGATGCGAAAGGGATTGCGCTATTTGAGTCTTGGCGGGTGCCTGAGAATCTTTGTTTCGATCACGATCGGATTTTGCGGGATTATTGGCGGTATCGGCATTATGGGCTGCGACCTCGCTTGGTCTAGGTTTTTGTGAGGTGTTTGGGTTTTGACTAAAATCCGAACCCTTGAGGGCACCTGCCCTCAAACTCCCGCTGAGGGACGGCTGCGTCCCCCAGACCCCCTCCAGACGAAGTTGAGTGTGGGTATTTCGAGATTGAGGTGAGTTTTATGTGCTTTTCTTTTCTGGCCTCTGACTCCCGACTCCTGACCTTTGACTCCTGGCTCCTTCCTCCTTTCCCCTCACTCCTCTCTCCTCACTTCATGAGAAAATGCCTTGGTTTCATAGTGATGGTTGAAGGGATATGACGCGCAAGGTAATTCGGACAGAGCACGCTCCCGCTCCAGTGGGGCCATACAATCAGGCGATCGCGGCGAGTGGACAGTTGGTGTTTGTAGCAGGACAGATCGCACTTGATCCGCAAACTGGGGCGATCGTGGGTGAGGGCGATGTGGTGCGGCAGACAGAGCAGGTGATGGCCAATCTGGAAGCGATCCTCAAGGAAGCAGGAGCCACTTTTGCAGATGTGGTCAGAACTACAGTATTTCTAGCTGACATGAACGACTTTGCCGCAGTCAACGGGATCTACGCCCGCCACTTCGACGAAGCCACAGCCCCAGCCCGCGCCTGCGTCCAAGTCGCCCGCCTCCCTAAAGATGTCCAAGTTGAGATCGACTGCATCGCCGTAATCTAACCAAACCTAAACAAAACCCTCCTCAGGAGAGCCACACTTGGCCAACCAAAGCACTTTTGGAGGGGGCCTGGGGGACGCAACCGTCCCTCAGCGGGAGTTTGAGGGCAGGTGCCCTGAAGGCTCGGATTTCACAAACTCCAACTAAGACAACTCAATCAAGCAGATGCGATCGCCTAGCGACCGTGCAAATGCTGCACCAACTCCATATCCACAAAAGTCGTCCAACCCACCTCACCAGAAAGCACCGTAAACGGCATACCCAGATCACCCAGATGATCCAAAACCACTACAGCTCCTGGAAAATCTTGGTCTTTGGTGTAATCATTAATCGTCACAATCGTCTTGAGATCCGCTTTGTCAGCTGAAATCAAGCCGTTGTGCGAATCCTCAAATGCGATGCAATCCTGAGGCGCAATCTGCATTTGCTCCAAAGCATAGAAATAAATATCAGGAGCAGGTTTCTTCGCTGGCACAATATCACCCGCCGCAATCACATCAAACCAGGCAATGCTTTCATGCCCCAAAGTACTTTCCAAAAGAGCTGTGACATTGGCTGGAGTGGTCGTAGTTGCGATCGCCAGACGAAACCCTTGGGCACGCGCTTCATCCAACAACCGCTTCACCCCAGGTCGCAGGGGAATACTACCTTCGCTGAGTAGTTGCGTATAGTGCTTGGTTTTAGCCTTGTGTAACCCTGCGATAAACTCGTCCAAATTATTAGGGCGTTGGAAGTCTGAGCGATATTTGTCGAGGTAGAACTTCATTCGCTCTTTGCCGCCTGTGACGGCTAACAGTTCTCCGTATAGCTCGACAGTCCAATCCCAATCCAATTCAGCTTCGGCAAAAGCGCGATTGAAAGCGACTCGATGACCATCCCGCTCGGTATCGGCTAAGGTGCCATCGACATCAAAAATTAGTGCTTGCAGTTTGGTCATAATCAGCCGTCAACCAACGATGAGAGAATTTCCAAAGGCGAGTTTAACCCTTTGGCACTCTAGCTCAATTAGGGTCAAAGGTTAAGTAGGCAAAATCTCTCAGCTTTGCGATAACCGCTGTACCGTTGCACCACCCAAAATGTCATGAGCTTCTGCTAGGAGCGTCGGAATTTTGTCAGCGTGAGGACTATTCTCCAAACACTGTCGCAAATCGAGTTGCACAACTTTCTCCGCTCTGGCACCGGGGAACCAGTGATCTGCTTGACCCAGCAAGTTGTAGCGCATCTTGCCGTAATCCACCATGTCATAGGCGATCGCGAGATTCCGCAACCAAAGAATGGTGTGAATGTTCATGCCTCCCGGGGTTGCTTCAGGTTTAGGCAAGCCAACATGCCAAGTTCTCCACCACTCTTCACCTAGAGCAGCGATCGCAGCTTGCTCTAGACGGGACAAAATGGGGGGCAAAATTTCGTCAGCGCGATCGAGCAGGTCTAGGGTTTTCAGATGTTCGTCAAAGTCGGTGGGACGAGACGCGCCAATACTCAGCGTGTGTACCTGTGGGTGACTTAGACAAAACAGATCGTTAAAGACCATCGGGCTGAGTGGCGCACACAAATCCACCAATTTTTGAGGGGGTTTGTAGAGATCACCGCCTTTATTGGTAGGGCTGATAATAAACACGCCCATATCGTGCTTCCCAGCAGCCTCGATCGCGGGCCAATTGTTTTGGTTGATGTAGTACCAATGCAAGTTCACATAGTCGAACTGGTCCGTGGCGATCGCTTGCAAAATCACTTCTAATGGTGCGTGGGTGGAAAAGCCAATAAAGCGTACTCGACCTTGCGATCGCAGTTTTTGGGCTACTTCTAAACAACCACCTGGATGCAGGCAATCCTCCAGCAGTTCAGCATTATTCACGCCATGCAACGACAACAGCTCTACATGATCGAGTTGCAGGTAAGCCATTGATTGCTCAAAGGTTTGCAAAAACCCTTGCGGATCTGCGGTCGGAATGATTTTGGTTTGCACAATTAGCTGGTCGCGTGGCAGTTTCGGTAATACCGCTCCCAACTGCATTTCGGAGCTACCATATCCCCGCGCCGTTTCGATGTGGTTGATCCCTAGTTCTACAGCCCGTCGAACCGTTGCCTCTAAATTCTGTTGGTTATCAGCAGGAACTGTATCTTTGGGGACATCTTGCCACTTGTATTGGTAGCGCATTCCTCCACAAGAAAACACAGGCATGGATAACTCTGTCCGCCCAAACCGCCGATACTGCATCTTTAATCCCTGCGTCTCTACCACGGTAGGGGCGAACGGTCGTTCGCCCACATTGCCAGGTTAATTCCACAATTATGCTTCGCGCACAATCGGCTGCCCATCTTTAACTTCACCGACCAACACCAGATCGGTTAGGCCGACAAACAAACCATTTTCCAAAACGCCGGGAATGTTGTTGATCGTCTTTTCCATCTCAGCGGGGTTGTCGATGCTGTCAAACTTTACATCCAGCACCATATTGCCCTGATCGGTGATCACGGGGCCAGCTTTCTTGACACCCATCCGCAGTTCTGGCTTGCCCCCCAACTTCTCGATCGCCCGTGCCACTGGTGTAATTGCCATCGGGATCACTTCAACAGGCAGCTTAAAAGTAGTACCTAAGCGATCGACCAGCTTAGAGCTATCCACCACCACAATGAATTCTTTGGCTAAAGCATCCACAATTTTTTCGCGAGTATGAGCCGCGCCGCCACCCTTGATCAAATTGTGCTGCGGGTCAACTTCATCGGCTCCGTCGATCGCGATGTCGATGTACTCGATTTCATCCAGCGTCACTAAGGGGATGCCATACTGCTTCGCCAGTACCGAGGATTGGAAAGAAGTCGGCACGCCTTTGATGTCCTTGAGTTCTCCAGATTGCAGGCGATCGCCCAAATACTGAATCATCAATGCTGCAGTTGACCCGGAGCCTAACCCCACAATAGAACCGGAGTGCACACGAGCGGCTGCGGCCTTGGCAACTTCTTGCTTCATCAACTGAATGGGGTCTACTGACGCGGTCATTCCCAAAGCTCCTTGCATATCAATGGATTAATCTGCACGGTCTATAGCATGACCTAAAGTGAACTCCGTGCCTAGTCTGCTGAGTCAATTCACGTTTTTTGATCCCTGGCAAAAGTTAGGGCAGGACTCAATCGAGACATGAGTAAAAGTTGCCCTGGATTAAGCTTCTGGAGCAACAACTGTCGGCACCGATGCGATCGCTTCCGTCACCCGAGCAAATTCAGAAGCCAATGTAGAGGCTTGCTCCAAGGCTTGCGGATCTGAGAGTAGGTGAAAATATTTCACAGGTAGCTCAATCGCAAAATCGGTTCCTTGCCCTGGCTCAGAGTGGCAACGGAGTTGGCCCTGATGCTGATTGACCACAATTTGATAGCTGACAGTCAAGCCGAGTCCTGTTCCTTGACCGATTTTTTTGGTAGTAAAGAAGGGATCAAAAATTTTGGATCGGAGTTCGGCAGGAATTCCAGGACCGTTATCGGCGATCGCAATCCGGGCAAAATTTTCCTTTCCTGACGCACCTAAGACCAGTTCTGTCCGAATCGTAATGGTTTTGGGCTGGGTGGCTCCACTACTGAGCGCTTCGATCGCATTGGTGATCAAATTTAGAAAAACCTGATTGAGTTGTCGCGGATAGCACTCTAGCGGCGGCAGAGCGCCATAATCACGAATCACTTGGATTTCATTTAACTGATTTTGCAAGATCGCTAAAGTACTCTCTAAACCATCGTGCAAATTCACGGTTTTGCGGCCCGACTCATCCAGGCGAGCGAAGTTTCGCAGCGACAGCACAATTTCCCGAATCCGCGAGGAACCCACCTTCATCGACTTCAGGATGCGGACCAAATCTTTGAGCAGAAAGCCGAGTTCTACTTCGTCAATCAAAGCTTGTACTTCTGCCACTGGCTGCGGATAGTGGACTTGATAGGCAACCAAAAGGCGGTTGAGTTCCTCGATATAGCGCTCAATATAAGGAATATTGCCGTAGATAAAACTAACGGGGTTGTTAATTTCATGCGCGACCCCTGCCACCATCTGCCCCAAGCTGGACATTTTCTCACTCTGAATCAACTGGGCTTGAGTGAGTTGCAGTTCTTGTAACGTTTTTGCTAAATGTTGGGCTTGAGCTGCACTTTCTAAGGCTTGTTGCTGAGTTTGAGCATACAAATTTGCCTGTTGAATGGAGATTGCTAATTGGTCAGCAACTGCTTGAGCGAGTTGTTGGTCGTTGTCTGACCAATAGCGTGTATGAGAACACTGGTTTAAGTACAAAATGGCGTGCAGAATCCCATTGGTTTGCACTGGCACCACTAAGGATGATTGAATCTGGGCTTGTTTATATTCCTCGTTGTAGGGACCGACTCGCTCATCTTGAGCCACATCCATCATCACCACAGGTTGGCGATGCTGAATCACCCACTGAGTGATGGGGCCATGCGTATCAAAGTCATCAATGGAAGGGGAAAAGGATCCTCGGCAAATTTCGTATAAGTGTTTGCGCCGAAAAGCAACGCCAGGGATGGATTCTTGGACAAGTTGTGGCAGTACATTCAGTGGCTCTATTCCACTATGTTCCACTAAATGCACTAAACAGCGATCGGCCTCTAGCGCTTTTAGTAGCTGCGCGATCGCCTGCGTCAAAATGGTTTCCAAGTCAAAGCTTTGCCGAGTTTGGCTGGTAATCTGATTTACCAGTTGCTCACGTTGGGCCTGCCGTTGTGTCTGCTCATAAAGCCGAGCTTGGCGAATCGCAATTTCCAATTGCTGCGCCAACGACGCCATAAACTCTACCTCAGCTGTTTTCCAACGGCGAGGTTGGTCTGACAAACAAACTAAATAACCGATGGAATCGGCTCGATCCAGAACCGGAACTAACAAGTTAGCTCGTGCTTCCAGCACCTGAAAATTTAGCCCACTTTTAGAGCGTTGCCATTTCGCTAGCCACTGCCTTAGCCAGCGAGTAGTAGCAGAAGCATGAGCATCGCCACAACTCACAATTAACTGACCTTGCGTGATCGCCTCAGCCGCATCTCCGAAAGCGGTCAATGGGGTGTAGCCTAGCTGGGAGCCGCGATCGCTCCCTAGGCGTTCACAGACAACCTGCACTCGGCAAGTGTCACTGAAATACCAAAAAAAAGCACAGTAATCCAGATTCAGTAACGTGCCAACCTCATCCACCGCTGTTTGAAGTACAACGTTCAACTCCAAAGAATTACGGATGCGGTCAACAATCTTGCGCAATAGAGCGCTTTGCTGATGATACTGGCTCAGAGCTAGCCGACCAGAAAAGTTGGTAAAGGGAAACACACGGTGTAACAGGGGAAAGAGCATAAGGCACTAGAGAGTCTACCATTGGACCGATAGATGCTTCTAGGTTCAAACTGCAAATACTGACAACGAAATCCCTATGAAGATGACGCTTTTGAGCGAAAACTTCAGTAGTTTATTTGACATTTATCGAACCATCAATCAGCTAGTGCCAAAGCTTACATTTTACTGAAACACACGGACGAAAAAATAACTCAGCAACAAACGATACTTTTCAACCTTATTTTCTGTTTAGTAAGTTCTCTGCCGCCAGCCAAGACTGACACATCCCTAAACAGTATCGTTGCTTCCTTTGGTAGTTGATTTGTATCTACTTAATCTCACACCACCATACTTTTCGTGAAATGAAGAGCAGATCACTCGCAATGTCTACATCAGCTAAAGGTTTTGCCAGTTCGCTCAGAAACAGGGTTTTTGCCCTCTTGGGTTGGAAGCCATTAATTATGCTACAAATAACTCAGTACCTAAAGAAACTGGGAAACTACTAGCTTTATGGTTGGTAGGTGCTTAGGTTATCCCGGCAATCTCGGTAGACGAATTGCTAAGGTTAGGTACTACAGCCTGAACTGAACTACTTTATGTAGAGCTTTGAGGAGCAATCCTTAGGCAATCAGCGACCTAAAAATCCTGTTGTTTTACAGCAGGAGGGTCCAGCGAGCGCAGTGCTGTATTCAACTAGCAACTTGTTATCCTTGCCATAGATAGTGAAAGAGGAGTGTATGAATAAGAAAGTAATTAGCCTCGCCCTAGTACTCAGCTTGGCCGCTGCTTTGGGAGCTTGCGGTGGTGGTGGTGATACCACTACTAGCCCTTCCCCTGGTGAATCCCCCGCGGGTTCCCCAACCACCTCTCCTACTACATCTCCCTAGGCTTTTTATCCCATACTTGACAAGCTTTATCCCTCAGTCAGTGTCCAAAACTGCCTGAATGGTGGCTTTAGGCTCAAAGTATGAAACAGCCCGAGAGATTGCTCCTCACAACCTATTGCAGTCCAAGTCAAGCTTTTAGCGTCGTATTGCTCCAAGACCGATCGCTATACGAACTGGATCTAGGTTGAAGGTGGCCGTCCTCTAACAACCCTGTAATTAATTTGGTGGCTTACAAGAGCCCAGTGGTCGAGTTTGGCAACCATTCCAAGCTTTAGCAAACTGGCTCTTGTGAGCTTATTGCTATTTAATGGTGGCTAAAATTTGTGGTGGGTACTAAGTAACTTGAATCAAGGACTCAGCGATCGCCAAGTTGACTACCAACCCAACCTTATTAATTTTTTAAGAGACTTTATTCCTTGAAAAATGCTTTATCTAGTTAGGAATCGCTGCTTTGTAGCTTAGGATGACAGAAAAAGGCTGTCTGCATGAACCATAAAAGGCAAATATTCCTTATGGACTTGAAGGTCAGCGCTACTTCTATCTTAGGTTCGATTGTTTGCTCGTTTGCTTTAGCGACTGAATTTGCTTACGCATTACCCCCTGCGGAGGATACCCCTGAAGAAATTCTAAGGACGGAAATTATTACTGAAGCGCGATCGCCCGTAGATGGAAAGTCCTTGACTCCAGCACAGTACGCTGAGTTACAAGCCCAACTAGAAGCAGGACCGCCTATTGATCCCAAGTTGTCTCCTCAGGTCAGACGAACCATCACCTTACTACGCTTACGCCAGTTTATTCGAACCTTTTTTCCCTTCTTATTGCGCTGACTAGCTAGGTCTTTTCCCTCTGAGAGCGCCAATTGAGATCGCGATCGCATACCCACCTTCATAATTTTTAGCCCTAGCGGCAAGCCCAGTTTTTCCTGCTTCTCTAACAAAATTTACCCGCCTAACCCGACAAATAGCCAGAACTCATCCAGTAAACCCTACCTGACTACCGCAAACATGTCTGGATTTAGGCAGATGATTTGAGACTTTAGCTATGATTTGCTACGGTTTACTACAGTTCATTACCTGATTTTTACATTTGGGTTTTATACACCTTGACAGCTATCAGTTACACACCCCCATCCCATTCAACTTTCGAAGTGGGCGTAAGCTGTTGATGCTAATTCTTTCAAAGGTTTTCAGTGCCTTCAGTTTCTCTCAACTAAAACAAGAGCCTCTGGATTTCAGAGCACACGCGTATTACAAAACCTTTTTCCCGAGTTGGAACGCATTCAATAATCTCGTTTAGGTAGGTAGTTTCATGTCAATGACCGTTGCCCCTGAGCAAATTGAGCGGATTGTTTGGAATCAGCACCATGACCCCTTTGAAGTTTTGGGCCCTCATGCCGTACAAAGGGATGGCCAAACTGTTTGGGTCGTGCGAGCTTATCTGCCTAATGCAGACGCAGCCTGGGTGATTTTGCCAGAAGAACGGGCAGAGCATGCGATGCAACCCATTCATCATCCTCATTTCTTTGAATGCACCATTGATACTCCAGAGTTAGCTAATTATCAATTACGCATTCAAGAGGGGGATCATGAGCGTGTCATCTACGACCCCTATGCCTTTCGTTCTCCTTACCTCACAGACTTCGATCTACATTTGTTTGCTGAAGGTAACCACCATCGCCTTTACGAGAAATTAGGGGCACATCTGACAGAAGTCGAAGGGGTCAAAGGCGTTTATTTCGCAGTTTGGGCACCCAATGCTCGTAACGTTTCTGTTCTAGGTGACTTTAACCACTGGGATGGCCGTAAGCATCAAATGCGTAAAGGTCCTTCCGGGATTTGGGAACTATTCATTCCAGCCTTAACAGAGGGCGATCGCTATAAATACGAAATTAAAAACCAAGCGGGACATATCTACGAAAAATCTGATCCCTTTGGTTTTCAACAAGAAATTCGGCCTAAAACAGCTTCCATTGTCACCAACCTAGATAATTACACCTGGAATGATCAAGATTGGATGGAGCAGCGTCGCCACACAGAACCGCTCACCCAACCCATCTCGGTCTACGAAGTCCATCTGGGTTCCTGGTTACATGGCTCCTCTGCTGAACCCGCTCGCTTACCCAATGGCGAAGCGGAGCCTGTTGTTCTCGTTTCCGACCTCAAGCCTGGAGCCCGTTTTCTCACCTACCGAGAGTTGGCCGATCGCCTCATTCCTTACGTCAAAGAGTTAGGCTTTACCCACATCGAGCTTCTACCGATCGCCGAGCACCCCTTCGATGGGTCTTGGGGATATCAAGTCATTGGCTACTACGCCTGTACTTCTCGCTACGGCACCCCTCAAGACTTAATGTATTTCATCGACCAGTGCCATCAAAATGGCATCGGGGTCATTGTGGATTGGGTACCTGGTCACTTTCCCAAAGACGGTCATGGTCTAGCCAACTTTGATGGCACTTATCTCTATGAGCATGCTGACCCCCGAAAAGGTGAGCACAAAGAATGGGGCACCTTAGTTTTCAACTACGGTCGGCATGAAGTCCGGAATTATCTAGTAGCCAATGCCCTATTTTGGTTCGACAAATATCACATTGACGGTATTCGAGTAGACGCAGTCGCCTCCATGCTCTACCTCGACTACTGTCGTAATCCAGGAGAATGGCTACCCAACCAATATGGTGGCCGAGAAAACATTGAAGCCGCTGATTTTTTACGGCAAACTAATCACACCATTTTTAGTTATTTTCCTGGGGTACTCTCCATCGCTGAAGAATCTACCTCTTGGCCAATGGTGTCATGGCCTACTTATGTCGGTGGTTTAGGCTTCAACCTCAAGTGGAACATGGGGTGGATGCATGACATGCTGGACTACTTCAACATGGACCCTTGGTTTCGCCAGTTCCACCAGAACAATCTCACCTTCAGTATCATGTATGCCTTCAGCGAAAACTTTATGCTGGCGCTGTCTCACGACGAGATCGTGCATGGCAAGAGTAGCATGATTGGCAAGATGCCAGGAGACGAGTGGCAAAAATTTGCAAATCTGCGATGTCTCTATGCCTACATGTTCACGCATCCCGGCAAGAAGACTCTATTTATGAGTATGGAGTTTGGCCAATGGAGTGAGTGGAATGTTTGGGCTGACTTGGAGTGGCACCTTTTACAACACGACTCTCACCAAAAACTTAAGCAGTTTTTAGGTGACCTCAATCACCTATATCGAGGTGAACCTGCACTTTATACTCAGGACTTCTCGAATGATGGGTTTGAGTGGATTGATTGTAGCGACAATCGTCACAGTGTAGTTTCCTTCATTCGTAAAGGCAAAGACTCTGATGATTTCGTAGTTACTATCTGCAACTTCACACCGCAACCGCATGCCCACTACCGCATTGGGGTTCCTGAAGCAGGATTCTATACAGAGTTATTTAATAGTGATGCCCGCAAATACGGGGGCAGCAACATGGGTAATCTAGGTGGTAAATGGACAGAAGAATGGTCCTATCACAATCGCCCCTACTCAATAGATCTATGCCTGCCACCTTTAGGCGTTGTCATTTTGAAGCTCGATCGTGAAAAAACAAAAGCAGCTAATGCAAAACAACTAAACGCTGGTTAGTTGCTGCTTACATGTACCGACAAAATTCTCGTCGCTTGTGAAGCTGCACTTTATTGGTTCTACAAGTGATGAGAGCTTTCTTTTTCAGTTCAATAACAAAACCTACCATTCTGGGGAGAACGGTTTTCTTTGGCCGTACGAATTGCACCAATAAGTGTAGAGGTAATAATGCAACGCTTGGCTTTACCCCCATCCTTTGAAGATAAAGTTAATCGTCCAAGCTGTCCATTTACATTGCCTTTAAAGTTAAACTGAACTCGCCAAACACCACTACTTTGAGTAAATGTGGTTTCTGCATCATCAATCTGCACTTTAGAACTCAAGTCATGCCATTTTAATAGTGTTGAATTCACAGTTTGGGGATGAGCTACCCACTGCGATATTTCATTCTGTTCTCGAAAGCTAACTTGCCAGGTTAGTTTCTGGTGAACAGAGTTATTTTTTGCTTCTTGCAGCGATCGATATACTTCATTCTGAGCAGCATTAAGAGATTGAATATTTAAAAAAGCTAGCCAACTAGGAGCTGCGATCGCACTAAGGCTACCTATTATGAATACGACCACCAACAGTTCAAGTAGTGTATAGCCCTCAATAGACGATTTTTTCCTGACTCGGATTTTTGATAAATATGCACAGCTAAACCTCATATGAGCACCCTATTTTTTGAGTTTTGAGTTCAGTTTAGGGTTCCCAAAGGTTCAGTGAGATCTTGCGGATTTAATCCTTTGTCTAAATTTAATTGGAGCTAATTAAGCGATTTATGCCGATGGAAGGCAGCCTCTGCCGTCTGAAGCTCCTGTGGTACTTGTGCCTATGTATCGACCTCGATCTGTAATTAAAGAGCCTAAAAGTGTTACTACCTTAACGCAGCGCTTAGTACCAACGACGGGTAAAGTGGGGTCATCAGAGCGAGGAACAGCTACTGTAATGTCCAGACCTGTGTCACTCTGTGCTGATAGCGTTCCTAAATAATCAAAATTTACAGTACCACTAGCATAGCCCGCAGCATTTCCTACCCGATTAAAACCGCTTGATTCATTAATGTTAGTTCTCAACCAAATTTGTCTAGGTCCTAGGTTGCTAATTAGCGGTTTCCAAACAACGGTACTAGAACTAATCCGACTTTTCGACGCTTCACTGTTGGTTGTCGAGGTATCAGTTAGATAAACTGCATATTGGGGAATTCCATCAGCGCTTGTTCTAAAAGAAACACTGTAGCTTAACTTCTTTTGCTTCGCTTCACTTTGAGCAGTTCTTAAGGCAGTTAAGACAGCACCCTGAGCTGTGCTGACCCTTTGCTGATTTAAGAACGCTAACCAGCTAGGAGCTGCAATCGCACTTAAAACCCCAATGATAATAACAACAACTAATAGTTCGAGCAGTGTAAATCCTCGACTTGCTCTAGAAGATGACCTCACAAGTGGGAACCAAAAGGGTTTACCAGCTGTACTTGGTTGTTTCTGAGGGGTAATGGTGTTTAACAAGCTTTGGTCCTCCAGTGCATAGTAAGAATTTATAATTTCAGATCTTTAGTCATCAAAGCTATCTAGCATTTAAGAAGCCACGACCTTCAACTTGAATTTGTGTGGTTGGGAAATAAGCTGACTGCACTTGGCTGTAAAAAGGAGGGACTTTGTTAAAGCGAGCTAGCGCGTTACCTCGAATATAAACCTGGGCCAAATTTCTAGTAGAGTCTACGCAAGTATAAAAGCTATTAGGAATCGTTGTAGATGTAGCTGGTGGAATTCGCTGAGGCGCAGCACAAGTAAAGGGTAAAGGGGCAGTAGTGCTCTGATCAACATAGTCAGCTAAAACGTCTACGCCAGTATCGTAGGCGGCTGAATGTTTTGTCCACTGGTTCATCCGAGCTTTTAGGTCTCCTGCCAAAGAGAGGTTTGGTGGCATAAAACCTGGACTAGGAAGTAAGAGATAGTTGACAGTTCGAGAAGGTTGCGTACCAATCACTTCTACGCGAGATGGCTTACTCGTATCTGTAGTGCGAATTCCATCTCGAATTTCAAATCTACCGATGCGGGCAGCATTAGACCAGTTGGTCGTGGTGCTGTTGTCTCTAATTAGATAGTAAGCAACGAGGGAGTAGACAAACTGGTCTTGCTCGCTGCATGTCGTACCATTGGATAACTTGAACAAGCAACCTATGGTAGTGTTGTTGCTACCGCTGGTCACGGGCAAGTCTCTAGGTAAGCTTGCACGTTTCCAAAAAACTACGATTGGTTCACAAGTAGGAGTAGCATTACAGCCAGCTGTAGGCTGAGCGGGTGGAATTTGATTTCTAATTCCAGAGAGGGCGGGGTCTGTGTTGGTGTTTCGCGAAATACCATCAGCATCGTAAATATAGACTGCCTGGGCTAAGTCTCTAGCAATATAGTCGATCGCGGCTTGCAGTTCTTGTTCAGAAGTTGATTTAGCCTGCTCCTTACGATCGGTCGTGACAATATTGAGCATAAATGACAGCAGTGTGCCAATGATCAGAGCAGCGATAATCATGGCTACTAGCAGTTCAATCAGCGTAAAACCACTTGTTGAAGCGGTTTTAGAAGTCTGCTTTAGCTTTAAATACTGACTCAGAAGAAACTTTAGTGAACTCATGATTTGGCTGCTCTCTTAAGAACCAGGTTTTAGGACTGTTTGGCTGAGATTAGTGAATCTGATGATAGACAGTACTTTACTGACAACCACCAAAACGGCTGCACAAATCTCTAAACTTGGTTGCGTCAGTGACAACTTCTGTCGTTAGCTCCACTAGGGGCGCTTTGCGTTGTCCCAATCCTCCGGTGAAGGTTGATTGCTTCTGATTGCTAGTGCAGGCAGGTGATGGATTACCAACACATCCTGCACTTTTAGCGATCGGATTCGTATCTCTAAAAGCATCGGCTCGGTAAACTCTCAAGCTGAGAACGTACCCTCTATTCAGCTCTGCTTCCTTTTCTGCTGGGGTAGTTGTGGTGCGCGACACGCTTCTAAAAGCTTGGACCACAAAGTCTTTAGCATTAGTGGCAGTACACTGACTATCCCCATCGCCATCGATGCAGTAAAGACTAGCACTAGTTGTATTAGTGCAATAGGGATAGCCAACTGTAGTGGACGGACAAGTCAAACCTGAGCCACTGCTAGGTGCAGGTACAGCTGCTAATGTGGGTCTTTGTGATGTAAAGGCTTGGGTCATAGTGTCTACTTCTTGGAGAAGAACCACGTGTTCTGGAGGGGTAGTGGCTCCAGTACGGACACCATCAACGTAAGCCCTCGCTGCCTGGGTAGCAAGTTCTACTCGCCTAGCTTGAAGTCTTGTGCCAACTGAAAGCACAATCATTGGAGTTACAGCTGTCAGCAAAATTGCAACAACAATGATTGCTAGCAATGATTCAATCAGCGTAAAGCCAGATTCGTCGCTATTAGCGGTAGAGCGCAACTGCAAAGCTCGGATGATCCGCTTGTTTAGATAGGGAAACTGCTTCCTGCTCATAGTTTTAGTTCAGCCTCAGTTAGCGGGATAGTTTGCAGTAGCATTGGTCTGACAACGCGCCGGACGCTGGCTGCTGTCAGGAATAGCATAGTTGGTGTAAGTCGCACCAGGACCACCTTTACCGTCCCCACCTGCTGCGGCTGCACACATCAGCGCCTCTACCCAGCGATCGTCCCGACCGACTTCTCTAAAGAATTCGTCTGGCGCACCTGCGGGTGGTAGGGTGAACCGCTGAGAAAACAGGTCAGGCAGTTGAGTCAGGAGGGCAACATCAAAACCCCAGTTACGGTTAGGAGGCTCATAGAAGGGAATTTTACCTAAGTCGGCAGAGTTTCCTGCTCCTGGTGAGTTACCTGTTCTGTAGCCTTGAGGATAGCCAAACAAGCTGGAAGCATTATAGGCAGCTATGTTAAAGAGAGGCTGAGCTGGAGCTGTAACGAAGGCACTGCGCTTGAACTGAATGAACGAACCACTGATGTTGTTGTTAACACCTGACCAGTTTTCTAACAAGTGAACAAAGCTAGGTAAGCCAGGGCCAGGTTCACCTGTTGTGGGTACATTGGCCCCTACACGGCCAGGGGTATCTCCAGAAGCAACTACCACGTTGTATGTCGTTCCAGCAGGATCAGTAGGAGGCAGCCACTTTGTATTAGAGACGGTACTAGAGCCACCCATAATAGTGTCGGTGGCTTGGTTGCCAGGGCCATTCGTTGTTGCTTGCAGCTGTAGCACCGGAGTAAATCGAGGCTGATCGCTACCCACTACCGCAACGACTTTTGAAGTGGAACCATTAGTGAATTGAACTGCGTTAGCACTTCCATACAGCCGTCCTTCAATTTCTGCCTTGTTTCCCATCTGTAGGTTGTCAGCAAAAATAGTGCCCTTTAATTCATGGGGTGTTCCATCCACATCTTGAAACTTGACAGCACCGTTATCCAGGAGCCAAAAAACGTTGTTTTCGTCAATACCGCCATCCAAAACCAGTTTGACACCGTTACAACCAGTACAGTTATTAGCTCCAAAGTTAAAGCTCCCGCTAGGTGCTTTAAGGATGAAAATCGCATTGGGATCAGGACTAATAGTCCTAGGTTTGAGCGTAATGACAGCACCATTGTTGAAACCACCTGACGGCAGCGTATAAACGTTAACCCCTGCCGTTGCTGTCAGGTCACCGCCATTTGCGGTAAATGCCCCTGCATTAGCTGGGCCTGTTGCAATAGGAGCTGGGGATGTGATGGCTCCAAGGATTAGCCGAGACTGGTTGATAACCCCCGATACTGTAGAGGTATTGGTATTGTTGCCAGGGCAAGTTCCTGTGAAATTAGCTTCACCACTCTGATAGCGTTTTGTAGCCCCTGCATTATTGGCTGGTACACATACTGCATAGCTAGACGCTTTATCGGCTAAAGGTAGGTTTAGGTTTGCAACTGAGTTATCCCACGCAGTTGGACAGTCTGTTAAGCTACCCACACCAGCTGTATTCTTAACGCAAACCGTTTCAGGCAGTAGCAGTGTGCTGTCCGCACTATATTGCAATGGACGCCCAGCATCGTACTTATCCGTAGTAATGTCATTCACACGTGTGGTTGGGTCGTTGGCATCACTAGAAGTTCGATACCAAAGAGCATTACCCGCATTTCGAGGCTTATTGGCACCAGCGTACGCAAGGAAGTTGTTGGTTCCGCTGGTGTAGGTCCCTGTATAAGGGAACGCCCAGATACGACCATCTTTACCAGACGGACAATTGCTAGGACCACATACACCAAGAGGAATGGGGCTAGCTCTACCAGCAAGGGCTGGCTCTGTAAAGATCAACTTGTTGCTAGCCTTACGGAGAACTGCGATCCGGCGAGGGTAGCGTTGGTACTCTGCGGCTGCGGGCTGAGCTGTTGTACCTGCTTTGTGAATCGCAATATCAAATGGTTGATCCAGCGCAGATGAAGCTTTTAGGTTGGTTGCTGGATTGATGTTCCAGTCATTAGGACCGCACTCGGAAATAACAACTTTAGTACATACCTCCATCACATATTCTGGAAAGTCACCTCGGCGCTGAATTGGAGTGACAAAGTTGTTGAAGTAAGAGCTGTTAGGAGCGGTACTAGTCCTAGCATGGTAGGAGCTGTCAGTAATGCCAGCAGTGATACCACCACTGCTAAGGCCGTTGATCGCGAAGTCGTTGTCCCAAAAACCATTGCTCTTACGCTTAGTTTTGGCATCTGCTACGTAGTCTTGGTTATTGCGTAGATCGTAGCCTCCCTCATCACGGAAGCCATATCTAAAGCTCTCGGAGAGCAGAGAAACTGAGTCTGCCAGAATTGTTGCGGGTCGCCAAGTGTCGCCTGGAGAGCAACTACCTGGACCAAACTGGCCTGGACGGCAAGCAAACTGTGGGTTTGGAGTACTGCGATTGTAGAAGTCAGCGTCACCCCAGGCACCTGTTAGCGTTTCGTTAAACTCTTGCCCTGTACCGCCAGTGTGAAGGTTAAAGTTGCCTTTAATATACGCAGGTACATTGCTGGCTAGGATTAGTCCTTTCTCTTCAGCTCTGTAATTGTTGGTGCGACTGAGATTAGCCCCGTTCTCTAGCAATATGGCGCTAGGGCGACGGCTAGGGTCGAGCTTGAAATCGACCGGGCTTCTGGACTTCTGAGCTGCTGCCTTCTGAGCGTCACTTAAAACTGTGGCAGTAGATAAAGGTGCGCTTAAGTCAGACAGCGCGTCATCTCGGCTGGCGTAAATAATGCCGCTGTTAGGGAGTAGATATTCTTGTGCGGGAGTCGCGCCACCAATAGTTGTTGTCCGTAGCCGTTCTAGATCTAAGACTGTTGCCCGAACTTCTAGAGGTTGACGCTCCTCAATGCTCAAGTCATATTTACCTGTCAGCGCCTCCACAATTTTGGCGGAACCCGACGCTGTACCTGCTCCAATACCTGCCACATTAATGGTGTATGTAGGACCAGCTCCCGAAATTGAAGTTACTTCACCCTTAGTGGAGTTTAGTTGCTGATTAACAAAACCTCGAATCGTAATAGCTGAGCTAACTGGCAGGAGAGCTTGCAACTCCGCTAAGGTTCCAGCAAAGCTAACCGTATAAGCCTTATTGCCAGATGCTGCTGTTACACCTGTTACAGAAATATTGCTGAGGAGATCTCTGTCAATAGATTTGACTTGCTCAGCATTTAGAAATGTAGTTTCACGAATGGTGCCGTGAGGTATTTTCGATGGGTCTGGGGCCTTCCCTGCCTTGATTTCTAAGGCACAAACAGCAGAATCAATAGCTGACTGTTCTGCTAGGGTTAAATTCCGACCGGCATCCTTACTAATTAGCGCTTTACGCAATGGCTCATTGACAAAGCGGCCGCTAGGATAGACCAAATTGGCCTGGTAGTTTAGCTTGGCTCTGAGATCACCACCGCCTATGGGTTCAGCAACACTAGTAAAGACTGCATTAGTCAGAACCCCACCTGCTGCTAGAGTAGCTGCTGTTGTGCCAGGAGGTCCGTAACTAATACCGCTATTCGATCTACCGCCCGTCGGAACAGTAACACCAGATGGCAGTCCAGGAGCATTGCTAGCCGTTGTGCTAGTACTAGGATCGTAGTAACTGCTGACACAAGCGATCGGGGTTTGATAGGTAGCAGGAGCGTTGGGATTGTAGGCACTATCTTGGAAGTGATAGACAGCGGTGGCACGCATAACCAGGTCGCCCCGCTTGTCCACATTTACAAGGTCGGGTGTCCCGTTATTGTTAGTGTCTTGCCACATGGGCATTGAGTCGGGCCAAACCACAGGGAATGCTTCTACCGTGGCTGTGTTGGGGTCGTCATAGGTTGCTTGGGTAGGTGCAGGTAAGAAAGACGATTCAACACCAGCAGCTGGGTTGCGATCAGTGCTATAAATCCCTGCACCTGTCACAACTCGTAAACCACCAATATTGTCAAGCACATTCACTGGCCTTTCGGCAGCCGCCTTTTCCCAGAAACCGTCCCGGTCTGTGATCCCCAAGTCAGCGAGTTGGCTTACTAGTGCGGTTCGCTTGCGGGGGTTGTCGGCAGCAGCTGTATTGGTACCACCCGTATCATTGTTCCAGCTCACATTGGGAATGGGTTGTGTAGCACCAACGTCTAAGAATTTAGCCCCATCAAAGAGAATTTCTGCTACGTTGTTACCCACCATGAGGCGATCGCCTAGCAACAGTTCCTTGGCTACGTTGCCTTTGCGTAGTGGGGAAAGCATGGGAGGCTGCAATGTTGCACCACCATTCTGAGTTGCCAAGGTTAACCCTGTATAACCACCAGTCCCAGCCATGTTATTGGCAGGATCTGTTGGGAACATCCAGGTGTTAGGGGGTCTTAAAGGATCAACACCGGGGAAGATGGCAGCGGTAGGGGTGTTGGCGTTGTAGGTTGTGCCACCAACAAAGAGAGCATTCGCTCCAAACGGCACTTCTAAAAAGGGAACCCGCCGAGTCCGCTGTCTAAAGTAGGTTTCTAGCTCCTGCCGACGCACTTCTGCTGGATCAAGTGAGGCATCGTTGTTTAAGCGCTGCTGGATATTGTTCTTAATTTCGGTAGGATCAACGGATGTAACCGTATAGTTTCCAGGAGTACCTCCAACAGTTTGTCCACCCCTTGAGATTGCGGAATCAACTAAGAAATTGACGCGATCTATATAGGCTTGACTATTGTAAGCAATGTCTCGCGGAGCATTGGTGGTTGTCTTATTGGTGCCGTTAATAACCTTAGTTAGATCAGGATTTTCACCTTTACCCTGGAACAAATGAACATTTACATCACCAGATGCAGTTTCATCGGCTTGAGTTGAATTAATAGCGCCACTACCAACGTTACCGCCAACAACAATCTTGCCAGTCTCTTCCTCGTAGTAACAGGAATTCTTACTACTGACTTGGTAAAGCTTAACGTCTCCTGTACCTGAGCCTGTCGCTCTTCTAATCAGTAAGTTGCTATTAGTAAATACCCGTCCATTTAGCTTTAAGCCAGGACCAGGGGTAATCTGCAAATCATCCTCATAAACAACAGCATTATTGCTGAGAGGAATACGGCCCCGGTCTTGCTGGAACTCTAATGCTGAAAATCCTCTGTTACCCTTATAAGATTCAAAAGTGTTGCCCAGCCCAGCAGCACTTGTGATAGGCACCGTTGCTGTATAAACAAAGAAACTCTTCTTGAGTTTGCCACCTGCTTTATACCAACCAGAGTCTCCCACCAAGCTAGCGCTAGTTCCCAAGGCATTCGCACACTGTCCCCCCAGAGAGCTATCGTCCATGGGCGGCGTTCTAGCTTCTAGAGGAGTTCTGGCTCGATTGAAGTTGCCTGTAGCAGGGTCACGAGTAGGACTCCGAAAAAAGACACCGTACAGTGTATAGCTGTCAAACTTGCCGTTGTTATCTGTATCAACCGGAAAGCGCCATGCAGTTGTTGAAGTTTCATCGTTTTCAATAGCAGCGTTCGGCTGAATTTGAGCACCATTGTAAGGCGCAGTAGGGTTATTAAGATCAAACCCAATCTTAAGCCGCGTTTCGTCGCCGAATGTGTATTTAGTACTAGTTCTGATCGCTCGATATAGAGCTGTATCGGAAGGGGTAGCTCTAGGTAGAGTTGGATCTTCGAAGAGTGCATTTAGCTTTGCTTTGGCTCGATCGATCGCAGGGGAAGATGCGTTAAGAGAAACTTCATTCACCCTTGTGTTGCTAGCATTCCTCGAGCGATCAAAAGAGCGAATTACCAAGGCTGTAGTCAGCAGGACCACCACCAACGTCACCATAACGACAGTGGGCAAGACAAATCCCGTGTTGGATAGGCGCGATCGCTGACCAACGACGAGTAGGCTGCGTAGGAGCCAATTCGTTAACTTATTGTGGGTAGCTGGTTTGCGAGTTGGCATGGTGGCTTTCCTGTTCCAGATGAAAAGTTCTGTAAGTTAAAAGTAAAAGCGACTAAAAATAGAAGAGAGGCAAGCTTGCTGCGGCAATTGCGCGCAATTAGGCAGGCATAGATAAAGTCTTAATATTCTCAAGGCAGATTGCTCTGTCTTAGCAAGTTTGAACGGGTTGAATCAACCGGAAAATCACTAATGCAGGGATGTTTCAACATGAAGTTTCCAGTTAACTTGCTGAATGAGATGGATTTTAACTCCCCACGCTTGGAGCTGTAATCCAGAGAATAGACCTTTAATACAGACAAACATCAGGCCGGAAACACACAAGAACTATTACTTTGAGAGCATAGGGTATAACTTCATCACAACTTTGTAAAGATTGTGTATAAAGTCGCTCGTCATTATCTTACCCATTCGTATTGAAAAAATTATCAGCCTTGTGCAAAGTTTGCTGAGAACGTTGAGTTTTTATAAATTTGATAAAGCTGTAACTGTGGTCGTCAGTGTTCTCTACTAAGAAAAAAGCCTGTCAGGGTTGATGAGAAACCCTACAGGCGTACTAGATCAAAAGAACGAGCTTTAGTAATGGTTGAGGTTAAGACCTGCTTCTTTCGCCATTGCTGCCAGACCCTTGTGCTCCAAAGTTTTGATGGCTTTGGTCGATAGTCGGAGACGAACCCAGCGATTACCTTCAGCCCACCAGATGCGTTTCCACTGTAGGTTAACTTCTTGCAGCTTTTTGGTGCGACGGTGAGAGTGAGAAACGGCGTAGGCGTTGTTTGCCTTCTTGCCGGTCAGTTGGCATTTGCGAGACATGTAAACTCCAGTCCTGAACTTTGTCAATTTAGGTGCAGTCTCTTATTGTATACAACGCTTCAATTGAGTTCAAACAATTGGTAGTTTTTCGGCACTTTAGAATTTAGAAGCGCGATCGCCCGCCATCTCATTAGAATTGCCTTCTGAAGCGTTTGTCTGCCCTCCAGAGCTAGGAAGGCAGGCTTAAAAGTAAAAAGAGAGGCGATCGCCTCTCTTACAAACCACGTCGGACGTCATTTAAGTCGTAGCTTCTGGAATCTGGTCTACTTCGCTGCCTGCTCTGTTAGGCGAGTTAGCACTTGGTTAGAGCGTTCTACAAACGCCTTCATACCTTCAGCATCAAATCCTTTCTGAGACATTAAGGCTAAGTCATAGACATGCTGACATATCATATCTGCTAGTTCGTTGGAAGTAGATTGCCTTTCAGCTTGAATAATGCTGCCTTGGCTCAGATTAATTAGATTTTGAATCAAGGGGTGAGCCGTGTTCACCAGCAGGACATGCTCTTCGGGAAACTGAGCTAGTTGCTGTTGCATCAAAGCGTTCATCTCTTGCAAGCGACGCAAAGCTTCTGGCAAAAGCACGATCGCTGGGGGAGTGCCTTTGGGATCGTCCGATTTCAAACTTTCGGTGCGAATAATTAGCTTAGGCCGGTTGAGTGCTTTCTGGAATAATTCCTTCAGCTGCTCACCACGAGTCTGATTCGTTTTCGGGTCAACAATATCAGCCGCTTGATCCTTTTCAATCAGAGTGTCATCGAGGTCAGAGTCTACACGCGAGAACTTAACCTCAGAATACTCTCGCTCCAAGAAGCTAATGAAGTGGGTATCGATGAAAGAGTCCATAAAGAGGACTTCTAACCCCTGTTTCTTATGTAACTCTACATAAGTAGCTTGAGTCACTTCATCCGTGCAGTAAAAAACTCGATTCTCGTGGCGCGATTGATCACGCTCTAGATACTCTTTGATAGTGGTGTAGGAAGGTCCAGGGCTAGATTCTGAAGCAGGAGTTACTGTTTGCCAGGCGTCGCCTTCTTCAGACTGCACTTCAACCGCAGGCATTTCAGCAGTAGTTGGTTTCAACTCAGCAGTGGAGCGATAGATCAAAATATCTTCAACTTGCTTCTTGAACTTGTCGTCGTTAATGGAGCCAAACTTGACGAAAGTTCCTAAGTCTTGCCAGCAACGGACATACTCTTCCCGGTTGTCTCGGTAGAGTTCTTTCAGGCGATCGCCCACTTTCTTAGCGATATAGTCTGCAATTCTCCGGACCGTGCGATCGTTTTGTAAAAAGCTACGGGAAACATTCAGCGGAATATCAACGCTGTCAATCACACCCCGCAGAGGCAATAGGAATCGAGGAATGACTTCTTCGCAATTGTCACTAACAAATACTTGGTTGCAAAATAGCTTGATTTGGCCCTTAGTAACGTCTACATCTGGCTTTAACTTAGGAAAGTAAAGAATGCCATTGACAACAAAGGGGTAATCAGTATTGAGATGCACCCACAATAGAGGCTCTTCTTGGAAAGGATAGAGATAACGATAAAACTCTAAATAATCTTCTTTGGTCAGGTTACTAGGAGACTCTTTCCAAGGAGCTTTTTGTCGATTAATTTGCTCTCCATCCAGCTTGATGGGCACTGGCATAAAGTCGCAGTAAGTTTTTACTAACTGCTTAATTCGGTAAGGCTCCAGATACTCTAACTCCTCCTCTTGTAGGGTTAAAGTTACCGTAGTTCCCCGTTGAGCCCGATCGGATTCTTCAAGGCTAAACTCGGTTGAGCCATCGCAGGACCAATGAACGGCTTGAGAACCCTCCCGATAGGAAAGTGTGTCAACATCAACCCGCACAGCCACCATGAACGAGGAATAAAATCCCAGCCCAAAGTGACCAATGATTTGTTGATCAGTGGAGTTCTTGTACTTTTCAACGAATTCTTCAGCGCTAGAGAATGCTACTTGGTTGAGGTACTTCTTGACCTCCTCCGCAGTCATGCCAATTCCGTTATCAGAGACAGAGAGGGTTTTCTTGTCTTTATCAAGCGTGATTTGGATTTCTGGCTCTCCTGCCTCGCCAGAGAACTCTCCAGCGTAAGAAACCATCTTCAGCTTCTGAATTGCATCAACCGCATTTGAGATCAGTTCTCGCAGAAAGATTTCGTGGTCTGAGTAAAGCCACTTCTTGATAATTGGAAAGATGTTCTCAGTATGAATACTGATGTTGCCCTGTTCCAGAATGGTTGCCATGAGTCTAGTCCAGTGGACGGTTGAGTTAGTTCTATTTCAAATATAATTGTGGGCGATCGCTTCTACTTCAAGGTCAGGGATTGCACCCACGATAGATTCGGATTTCCCTACTTTAGTTTCAGATGCTCCTGGATTTGGGCATAAGAATCTTTACTCTTTGACCATGCATAAGCCGGGTATTGAGCTACAAGCGAAGTAAAGTGGGCATAAATCTGCAATTAATATATACCGTTATTCTATGCACCAAGAGCTAAAGTTATCAGGCTCATTGTTACATTTTAACTAGAAGAAGCCATGAAAATCTCTATTCTCACCCCTGATCTCTCACACAATTGTCTGGGTCGAGCCCACCTTTTAGCCAAAATTCTACAAAGACAATATGAAGTAGAAATTGTTGGTCCCATGTTTAGCAATAAAATTTGGGAGCCTTTGGCCGATATGGATAACATTAGCTACAGCACAGTTAGAATCAGTGATTCTGCGATCAAAAATTATTACCGTTCCATTTCACTGGTTGAGAAAATTAGTGGAGACGTTGTATATGCTAGCAAACCGCTCTTTACCAGTTATGGCTTAGGGATTCTCGCAAAACTAACTAAGAATAAATCTTTGGTTTTAGATATAGATGACTGGCAATTTGGCTTGGCAAAAGAAGCCCATAAGAACTCACCTTCCCTAAAATATCGCCTAAAGAATTTAGTTACTTCAGCTGTTGAGCTCTACTCAATCTATTCTTACTGGAACCATGCAATTGGAGAACAGCTAACATGGTTGGCCCAAGACATTACTGTCTCCAATAATTTCCTGCAAGAAAAGTTTGGGGGGACAATTATTTGGCATGCACGTGATGCTAACGCATTTAAGCCCGACGCTTTTGACAAAGTTGCTTTAAAAGAAAAGTTTGGCCTTAAAGAAACACAAAAAGTAGTCATGTTTCTGGGTACTCCCAGACCACATAAAGGATTAGATGATTTAGTAGAAGCGATCGCCGGAGTAGACAACCCTAATGCTTTGTTAGTTATTGTTGGTCTAGACAAAGATACTTATTCTCAGAAACTTGTAAAATTAGCCGAGAGCAAATTGGTAGGCAAATTTCGAGCGTTTGGTATGCAGAGCTTTGACAAAATCCCTGAATTTCTAGCGATCGCTGATGTAGTTGTAATTCCTCAGAGATATAACTCAGCTACAGTTGGACAAGTACCAGCTAAAGTATTTGACGCTATGGCCATGGCTAAGCCAACTATTTCCACTACTGTTTCTGACTTACCATACATACTGGAGGGATGCGGTTGGCTTGTAGAACCTGAACAGCCCCATCAACTAGCAACCTCAATACAATTTGTTCTTGACAATCCTGATGAAGCCCAGCAGATAGGAGAGAAAGCGAGAGAAAAATTTATTACTAGTTACAGCTGGAGCGCAATGGAGAAGAATTTGACCAAAATTTTTAAGCAGTATGAATAAGGCCTGAAGTTAAATTCTATCTAAATTTTTAGTTGTACTAGACATAGTTTTAATCCACCGCTTTAGTATTTGAACTTGTTGTTGAGGTAGTATGACAGCAGCTACAATTTTAGACAATACTATTAGCATAAGTTTTGTTTTTCTGAGCCACGTAGGATCATAACCAAGGGCATGTCTAAAGAATCGCATTGCTGCTAGCCCATGTCGTTGATCTACATTCCCTTCTAAAGCCTTTAAAGTTAAATATTGGTACCTCTGAGCCAAAGCTTTTCGCTTAAGTTGGGGTGATTCATGAGGGAGTAAATGCGGAGCTAAATCAAACGCTCTCTCCACAACTTGTAAACTTCCAGCTTCCATCTTCCAAACATCAGTAGATGCTGATCTGCTAGCAACTCGATATAGCACTTGCACTAGAGGAACAGCAACAAATTCATAACGTGCAGCTAAGCGCAGCCACAAGTCCCAATCCTCAGCATGGGTTAGGGCAGGGTCAAAGTTTCCAACATCCCTGAGGGCATGTTTACGAATTAAAGGATTAGAGCCACTTTCTATAAAGTCTCTTAGTAAAAGCTTTGTGTAAACACTACCCTCTGCCAAGATATGACCGCCTGGCCTTAAAGGTGTGCCAGCTTGATCGATCCAATTAGTCCAGCTATAGGCTACAGCAGCCTTCGCATTTGACTTTAACGCTTGCAACTGAGTTTCTAGCTTATCAGGTGTCCAAAGATCATCAGCATCAATGAAAGAGACATATTCACCTGTAGCGAGATCTATACCTCGATTGCGACTAGCAGAAACGCCAGAATTAGAGTAAGAAAATACTTTTATTCTTGAATCTTTGATGCTATTTAGTACTTTTAAGGTTGTATCTTGTGAGCCATCATTAATAATGAGAAATTCAAAATCAGAAAATGTTTGATTAAGGACGGACTCCGTCGTTTCTCTGACAGTCGACTCACCATTGTAGACAGGCATAATAACAGAGATAAGTGGCATAGTGTTTTAGCTCACCTACTTAATCTACTTTTGCGAGATCTAACTGTAGATACCCATGCAGAGCATAAACATTAAGACTATCTCTAAATTTGCTAATTATAGCTTGAGAAAAACTAGCTGGAAACACAAGTATTATAAATATTTTAAGAAATATTTTGATAAGTACTTTTGCTTTCAGAAGAGAAGGGTCATTCAGAATGGCAATTCCTATAAACTTAGCAGCCATTAAGCCATGTCTTTGATTAAGGTTACCCTGTAGAGTATCGGCTGTTAAGCACTTATAACGGTTAGCAATTATCACTTTCTTATATCGCCGAATAGAATCAGGAGCTTCATATAGCACTTTTTCAATTACTTGTTTAAAGCCAGACTCACGTCGTTTGATATTTGATGACCATGATTCACTAGAGTGTCGATACAAAACCTGGGGAGCTGGTACGACTGTAAACAGATAATTTGATGCTAAGCGGAGCCACATATCCCAGTCTTGACCAGCCACTAGTGATTCATCAAAACCTTGAGTTTCAAGTAAAGCTTGTTTTTTTATTAAAGGGTTAGAACCACTACCAATGAAATCAAGCAATAGTAGATCTAGGTACACATTACCAGTAGCTTTTCTATAAGAACCACGACCTATAACTTGGTCAGTGTCATTAATATAATTAGTCCAGCTATAAGCTACAGCAGCATCTGGATTTGCTCGTAGTGATTTTAACTGGGCTTCTAGTTTGTCAGGAGTCCACAAATCGTCTGCATCAAGGAAAGCAAGATACTCTCCTTGAGCTTCACAAATACCACGATTGCGGCTTTTTTGAGGACCAGAATTAGGTTGAGAAATCAACTTAATTCGAGAATCTTGAATATTTGAAACAATATCTGCTGTTGTATCTAAAGAGCCATCATTGATAACAATAAGCTCAAAGTCTGAGAACGTTTGATTTAGAACTGAGTCAATAGTTGCCTCAATTGTTTTCTCTGCATTATAGGCTGGTATCACAACAGAGATTAACGGCATGGTATATAGCTCTCAATAATTACCTAATGGAGTAATCTTTAGCTAGTTTTACGATTTCTACGTTTAAGCTACAACATTAATTCCCTTATTGATGTAGTTTTCCTTAAAGAGAGGGTAAATATTTTTATAGAATACAAATTACTCTAAGTATCAGCAAAAATTTGACGCTTAAAAATGATGCTAAATTGGCAATCGCACTGACCAACAAACCTGACTTGAAGATTTCTGTCAATGGGTTAAGACTATTGCTGGTGATTACCCATTGACAGAGTAACTTATTTTCTCAAAGTCAGGATTTGGTTTTAGCTGACTGAGCCAAACCTGAATAAGAAGATGAGGGTACAGCTTCAACCGTAGAATCTAGGTCTTTTTTGGTAAACGTTAAGGTATTGTTCGCTAAATCAATCACGATAGTATCCCCCTCTGTAAACGTGTTTTCTAGCAGCTTGTTAGCGATCGGATTTTCAAGTTCTCGCTGAATAGCACGCTTGAGGGGACGAGCACCATAAACGGGATCGTAGCCTGTATCTGCAATATAATTTTGTGCTGCTTCTGTAAGTTCTAGCGTGATTTTTTGATCGGATAGAAGTTTTTGAATCCGTTTGATCTGAATACCGACAATTTGGCGCAGTTCACCAAGATTGAGCGGATGGAACAGAATGATGTCATCCACGCGGTTGAGGAATTCGGGGCGGAAGTGCGATCGCAGGGCTTGCAGGACTAGAACCCGCATCTGTTCGTACTTAGAATCATCCCCTGAAACATCCAGGATGTGATCGCTGCCAATGTTGCTAGTCATGACTATTACGGTGTTGCGGAAGTCAACTAGCCTACCTTGAGAATCGGTAATGCGACCATCATCGAGAACTTGCAGTAAGATGTTGAATACGTCTGGATGCGCTTTTTCGACTTCATCAAGCAGCACTAAAGAGTAGGGATGACGTCGCACTGCTTCGGACAACTGCCCGCCTTCCTCGTAGCCTACGTAACCTGGAGGTGCACCAACCAATCGGGAGACTGAGTGTTTCTCCATGTATTCCGACATGTCTAGGCGTACCAAGGCATCATCGGTGTCAAACAATGATTGAGCTAAGGCACGAGCCAGTTCAGTTTTACCAACCCCAGTCGGCCCCATAAATAGGAAAGAACCAATGGGACGACCAGGATCTTTCATTCCTGCCCGTGCCCGTCGAATTGCTGAGGAGACTGACTCCACCGCTTCATCTTGGCCCACCACCCGTTGGTGCAAGTAGGACTCTAGCTGGAGCAATTTTTGTCGCTCTGATTCTAGGAGACGGTTAACAGGGATGCCAGTCCACTTGGCGACAATCTCAGCAATATCAGCATCGGTGACTTGCTCTCGCAAGAGGCCAGAGCCACGAGATTGAATCTCTAGGAGTTGCGCTTCTTTAGCTTCGCGATCGCGTTGCACCGACTCTAAACGACCATACTTGAGTTGAGCCGCTTTGTTGAGGTCATAAGCTCGCTCTGCCTGCTCAATTTGGACTCTGAGTTGGTCTTCCTCCATCTTCAGAGCTTTGATGCCTTCTAGGGCTTCTTTCTCGGTTTGCCACTGACCAGAAAGCTGTTGCTGTTTTTCACTCAGTTCTGTAATTTCTTGCTCAATTCGGGTTAGGCGTTCCCGTGAGGTTCGATAGCCGCCTGCGATCGCGCGTTGGCCCTCATTTTCTAGAGACAGCTTTTCCATCTCTAGCTGCATCAAACGCCGATCAATTGCTTCCAACTCAACGGGCTTAGAGGTGATCTCCATCCGGAGCTTGGCTGCAGCTTCATCGATTAAGTCGATTGCTTTATCGGGTAAGAAGCGATCGGCAATGTAGCGATCGGATAAAGTCGCCGCTGCCACTAAGGCAGCATCAGTGATTTTGACCCCGCCGTGGTGAGTTTCGTAGCGATCTTTAAGGCCACGCAGGATAGAAATGGTGTCTTCAACGCTAGGCTGATTGACCACAACCTGCTGGAAACGCCGTTCTAGGGCTGCATCTTTCTCGATGTATTTGCGGTATTCATCAAGCGTGGTGGCACCGATACAGCGCAATTCCCCACGAGCTAGCATCGGCTTCAGCAAGTTGCCTGCATCCATGGTGCCTTGGCTCGCTCCAGTACCGACTACGGTGTGGAGTTCATCAATGAAGAGGACAATTTGCCCGTCGGAGTCCATGACTTCGCGCAACACGGCCCGCAGACGGTCTTCAAATTCGCCGCGATACTTGGCTCCTGCAATCAAGCTGCCCATGTCGAGCGAAATTAGCTTGCGGTTTTTCAGGGATTCTGGCACATCGCCGTTGACAATGCGCTGAGCTAGTCCTTCAGCGATCGCCGTTTTACCGACGCCGGGCTCCCCAATCAGGACAGGGTTATTCTTGGTACGCCGTGACAGGACTTGAACCACTCGACGAATCTCGTCATCGCGACCAATTACAGGATCTAACTTGCCCGATTTCGCTTGTTCTGTCAGGTCTTGACCATATTTCTCTAGGGCAGCGTAGCGAGATTCAGGGCTTTGATCTGTGACTTTTTGGCTGCCTCGAACGGTCTTGATTACGGTTTCTAGCTGCTTGGCATCCAGATTGACTGCTTTGAGCAAGCGCCGACCAATGCGTTCGTCTTCGGCAAAGCCAATGAGTAGGTGCTCAACTGAGATGAATCCATCTTGCCAGGATTCTCGTGTAGCTTCGGCCCGGTCAGTCAGCAAATCTAGCCCCCGACCTAGATAAAGTTGCCCATCGTCTGTAACGCGGGGTTGGCGTTGGGCAAATTCTTCTAATTGCAGAAGGAGTCGGGCTGAATCTACACCCGCGCGATCAAACACTTTGCTCGCCAGTCCATCCTGCTGCAAGAGAGCAACGACTAAATGCTCCACCTCTAGCTGTTGGTGTTTGAAGCGACGGGCCACTTCCTGAGATTTAACGATCGCTTCCCAGGCTTTGTCGGTGAATTTGCTAGAGTCGGTGGGCTGCATGTTCTAAAAAGAATTCCTGTGAAAAGGCTTGTCCGCAGACGTTTAGTATAACAACCTGCCCTGCGCCATCTCACCTGCTAAAAGGTGAAGACAGTCCGGAGCGTACTCTGCCAAATGTCAGGATTCGTAGCGTTGTTATTAGGATTAGTCACGAGCATGAAAGTGGGTGTCACACTGAAATGCTCATTGATGGAGAGATTGTAGAACAATTCAAAATTGGTTTGCGTGGCATCTCCCAAGTTGCTGGTGATGAAAGGCTGACCCACAGCCGCCCCAGCCAATGAACCTGGAATCACAAGGTTGCGAAACACGACTCCCAAGGCCCAGGTTTGAGGATGAAGATCTAAGTTTTGGGCTAAAACCGAGTTAAACCCCTGGTACGACCCGAAGCCATAACGACCAAACACGGCAACTGTTCGGTCAATGGCCCATTGGGCATTGATCCCAGCCGCTTCAATCTGAGTGTCGTTGAGGGTAGCACTTGTATATTGCAACTGGACACTGCTAGCGGAATTAATCGAATACTCCAACTCCACGCTACCTTGATTGCGATCGCCAAATAAACCGCCTTGTTGTGGGTTGTCGCCATCCGCTGCGGCATAGAGCGATCGCAGTGCCCATGAATCAGAGAATTGCCAATCTAAGGCAATACCAGCACCCCCAAAGCGGTCAATCTGGTTTTGCACAATCAAAGGATTATTGACGAAAAAGCCAGAGCTAAAATCAACGCCTGAGTTGTTGGCGAAGGGATTGCGATCAATAAAATCGCTAGGCACGATTTTGGGGCCAATACTGACAGCCAAATTCGGTTGAGGTCGAAACGTGTAGTAAAGCTTGCGTATTCGGGGCGTCTCAGTCACTTCGGCGTACTCTACTCCCCCAGCATCAGCTAATAGACCTGTGGTTCCCAGCAAATTTTGATCGCGATTGTGCACTTCACCGATCGCATCAGTTCTACCGTTGCCCATTTCTAGTTGGGTTAACAGCAGGGCATCGGGTTGCAGAGTGGTTAATAAATCTAGCCGCACCCGCGAAACCAACTCCAGTGAGGCTTGGGTTCCTATTGTGGGCGCAAAAATGGCTTGGCCTTGCAGTTTGGTGGTGGTCGAGAACTGATTGGCTTCCAACTCGCTCGTACGCCCATCTAAATCAGCTAAGCGATCGCGCAAATCATTCAAAGCTGGACTGAAGGTACTCTGAAGCTGCCGTAAGGTCTCAATATCCTCCGGATCTAGGTCGCTAGTTTGATTGGTCGTAATTAAGTCATTAACCTTGA
This sequence comes from Trichocoleus sp. FACHB-262, assembly GCF_014696035.1. NCBI lineage: Bacteria > Bacillati > Cyanobacteriota > Cyanophyceae > Leptolyngbyales > Trichocoleusaceae > Trichocoleus > Trichocoleus sp. FACHB-262. The sequence goes on along the minus strand of NZ_JACJPK010000046.1, from coordinate 114,234 downwards.
CAAAAACAGCATTGAGAATGGCGGCAAACTCGTAGCGAGTTAGCGATCGCTGTCCTTGGAAGGTGCCATCTGAATAACCAGTAACTACGCCATAGCGCTCAACCAAAGATTTCAGGGCTTGATAAGCCCAGTCAGTCGGCTGCACATCTGACAGCTCTGACACAGAATTGACTTGAGCCATCGCAGAGTCATCTGTCTCTAAGCTATCGGTCACAGGTACGGTTGGCTTAGAGAAACTTGAGGGCAACTGGGCAATTGACTGAGTGAATTTAGCGGGGGCGATTGCTGGGTCAGGCGCAAATTTTAATAGCGTTGGGCTAGCTTCAATCTCAGCTTTTCCTAGAGCAACGGAGTTAGAGATGTTACCCCTAGATGGGAGCCGCAGAGGTGGCGAAAGTGTATCAACGGCTAAATCTAAAGATGAATTTGAGCTATGAGGTAATTCAGCCTCAGCCTTCAGCGAAAATTGTGCTAGAAGACTAAGGCTGCCAAGACCTCCAGCGACCCAATTGATTCTCCTCACTCTGCCACTCCTTCAAGGGGTTGCTATTCAGAAAGTTCCAGAACAGCAACTAAAAACCGGAACTTAACGTTGACCTTTAGCTGACCTTTACAGGTTGTTGACCCGTTATTGAATAGGCAAGGGAAGGCCGCATCCCGCCAGGTATTTAGTGAGCTGTAGTCGCAGGTTCCGTGGTTTGCTGTGCCGACGCTGCGTTCTGCGCCGCTAGTTGAATTAATTCAACTTTGTAGCCACTAGGATCTTCGACAAAAGCAATCACGGTGGAGCCATGTTTCATGGGACCTGGTTCGCGCACCACCTTACCGCCACGCTCCTTGATGGTGTTGCAGGTGGCATAAATATCATCCACACCAATGGCAATATGGCCATAAGCATCACCGAGATTGTATTGCTCTACTCCCCAGTTGTGAGTCAGCTCAATCACTGTATGGTCAATTTCGTCACCGTAGCCTACGAAGGCAAGGGTAAATTGGCCACCAGGATAGTCTTTACGACGCAGCAACTTCATGCCTAAGATGTCGCAATAGAATCTGAGTGATTCTTCCAAGTGGCCAACCCGTAGCATCGTGTGGAGTAGTCGCATAATTCTTTTCCCTGCTTCACATTTTTTATTCAAGCACTCAGCGGAATCTTTAGCAGATCCGTAAGTAAAACTACCAGTCTAAAATCCAGACCTCTCTAAGATCACTCTTGGGTGTCCGTTTGGACGTATTCTAACAATCGGGCTGTTTGCCATTTTAGGCTGAGCGCCAGCGGGTGAATCGTGAACATACCGCCCGGTTGAGGCCAGTTGCAATTCTGCTTATTCAGAGGGTACAGAGGGAATGATTGATACGCCAGAGACCGCCATTTACTCCATTCGGGCTCGCGAAATTCTAGATTCACGCGGACGCCCAACCATTGAAGCGGAAGTGTATCTGGAGAATGGTGCTGTTGGAGTTGCACAGGTTCCCAGTGGTGCTTCAACAGGGAGCTTCGAGGCGCATGAATTACGCGATGGAGACTCAAGCCGTTACGGCGGCAAGGGCGTACAGAAAGCAGTGCAAAACGTGGTGGAAGAAATTGCCCCTCGCTTAATCGGTTGCAATGCGCTAAATCAAGAAGCGATCGATCGCGCCATGATTGACCTGGATGGCTCGCAAAATAAAGCCAATCTAGGCGCAAATGCCATCTTAGGGGTCTCTCTAGCTACAGCTAAAGCGGGTGCCGAAGCTCTAGGTCTACCGCTCTACCGTTACTTGGGTGGACCACTCGCGAACTTGCTGCCTGTGCCTCTGATGAACGTGATTAATGGTGGCGCGCACGCAGACAACAATGTGGACATTCAGGAATTCATGATTGTCCCGATTGGGGCTTCCTCATTTCGTGAAGCTTTGCGCTGGGGAGCAGAAGTGTTTTCCTCGCTCAGCAACGTCTTAAAGGCCCAGGGATTATTAACTGGGGTAGGAGATGAAGGTGGTTTTGCCCCCAACTTAGCGTCTAATCAGGCGGCTTTAGATTTATTGATAGCCGCGATCGAGAAAGCGGGTTACAAGCCTGGAGAGCAAGTAGCATTGGCGCTGGATGTGGCTGCGAGCGAACTCTACAAAGACGGTCAGTACGTGTATGATGGCGCTGCTCATACGCCAGCCGAGATGGTTGATTATCTGGCTAAGTTGGCAGGTCAGTACCCGATCGTCTCGATCGAAGATGGCTTGCACGAAGATGATTGGCAGCATTGGCAGTTGCTAACTCAGAAGTTGGGCGATCGCGTGCAGCTTGTCGGAGATGATTTATTCGTCACCAACCCCACTCGGCTCCAGCAGGGGATCGACCAGAAAGCAGGCAATTCGATCTTGATTAAGCTGAATCAGATTGGCTCTTTGACCGAAACGTTACAAGCAATCGATTTAGCTACCCGCAACAGTTACCGCTCCGTCATTAGTCACCGTTCTGGTGAAACCGAAGATACGACGATCGCGGACTTGGCTGTAGCAGTTCGCGCGGGTCAAATTAAGACGGGATCGCTTTGCCGTAGTGAGCGGGTGGCGAAGTACAACCGTCTACTCCGGATTGAGGATGAGCTGGGTAAGCAGGCGCTCTATGCAGGGGCGATTGGCTTGGGGCCTCGGTAAGGAAGTAGGCTCGATCAAGTTATTGGCTTTGAGGGGTTTTGAGGGGTTATCGGATTAACTCTTTAGAACCGAACCCTTGGGGGCACCTGCCCCCAAACCCCCGCTGAGGGACGGTTGCGTCCCCCAGACCCCCTCCAAAACGGCTTTTTGAGTTAGTGTTTACAATGAAGAGGCATCTTCCTTTCAGTAGGTGGATGCCTTTTTGCTTAAGTTGGGACAAGTTAGGGCAGGGGCGATCGCGGTTCATCTTGCCAAATGCCTCATGTCATCAAAGCCTGACCTAGCAGACTTCAGGCTTTATTAGAAATCCTTAAAAAAATATAACGATATTACTTCTTATTCAACTGAAAGCTGCAATTGAAACGGTTTGCAGCCGATGTTTTGTGTAGTTTGTTGCTGACAAGTCTAAATTTTCCCGTTTGAATAGGAGTAGGGTAGGTAAAAAAAATTACACTTATCCTAATTTTCTTGGTTCGGGCATTCCAACTCTGGCAGTGAACAGCACTTCTAAAGACATGGTTGAGCAACAAAATTCTGTGGATGCAAGTCAGAGCCTGACCAAGCCAAATTTTCAACTCCACCAGGTTGAGGCAGAAGCTAAACTTCTACAAACCCTTTCGTTAGCCATTAGTGAATCTCCGGATTTGGCAACGGCTTTGCAGGTGGCACTTCAACAGGTATGCGAAGCCACGGGGTGGAGGTATGGAGAAGCTTGGCTCCCCGATCCCACACAAACCAGATTGGAATGTAGTTCGGCTTGGTATAGCGAATCTACTTCACTAGATAAATTTAGAGCACTGAGTCAAGTGATACATTTCCAGCCAGGAGTAGGGTTGCCTGGGCGGGTTTGGGCTAAGCAGAAACCAGAATGGATTCAAGATGTGTCTCAGGAAGCCTCAACGAGCTTTTTGAGGACTGAAATTGCTCTGGAGGCAAAGCTCAAAGCAGGGCTGGCAATGCCTATTCTGGCGAGAGGGGAAGTGGTTGCGGTCTTGATCTTCTTTATGTTTGAAGCTTGCTCCGAAGACCAGCGCCTAGTGGAATTGGTGACTGCTGTAACTGCTCAGTTAGGTGCAATCTTGCAACTTAAGCGAGCCGAAAGAGCCTTGAAAGAGCAACAAGAGTTTTTGCGGCTCGTTCTAGACAACATTCCTCAGTACATTTTTTGGAAGGATACTCAATCTGTTTATCTAGGCTGCAATAAGAGTTGGGCAGAGTTGGCAGGTCTGACCCAACCCGCCGCGGCAATTGGCAAGACTGACGATCAACTACCTTGGACGCCACCAGAGATTGAGTATTATTTGGAGCAAGACCGACGCATTATTGCGACTGGAGTCCCAGAGCTAGACATTGTTGAATCTAAGCAGCATCAAGATGGTCGTCAAGTCTGGATGCATGTGAATAAATTGCCCATTCATAGCGCCGAGGGTCAGGTTATTGGGCTATTGGGTCTGATGGAAGACATTACAGAGCGCAAACAAGCCGAGCAATGTCTGAGGGAGAGTGAAGCACGACATCGGGCTATTTCAGGCATGGCCTCTGACTATGTTTACTCAGTCCGGATTGAACCGAACGGCGAATTGGTGACTGAATGGGCCACTGAAGCTTTTTATCGCATCACTGACTACACACTGGATGAGATGAATGCTTTAGGCGGTTGGGTCAGCTTGATTCACCCAGAAGATTTAGCCTTGACCTACCCTTTTGCTCAGCAGATCTCAGCTAATCAGCCTAGTATTTTGGAATATCGCATTGTGAATAAAACGGGCGCGATTTGTTGGCTACGTGATTATGCTCGACCGGAATGGGATGCTGAGCAACAACGAGTCGTACGAATTTTAGGAGCAGTCAAAGATATTACCGAGCGCAAGCAAGCTGAGGAAGCCCTACGGCAAGCCGAAGCAAAGTATCGCAGCATTTTTGAAAACGCAGTTGAAGGTATTTTTCAGACCACGACGAATGGGCAATATTTAACTGCCAACCCGATGTTGGCAAAGATTTACGGCTACGATTCCTCAGAAGAGTTGATGGTCACCTTAACGGATATCCAGCATCAACTTTATGTCGATCCCAGCAGTCGAGCTGAATTCATGCAGCGGATTCAAACTCAAGAAGCTGTGTGGGGATTTGAGTCTCAGATCTACCGCAAGGACGGCACAATTATTTGGATTTCCGAAAATGCTCGAACCATTCGAGATGACCAAGGCCAACTCATTGGCTATGAAGGAACGGTTGAAGATATCAGTGCTCGGAAACAAGCAGACGCAGAACTACACAAGCGCGAAAGTCTGCTGCTAGGCGTAGCAGAAGCGACTCAGCACTTATTGACCAATCCTAATTGCGACGCCGCGATCGCAGCAGCACTAGCAACTCTAGGCACGGCAGCAGGAGTTGATCGCGTTTATATCTATGAAAATCATCCGCATCCCATTACTGCTGAGGTGGCGATGAGTATGCGATTTGAATGGACTCACGAGGCGATCGCTCCGACGATTCACCAAGCCTATTGGCAAAATCAACCTTACCGAGAATCTGGTCTTAGCCGCTGGCACGAAGCTTTATCTACAGGCCAATCGATTAGCGGGATTACTCGTGATTTTCCCCTAGTGGAGCAGAACCTCTTAGAGCGGGATCAAATTCTGGCGATTTTAATGGTACCAATTCTGATTGATCAGCACTTTTGGGGTTACATCGGCTTTGACGACTGTACGACAGAACGCTGCTGGTCGAAGAGTGAAGAATCCATTTTGATTGCAATGGCTGCCAGTATTGGTGGAGCTTTGAAGCGGGAGCAAGCAGCGGCCACAATTCGTTATCAAGCCTTTCACGACTTACTGACTGGGCTACCCAATCGCATTTGCTTCAACAACTGGTTATTGCCATCACTCACGCAAGCGCGGTGCAGTGACAAAAACGTAGCCGTGATGTTTCTGGATTTAGATCGCTTCAAAGCAATCAACGACACTCTAGGGCATGCGGTAGGAGATCAGATTTTGCAGTTGTCGGCGCAGCGCATTGCCAGTTGTCTACGCGAGGAAGATATTGTGGCTCGTTGGGGCGGCGATGAGTTTACGCTGCTACTGCCAGATTTGAGCTGTCCTGAAGACGCCAGCAGAATTGCCCGACGAGTGCTAGAAGCGCTTAGACCTGCTTTTACCCTGGAGGGACATGAGCTATACATCACTAGCAGCATTGGCATCGCCCTGTATCCGCAAGATGGCGAAGACGTTCCTACGCTCCTAAGAAACGCCGATGCTGCCCTTTATCAAGCTAAAGGCCAAGGGCGGAACAACTACCAGTTCTATACTGCGGCCCTCAACGCTCAGGCATCGGCTCGGTTGGAGCTAGAAAGTAATCTCCACCATGCCCTAGAGCGGGGGGAGTTTGTAGTCTACTACCAACCGCAAATCAACCTAACCAACCAGCAAATTACTTGCATGGAAGCTTTGGTGCGGTGGCAACATCCAGAACTGGGGTTACTAGACCCGAAAGCATTTATTCCATTGGCCGAAGAAAATGGTTTAATCGTTGCCATTGGAGAGTGGGTGCTGCGAACCGCTTGTCAGCAAGCAAAGCAATGGCATCAGGCAGGCTTCATGCGATCGCGGGTTTCTGTCAACCTATCAGCGCGGCAATTTCAGCAACCTGAACTGGTCGGAATCGTCGCTCGCACTCTCGCAGAAACTGAGCTTGGGCCAGAATTCTTAGAACTTGAGATTACTGAAACGACCGTCATGCAAAATGCCGACTCTACCTGTGAAGTTTTGCATGACTTAAACAAAATGGGAGTTTCCCTGGCGATGGATGACTTTGGCGCGGGTTACTCTTCATTAGGGTATCTGAAGAAATTTCCCCTCCATACGCTCAAAATCGATCAGTCTTTCATTCGAGATTTATCGCTTAGTCCCCAGGATGCTGCCATTGTCAGTGCGGTAATTGCTTTAGGGCAGGGGCTAAATCTTAATGTAATTGCCGAGGGAGTCGAAACTCAAGCTCAACTGGAACGGTTGCGATCGCTACAGTGCCAGACCATCCAGGGTTACTTGCTCAGTGCTCCCTTAGCAGTCTCAGAAGCCACAGTCTTCTTGCGAAACCATCGGCTGCAATGTCCACCTCCAATGATTTCGCAAGATCGAGTTACTGCTCAAGTTTAAAGCGCTGAGTTTAACGATCCCTATCTAGCTAGAACTGGCGTAAAAATCGCAGATCGCTGTTGTAAAGCCGCCGGATATCGTCAATCTGGTGCAGTACCATCGCTAAACGCTCCACCCCAAAGCCAGCCGCAAAACCCGTGTAAACTTCCGGATCATAACCGACAGCTTTGAGCACGTTAGGGTCAACCATCCCACAACCCAGAACTTCTAACCAGCGACCTTTCCACTGCACATCTACTTCTGCCGAAGGTTCGGTAAAGGGGAAGAAACTGGGACGAAAACGGATGGGCACATCACCAAACATGGCTTCCAGAAAGACTTTAATTGTGCCTCGGAGATCCGAGAAGGTTAGTCCTTCATCCACTGCCAGAATTTCAATTTGGTGGAAGACGGCAGAGTGAGTTGCATCCACTGTGTCACGACGATACACCCGTCCCGGTACTGCCACGCGGATAGGAGGGTCGTTTTCTTCCATGTAGCGAATTTGCACCGTTGAGGTGTGGGTCCGCAACAAATTTCCATCCGTCAAATACAGCGTATCCTGCATATCCCGAGCGGGATGGTCTGGCTGGAAGTTCAGAGCTTCAAAGTTGTAGTAGTCTGTGTCCATCTCTGGGCCTTGAGCCACGGTGTAGCCCAAACCCGTAAAAATATCTAAGGCGCGATCAATCGTGCTATTCAGCGGGTGCATTCGCCCTTGAGGCCGATACATCCCTGGCATCGTCACATCCAGGGTTTCAGCTTCCAACTGGGCTTGAATTTGAGCTGCTTGCAGTGCTGTGCGCTTAGTGTCTAAATCGTTTTGCAAAGCTTCTTTGACCTCATTGGTCAAAGCTCCAATCCGAGGACGCTCCTCAGGTGGTAACTTACCCATACCCCCGAGGGCTTGGGAGAGTTGGCCTTTTTTCCCCAGGTACTTGACACGGAGTTGATCTAATTGATCCAGAGTTTCGGCAGTGGCGATCGCCTGTTGCGCTTCTTGGCGCAGCGCATCTAATTGGGCTTCCAGATCGCTAGTCTGATGAGTCATGCTAGGGGTTGTTCGTAAAACAATAATCTTGAGCGCAGCGCTTACCCGTGAAACGTTGCTCTACATAATGCCAGTTTAGAGGCTAGCGTTCTGTTTTGGACAAGGTTTTCCCAGGTAGTGTTTCGTCAACCGATCGTCAAAATCATCTCTTCGGCTCGTCATTGCAGTTGCACAATCTGCGATGTCAGGCACAATCAAAGTCTGGTAGACCATTGACAATACTATTGCGTCGAATTACTCCATGAGACTCCTTGTTAGTAACGACGATGGCATTTATGCCCTCGGCATTCGTAGCCTAGCGAATGGGATGGCTGAGGCAGGCCATAAAGTCACAGTTGTTTGCCCCGATCGAGAGCGATCGGCTACAGGCCACGGCTTAACTTTGCATAGCCCCATCCGAGCAGAAGAAGTTGAATCAGTCTTTCATCCCAGCATTAAAGCTTGGGCTTGTTCGGGCACCCCTTCAGATTGTGTTAAGTTGGCTTTAGGAGCCCTCCTGGACCATCCACCAGATTTTGTGCTCTCCGGCATTAATCACGGCTCTAATCTTGGCACTGATGTGCTCTACTCAGGCACAGTCTCAGCAGCCATGGAAGGGGTGCTCGAAGGAATTCCTAGCATTGCTTTTAGCTTGACCAGCTTTAGCTGTAGAGAATTTCAACCAGCTGTACGCTTCGCCCAAACCTTATTAACCCAACTGACTCAACACCCTTTGCCCAAGCTTGTCCTGCTTAACGTGAACGTACCCGCCGTCACGCAACCAGACATTATGGGTGTTGCCATCACTCGCCAAGGAGTTCGCCGTTACACAGACATTTTTCAGAAACGCCTAGACCCTAGAGGCAAAACTTATTACTGGTTGGCGGGTGAGTTGCTGGAGGATGTCACGGATGAAGTCGATCTTAAGGAGGGCAACGAAGCAATTACGGATGTGCAAGCCATTCGGAACAATTACATTACTGTTACGCCCCTCCAGTACAACTTAACTTCTGTAGACGGGCTCACCAATTTGCAGAAGTGGCAACTAAATTTCCCGGACTACCCATTGCTTTAACAGCAGAAATAAAAAGCTACTTGCGGTTCAAAGTTCTGAGTTAAGTGCTGAGAATCTCTTAAAAATAGGGCTTCGATCACTACCAGAGGGAACAATTTTGATTAAGTTGGAATCATAGGGAGTTTCTCCAAACTAAATTATTTATAGATTTCACTGTTCGCAGTATCCAGGGTGAGGGTTAGTGAGCCATCGGGCGTGAGAGGACTCCGCATTAATCGGCAATCAAGTTCAGCTAGAGCATGCACAACCAATTTACAGTTAATTTTTGGGGAGTCAGGGGCAGTATTGCTTGCCCTGGATCTGAAACGGTTCGTTACGGCGGCAATACACCTTGCGTTGAAATGCGCATCAATGGTCAGCGCTTGATTTTTGATGGCGGCACTGGCCTCCGGGTTCTAGGGCAAAGCATGTTATCCGCTATGCCTGTAGAAGCCTACATGTTTTTTACACACTCCCATTGGGACCATATTCAGGGCTTTCCGTTCTTTACCCCTGCCTTTATTAAAGGCAATCGCTTTCATATCTATGGAGCGATCGCCCCGAATGGCTCAGACGTGGAGCAGCGATTGAATGATCAAATGTTGCATCCCAACTTTCCAGTGCCATTACAAGTGATGGGAGCAGAGCTTGATTTTCAAAGCATTGAAGTTGGTCAGCCTCTGCAAATCGACGATATTACGATCGAAAATGCGCCGCTCAATCACCCTGGGGAAGCCATTGGTTACCGGGTTTCTTGGAAAGATCATGCAGTCGCTTACGTCACCGATACGGAGCATTTTCCAGACCGCTTAGATGAGAATGTGCTCTGGCTGGCTAGAGAAGCGGATGTTCTGATTTACGACGCCACTTATACCGACGAAGAATACCACTCACCCAAGACCAGTAAGGTTGGCTGGGGCCATTCCACTTGGCAAGAAGCCGTCAAAATTGCCAAAGCAGCAGGCGTCAAAAAGCTGGTCATCTTCCACCACGACCCAGTCCACAGCGATGATTTTCTTGATCAGGTGGGTGAACAGGTCGCACGAGTTTTTCCGAATAGTCTCATGGCTTGGGAAGGCTTATCAATTCAGATCACCACTGCGGTTACGTTGCCCGAAGCAGAGTTAGAACCAGAATCAGTCGCCGAAGCAACCATTTCTGCCTCCGCTTAACGGCCTCTACTGCGAGACCCCTGAAGTTAGCTAAAATCTTTGCGTTCACAAGCTCTCGCTACGTGTAAAAATGTAAAGCGTGTGGGTTACTTCTTCGCTAACATCCGTTTTAACACCAACCGCTGTTGCCCTAGGAAACTTTGATGGCGTTCATCGAGGGCATCGGCAGGTTATTCAGCCTGTCTTAAATTCCGTTGCATCCGCTCAGCCACTAACTTCCTTTGTTAAGGATGATTTGTTTACGACCGATGAGCCGAACGAGAGTCTGTTGCTCAGGCCTAGCGCAGCGATCGCGGCGGAAACTAACTCTGAGCTGCCTTACCCTACAGTCGTCACCTTCAATCCCCACCCTCAAGAATTCTTTTCTGGACAACCTAGAGCTTTGCTGACTCCCCTAAACGAGAAGGTTTTGCAACTCCAGGCAATGGGGGTTCGTCAACTTGTACTACTACCGTTCGATCGCGAGTTAGCAGATTTATGCCCCCAAGCATTCGTCGAAGAAATTCTGGTTCAACGCCTCCAAGCCCAACAAATTAGTGTAGGAGTTGATTTTCGCTTTGGACGGCAACGCGCTGGAACTGCCGTAGATTTACAAGCGATCGCCGCCACGTATGGCATTGCAGTTAGTACGGTGCCACTGTGCACTTGTGCAGACGAGCGAATCAGTAGTTCCAATATTCGTACAGCTTTGCAAGCCGGAGATCTGCAACGAGCCAATCGCCTCTTGGGGCGGCCCTACAGCTTGATGGGTCAGGTTGTATGGGGGCAGCAATTGGGTAGAACGATTGGATTTCCCACCGCTAACCTCCAACTACCACCCGAAAAATTTCTTCCCAGCCACGGAGTCTATGCAGTGCAGGTTCAAAGCTCCACCTTGAGCGGCCTACAGACCCCTTGCTCAGCAGTGATGAATATTGGTCACCGTCCTACAGTGAATGGCATTAGTCGCACTGTCGAAATCCATTTGTTAGATTGGGACGGGGATTTATATGGACAGACGTTGATCGTCAGCTTGAAGCACTTTTTACGTCCGGAGCAAAAGTTTGCTTCCTTAGAGGCGCTAAAGACTCAGATTCAAGCAGATTGCTTATCAGCGCGATCGCTCTTGGCTACTGCACCAAGTGTTTAGAACCTAGGCTTCTAAGACCTAGGCTTTTAAAACTCAGTTTTAAGGCGAGTGCCTAAGCCAATCTCTGAGCGCCAACGTCTATCGATCAGCCCTGAGTGAGCATTGAGGCAGTAAATCCAGTAAACTTCCCATCCTCACTTAAGGAAAATCCTGACATGATCAATCAAGGGTCATCCTTAGGGAGCAACAACCAGTCATGCGAGAGCGTATCGAACGGCTAACTCAAAATCTCAGTCAGACGATTGTCGGGAAAGCCGAAGCTATCCGATTAGTTTTAGTCGCGCTCATTTCTGGAGGTCATGCCTTGCTAGAGGATGTTCCGGGGGTGGGTAAAACCCTGCTGGCTAAGTCTTTAGCTCGCTCCATCGACGGCAAATTTCAGCGCTTGCAATGCACCCCGGATTTGTTGCCCAGCGATGTCACAGGCACTAATATTTGGAATCCCCGCTCTGGTGAATTTGAGTTTCTGCCAGGACCTGTCTTTGCGAACGTGCTACTGACTGACGAAATTAACCGGGCCACGCCGCGTACTCAATCAGCGCTGCTAGAAGTGATGGAAGAACGGCAAGTAACAGTAGATGGGACTTCTCGACCTGTTCCTAGCCCGTTTTTTGTCATTGCCACCCAAAACCCAGTTGAGTACCAAGGTACATTTCCACTCCCCGAAGCCCAGATGGACCGCTTTGCCCTCTCCCTGACCCTGGGTTATCCGAGTGAACAAGAAGAATTGCAGATGCTACAACGCTTGCAATCTGGAGTTAGCGTCAACGAATTGCAACCTTGTTTATCGCTAGAAGATATTCAGGAGTTACGACGGTTATGTTCTGCGGTCAAAGTAGAGCCTTCTTTGCAGCAATACATTTTGAACTTGGTACGAGCGACCCGCGAAGATGAGGAAATTACTTTGGGGGTAAGTCCACGAGGAACTGTCGCCCTGCAACGGGCCGCACAAGCTCTAGCCTTTCTAGATGACCGTGATTATGTGATTCCTGACGATGTCAAGTTTTTGGCCCCCTACGTCCTGTCACATCGCATCATTCCTGCTAGGGGTCAACGAGGACGGGCGATCGTCGATCGCTTACTCTACTCTATTTCCATTCCTTAGGCTAAATCTGGGGCCTGATCAAACTCTGGGATATCCAAAGGAATTGTGCAGGCAGGCGCTGAGCTATGTAGCGGCAACGTGACAGTAAACTTGGTTCCTGCATCTAATTGACTGGTGACCTCAACTTGACCGTGATGAGCATCTACACATTTCTTCACGATCGCCAGCCCTAGCCCTGTTCCTGGAATTGTTCCTACATTAGTGGCTCGATAAAATGAGTCAAACAGCCGTTGTTGGTCTTCTTCCGGAATCCCAATCCCTTGATCTTGGATCTGAAAAACTACGAGGTCATTCTTGTAAATCAAGTTCAAGTGAATCGTGCTGTTCGCAGGAGAGTATTTAGCAGCATTAGAAATTAAATTCCCCAAGATATGCCGCAGCAAATTTTCATCCATACAAGCCTCGGTTGCATGACGGCCTGTACTAGTGAACACGAGCTGGTACTGTTGACCAATACTGAGGCGCAGCTCATCTACCAACTCTTGACAGAATTCTTCTAATAACAACGGCATCGGCTGGCACTTCAGTTGGCCCGCTTCAGCTCGACCAATGATTAAAACCTCGTCCAGCAACTCAGTCATCCGTTTAGTAGCCGCATGAATTCGCTTGAAATATTTCGTCTTCTGCTCTTCACTCGCTTTTTGGGTATAACGTTCCAGTAATTCGCTCGATAAGACGATCGCGCTAAGTGGATTGCGGAATTCGTGCGAAACCATAGAGACAAAACTAGACTTAAGCTGGCTCAGCTCTTTTTCCTTGGCTAGAGCGTTATAAATATCAACTTCTGCCCGCTTACGTTCGGTAATATCACGAGAAGAAATTTGGATTTCTTGAATGGTTTGAGTTTCTGAGGATCGAATGGTTTTAGCGGTAGATTCTAGCCAGAGGTAATGTCCTTGCTGATGCCGAAAGCGATAAGACACTGAGTAAGTTTCTGGCAGCTCTAGAATATTGGTATGGACGACACGTACGGCATCAACATCATCCGGATGATGATAATTGTAGGCAGATTTGCCTAATAATTCTTCAGGTTCATACCCTAGCAGCGTACGGCAGGCAGGCGAAACATAGAGAAACGTACCGTCAGGGGTGTGCTGCGAAATCATATCGGTTGAGTTCTCTGCTAGCAACCGAAATCGCTGTTCACTCTCCCGCAAAGCTTGCTCAAATTGTTTGCGCTGGGTAATGTCGCGCATGAAGGCACAGTTATACTCTCGGCCGCGAAATTCTAGGTAGTTCCGAGTCACTTCAACCGCAAATACATGCCCGTCTTTACGGCGGTTCCACGCCTCTAGGGTATAGGAGCCTTGCTGTTTTAGCTGGGACCAATCTTCTTGCCAACTCTCAGGCGAGGCATCAAGGGCAATATCAAAGACTGTCATCACTAACAGTTCGCTCTGGGAGTAGCCGAGCATTTGGCACGCTGCTTCATTGACGTATACAAAGCCAGCATCCGGGCCAGTCCAAACTACGGCTTCCGCCGCATGGTTCACCGTAAATTGCGTAAATTGTAGTGCTTCCTCTACCCGCTTGCGTTCGGTGACATCTCGGACGATGCAAATGAAACCATCCTTGTCGATTGCGGTTAGTGACAACTCTTGATAGAACTTCTCACCATCTTGCTTTTTGGCGATTACCTCGCCCCGCCAAGACCCTTTAGCTTGTAGATCTAAAGCGGCGCGACGAGCCATCCCTTTCAAGTCATCGTCATCGTAGACAAGTCTCCAAGTCTGGCCGAGTAGTTCCGCGGGGCTGTCGTAGCCATAGATCTCGGCATAGGCTTGGTTGAGGTAGATGAATTGCTCATCTTGATTGAGAATTGCCACCCCATCACTCGCGGCTTCAATGGCTGCTGACTGCCGCTGCATAATCTTTAGAGTTTGACTGCGCTCAATGGCGTAGCGAATTGCTCGTACCAGTAAGTTAACTTCAATTTGACCCTTAACGAGATAGTCTTGAGCGCCTTGCCGCAGCGTCTCAATCGCGATCGCTTCATCATCAAGTCCTGTCAAGACCACAATTGGGGTATTGGGAGCAGTGGCATGAACTTGTTGTAGAGTAGCCAAGCCTTGCTCGTCGGGCAGGAAAAGATCTAGGAGTACGACGTCACATTCGTCTTCGCGTAAATAGGTGAGCGTATCGCTCAGTTGCGTTACATGCACTACTTCCCAAGCAGCAACACTGGTTTCAATTTGCAAAATCTTTTGTAAGAAGGTCGCGTCAGTCAGACTGTCTTCTACGAGCAGAATTTTGATGGCTTGAGCATACATAGCGCTGGTGACTTAATCTCAGGAGCAACGTTAGGAAAGCTATAGCTAAGGTTCCCGTTCTAGAAGCGGATCTGCGACTGATCAAGCATAGTTTTTCCACACAGGGTTAAGAATGCTCTTAATTTTGCGCCTAATGTCACTATCAGTACTGTATTTAGCAGCACTCAGAACCGTTTTAGGGTTGAAAACCATAGGTTTTACTCGCCAAAATTCATAAAAACAGCGATCGCAGGCTGAAATACGGCTGACATTGCCCCAGGTTTCATAGTATATTCTTGTCATTTAATAGTACAAAGGTACTATTAAAGCGTTTATCCTAATAATGTGCAGTCAGCTACCCCCTAGTGCCATGAAAGAGCCTGCTCCTATTCGAAAAACTAGAACCTGGACCGGACGCAGCCAACTGAAGCAATCTCCATCGCTCCCAGCGAGTCGGATGATTCAGCTAGCTCATGCAGTGAGCCGAGCTACTGCGATCGAAAAATCCCAAAGTCAGAGGGTTGAATCTGTGCCGCCTCTGGCCGAAATGTCTCCCTCAACTGTAACCTCATCCAATCCGCTGCATAGTTCGCGCGTTAAGCCCAAAGTTTCGGGTGCAGATCCAGCTTTATCAGCGGATGTAGCGAGGCAAATTGAGGCGCAAGCAGTTCTAGTTGAGCAGTTATCTGCTGAGCTAAGAGCGGCGATGGCCCAGCTCAAAACCATGACTCAGAAAACCTACCTAGAGTCTCCTGAAACCATGGACCAAGAGCCGAACCACGCAGTCACTCTGAGTCAAACGCAGTCTGAACAGGCGCTCGCAGCGGTTCCTCAGGATATTGCTTTAGCCAATTCGCCAGAAGCCAGCTTAACCCAATCTCAGCAAAATGCTGCTTCAACCGCTCAGCTATTGCGACGGCTGAGGCATCGGCGGAAACCGAGCGATCGCCTCCGTCCTCGTTGTGTAGAACCAGCTACCACAGCGACTAAACCTCAGATGCGCCACAAACAGTTAAAGGCAATTCGGCGCTATCGTTGGCTGCGCCAAGTGCGTCGTTGGCTCAGTGCTGCCGTCAAGCTACCCATCGGTATGCCTGCTCTACTCAGTGATGCAGCGATGTGGGTAGCGATCGCCGCAGCCGTGAGAGTGGGACTGCAAATGCTCATCCGTACATACCCCGTTCTTTGGTTTCCCGTAGTGCTGCTAGTGGCAGGGGCAGCCATGCTAACCACTCATCAAGCTGTTTTCAAGTCAGCGGTTAGCTCTGTTTGGGGCTATCGGTTGTTGTTGGTTGTCATTGGTTTGCTGCTAGGAGGCCGACTTTAATGCCTGAAATAACAGGGCAGGTGGCGTGGTGAGAAGCAATCGACGTTCCAGAGTCAACCCGTTACCAGTGCCGGAGAAGAGATGAAACGCAATCCTTTTCAGAGGCCAGATTTGAAATCCCTGTTCAAGCCCTTGCTCTTCAGTGGATTTGTGGTTGCAGTTCTTAGTTTGTTACTAGATTTGCACGGAGCCGTTAAAGCCAAAAATCATGGTGAAGTTTGTCAAGAAATTGTGCAATCCAGGGCGGCCCTCTCTAGAGAGCAATTAGCCAAACTCCTCACCGTTCCAGAGCGTGACTCGAAAAGCAAAGTGCAAGGTATTCTTAAAGCTCCCTTCTGCAAGCTGCCCAAGCTAGAAGTGCGTGCGGGTGTGAATGCCGAGCGGGAAGCTTATCCCTTAGAGTTTGACCCGCAAACTTGGTTAGTGATTTTGTACGAGGGCAATGAGTATGCGGGGTATCGGTTTAGTTTTCGTTAGGTTTGCTGTGGCGATCGCCATTTTGGTTCTCTTGCGCCTCGGATGCTCACGGCAGCAAACGACAGAGTTAACCCCTAAAAAAATCCAGTTGGCCCAAACCTGGGAACTCCAACCAGGCAGCGCGATCGCAGGCTACTCGGTCACAGGAGGGCTGGGCGATATTTCGATCGCGCTGAGGGGCAAAACCGTGTTCGCTCCTTTTACCGGATCAACCCAACCTTACCAAGGCAGCTGTGTGTTGTTTTCCAGCGATGAAGTACCTGCCTATCTATTTCGCCTATGTGGACTAAAGCAGCCTCGATTCGGAGAGGTACGGCAAGGCCAACCTCTAGGCAGCGGAGATTATTTACAATTTGCCGCTCTACGCAAACAACCTAACGGTACTTGGGCCTTTGTAGAACCTTCTCGCAACATCCTAGAACGAACGCTTAAACAACCATGAAACAACACCCTTTGGTTGCGGCCAGCTTGCTTGTGGTTACGCTGGGGACAGCTCAGGCTGCACAAGCAGATGATACCAACCTAGACTTTAGCCTTTCCGCCAATCAGTTATCCTCCCCCGCAGTCCTGCACCACGCCGAGCAACCTGTAATCGCGATCGGCCCTCCAGCGGAATTTACAGACTCCAGTGAGTTAAGTTTTGCTCTGGCACCCCCCACAAACACGACTCAAGCCCAGACTAGCCAACCAGCACCTACAGTAGAACCTCCGGCAGCTTCTTCGAGCATTGCCACTGCGGCGCAATCAGCTCCTGTAGATGCAGGTAGCTTGTTCACTGGGGGAGCCAATTCCTTAGTCGCCAAAGCGGTGGGTAGCGCCGAAGGTACCCGAACTCCCGCAGGCGATCGCACCAGTGCTTATTACGGACACGTCGATCCAGGTAATGGCGTTTGGAATCTTGGCTCTTTTTCTTACCAGCATGGTGCTCGCTCTCCCGAAGAAGCTGATGAAAAGCAGCTCAAGCGGTTAGCCAAACAAACAAAGATGGTCCGACAGCAAGCGGCAGCTAAAGGCATGCAGTTAACGCTAGAAGAGGAACTAAACGCGATCGATTTAGCCAATCAAGCTCCCTTAGCAGCTCTCGATCGCGGCGGGTATATTGACTGGCTAGAAGCTGCTCACAAAATGGGCCTACGCGGTTCGGAAGCCGTATTGTGGGCTAGGACGCGATCGTTCCTGAACCCAAATACAGGTCAGTGGAATGCTCCTGGCCTAGGCAACAACGTCTACAGCATTTCGAGCGATCAAGAACGGCGGCAGCAAGCCATTGCCAAAGCGATCGCCCTGCACCAACAACAATTCCAGAGAGCCGAAACAGCCACTACACCGCCCAAGCCAGCCGAAACCGTAGCCGCCGCACCACCTCCAACTCCAGAAGAAGTCGCGACCCAAATTATTTTTCAAGACTTGAACCCGTAACGTTTGTAGCTCCTTCCGCAGCTTCCAAACAATGCAAAAAGTCGAGGGGATTGATCCTACCTCGACTTTTTTAATAGCTTTCTAGAGAGTTTGTACAGAGATCGAAAATCTGTAAGTCAGCGCGATCGCTCAGTCAGAAATATACTTTGAGGTGGAATTGAGACAGGTAAGCCCTAGCCCAAGCGTGAACTTTTCACGGCATAGATCCAGCTATGTAGAAACTGGAGAGCAGTGCTCTTTTATTCCTGCTCTAGCTCTTGCTGTAGAAGATTGGAGAGCTTCCCTCTGATGTGAGCCACTCTTTGGGTATCTTTGGGATACGCCACCAGTTTGACTTCTACTTCAGTAATATTCTTAATTCGAGTCGTCTTTTCCCAGAGCCGCTTTTCTCTCTCGGTCTCATCCTCGTATCGGAACGTAACCGTCTTGTTCGTGACGTCAAGAATTTGGACGTTTTTGATCCAAGTATTCGTACCGCCGAGACAGAGCCAAACATTGGGCTGCCCAATAAGCTCTCGAAGCTTGTCTCTCATAGATTGGCTTTTCCTTGGTAGTGAACTGGGGTGCTGTTCAGTGTCGTTCTCGGTTACTGACAGTTAAACTATTTCTGACCGTGACTATAGAATTCACTAACTTAGTTCCTAAAGTTACCGAGAAAACACGTAATCTAGCAAATTAGCATCTACCTATTTATATAAATTCATGGAGGCAGCTCACCTGATCGTATTTTCTCTGACTACTGCATAGAAAAAAGGCGTACAGCTGACTGCACGCCCTTCAATGGTTTTTGTTGGTTTAGCGATCGCCTGGAAATTAGCGCTTGGCTAGCTTCTTGGTGACTTTACGGAGCCGAATCGATTTAGGGGTGACTTCCACCAATTCGTCGGGACCAATATATTCCAATGCCCGCTCTAGGCTCATATCGATCGGCGCTTGCAACTGCACCAATTCTTCACCGCCTGAAGCTCGGTGGTTGGTAAGCTGCTTGCTTTTACAGATATTGAGATCTAGGTCTTGCTGGCGGTTGTGCTCACCCACAATCATGCCCTTGTACACCTTGGTACCCGGCGTGATGAAGAATGAACCCCGATCTTCTGCGTTCTTCATGGCGTAGAAGGTAGCCGTTCCTTCTTCAAACGCAATTAGTACTCCGTTGCGGCGGGCTTCAATATCGCCACCCAAAGGACGATAATCGAGGAAGCTGTGGTTCATGATGCCTTCGCCACGAGTCAGCCGCATGAACTCACCCCGGAAGCCTACTAGACCGCGCGCTGGAACGACGAACTCTAGCTGAGTGCGACCGTTGGGGCTGACCATCATATTTTGCATTTCAGCTCGGCGCTGGCCCAAACGCTCGATACAGCTACCGACGGCTTCTTCGGGCACGTCAAGCACCAAGTTCTCAAACGGCTCGCAGGGTTGACCGCTGACTTCGCGGTAAATTACCTGTGGTTGAGATACTTGGAACTCATAGCCTTCCCGGCGCATGGTTTCGATCAAGATGCCGAGGTGTAGTTCACCCCGACCCGAAACTAAGAAGCGATCGGGAGAGTCGGTTTCTTCGACTCGAAGAGCTACGTTGGTTTCTAATTCGCGCATCAGGCGATCGCGCACCTGACGAGAGGTGACAAAGTTGCCTTCCTGACCTGCAAACGGTGAGTCGTTCACCGAAAAGGTCATCTGTAAGGTAGGTTCGTCTACCTTGATCAGCGGCAGTGCTTGAGGTTCGTTGGGGCAAGTAATGGTTTCACCGATGTTGGCATTGGCAAAGCCCGCAACTGCTACAAGGTTACCTGCGGTGGCTTCTTCAATATCAATCCGCTTCAGACCTTCAAAGCCCATCAACTTGCTGATTTTGGCCTTAACGATCTCACCCGTCTCTGTTACCAGTGCAGCTTGCTGCCCAACGCGAATCGTACCGTTGTGGATTTTGCCAATTACAATTCGTCCCACGTACTCAGAGTAGTCCAGCGTGGTGACTTGCAACTGCAGAGACTTGCTGGCATCGCCAACCGGAGGTGGAACGTGGCGCAAGAAGGCATTGAAGAGAGGCTGCATGTCTACGCCTTCTTCTTCTAGGGTTTCTTTGGCGTAACCTTCCAAGCCTGAAGCGAACAGGTAAGGGAAGTCGCACTGATCGTCATCTGCACCGAGTTCTAGGAACAGATCCAATACTTTATCGACTGCAGCGTGGGGGTCAGCCCGTGGACGGTCGATTTTGTTGACTAGTACGATGGGGCGCAAGCCTTTTTCCAGGGCTTTCTTCAGAACGAAGCGGGTTTGAGGCATGGGGCCTTCGTTAGCATCTACGATCAGCAGACAACCATCCACCATGCCCAAGACGCGTTCAACTTCACCGCCAAAGTCGGCGTGACCTGGGGTGTCAACAATATTGATCAGAGTTTCTTTGTAGCGAACCGCAGTGTTCTTCGACAAAATGGTAATACCACGCTCTCGCTCCAAGTCGTTGGAGTCCATGACGCAATCCGGAACGTCTTCTCCTTCACGGAATGTGCCAGCTTGTTTGAGCAGTGCATCGACAAGGGTAGTTTTGCCGTGGTCAACGTGGGCAATGATGGCGACATTGCGGATGGGGAGAGACATAGAGGAGTTCCAGCGTTAAGGAATAAAGAGCTAGGATTCTAGAAATTCAAGGCTTCTTGTATTAATTTTTCCCGCAAGAAGCTTAAATCTTCCTGTAAAGAAGATGTAATAATTCTAGCTTACCCGACTGAGGCATGAAAGTTTTATTGAGGTGAGGACGTGGTGAGAAAGCCGCCCACCTTTATGAGAGGTTGGCATCGAAATGCTTGGACAAGGGGCGATCGCAGCTCTCAACGCTTAGGATCACCCCTAAAAATCTTGAGTTTCGCTCTACTTCTATTCGAAGAGACTGCTACGCTCGGCGCAAAGGCTGAATGTTGTTGAACCGAATCAGAGTGTCCGCCTCGTTTAGTTGCTCTGGTTGTTTGGGATCAGAACTACGAATCGTGCGATTGGTCAGCAGATAATAATTGCCGATCCTCTCGTGGGAATCGGTGACATCTTGGGTCAGCAACACTTCTTTCCCTTTAGGATCGCGGAAAGTGGTTTGGAAGTGCTCGGTGAGGTAGCCTCCGGCAGGTGTAATGAACTCCAAGCTATCGACCGTCACTGCCATGCTGCCAAGGGTGCGATTCACCTGGACAATTTTTTTGTCACGGACTTTGTATCGAGACTCGCCGTTATCACCCGTTTCTTGAATTTCAAACGCTCCGTCTTTGTCCGTTCCGGCGAGAGCATAAGTATCCTGGTCATGGCGATCGCCAAAAGCAATCTGCCTACGATGAATGATCTCCATTTGCAATTGATTTTTAACCAACTGACTCACATCTGGGTCATCCATATTTTTCACGGTAACTTGGAA
The DNA here is from genome assembly GCF_014696035.1 of Trichocoleus sp. FACHB-262. Classification (NCBI taxonomy): domain Bacteria; kingdom Bacillati; phylum Cyanobacteriota; class Cyanophyceae; order Leptolyngbyales; family Trichocoleusaceae; genus Trichocoleus; species Trichocoleus sp. FACHB-262. The sequence goes on along the minus strand of NZ_JACJPK010000046.1, from coordinate 93,096 downwards.
GTCTGGACTGACCTGCGCTAACCCGTGATACAACTGCCCGCCATATTTCAAAGAAACTTCCGCTTGATATCCTGGGAATTTTTCGTTCCAGGTATAGCGCTGTTCATAAGCGTCCCGAAAAATATCGCGAGCTGAAAGTTGAGTTTTGGGCTGGCCTTGGTCGTCAATGGGCATTGGGCCAGCTTGAACAGGGGCTAACCAGGAAAAGCTAGCGATCGCCAGTAGCAAACTAACGCTCCATGCCAAGAGGAAGCGCTTTAATTTTCGCATCATCATGAATCAGTTTTTAAGTGCTAAAGAACGGTCTGAAGTACTTACAAGGAAACAACTCTGTGACTAAAAAGCATCATCCAGAAGAAGCACAATAAAGCGCATGGGTTCCAGCCAGACTTCTCATGATTCAACAAAGTAGATTTTGAAAAGTGATTTTGAGCTAAAGTGCGATCGCAATGGGGCAAGTCGAAGAGGAAAGTTGGGCAGACAATGGCAAAGGTGCGCTTAGAGGGAATTACTCGACAATTTAAAGAGGCGGTGGCGATCGCAGACATCACCTTTGAGGTGCCTGATGGTGAATTCTGGATAATGGTGGGGCCATCGGGCTGTGGCAAGTCTACGATTCTGCGAACCATTGCGGGTTTAGAATCAGCGACTTCAGGCAATCTCTACATTGGCGATCGCTTAGTCAATCAAGTGCCTGCTCGTCAACGCGACGTGGCAATGGTGTTCCAGAACTATGCGCTATACCCACACATGAGCGTGGCGGAGAATCTGGCTTTTGGGCTGAAAATGCGTAAAGCCGACTCCCAAACCATTCAAGAACGAGTCGAATCTGTAGCGCGATCGCTGGATATTGCCCACTTGCTCGATCGCAAGCCTAAGCAACTCTCTGGCGGTCAACAGCAACGGGTGGCATTGGGACGCGCGATCGCTCGTAAGCCGCAAGTTTTTTTACTCGATGAACCGCTTTCTAACTTGGATGCTCAGTTGCGAGATGACACACGGGCTGAACTAAAGCAACTTCATCAACGCTTGGGCATCACTACGATCTACGTCACCCACGATCAAGTGGAAGCCATGACGTTGGCTGACCAAATTGTGGTGCTAAAGCAAGGTTGCATTCAACAAATTGGCGATCCCCAAACTATTTATGCTCGCCCGACTAATCGAATGGTGGCGACGTTTCTAGGCAATCCACCCATGAACATCCTGTCTGCAACCTTCGAGGATAGTGCTTTTCACCTGGCAGGCCAATCATTTACTTGCTCTTCCGCCATTGCAGCTCATCTGCCGTTGTCTCCAGGCCAATCGGTTGAGTTAGGCATCCGTCCAGAGCATTTACAACTGGTGTCTGAACCAGAGGCTCAACACTTCACGGTTGAAGTGAGCATTGTAGAACCGCTCGGACGAGAAATTTTGATCCGAGCAGTTTTGCCAACCCAGCCTACTAGCTCAGCCGCCCAAGCGATTAACCTGCAAGTGAGCCCGGAAATTCGGGTTCGTCCGGGCGATCGCTTGAGCCTCCAAATCGACTTCACTCAACTGTTTATTTTTGATCCTGCTACAGGCGGTCGCCTCTATCCAGCCAGCTAAATCAGTTAACTCAACCAGTTAAACAACTAGACCATTAATAAACTGAGCCGCACAGTGATTTCAATTCAACTTCTGGTTGCCCAATATGGTTTTGGCGACAAAGCAACACCTGTGCCGTTCTCTGCTGGAAGTAAACTCGGTGCGCAAACCAACCGATTGGAAGGCCACCAATAATTCCAAGCAAAATACCAATGGTGAGGCTAGAAATCAAATCCTTGCGTCTAATTCTACTTTTCTCAGCACGCACGTGCTCGTGATCGGTTACCACCACACAACTCCTAAAGACTCATTCTTCTTTAAAGGAAAGCGAAATTACTTTAACTTTGCTTCTCCCTAAGTGATGAACCCTGTGGCAATTGCTGATCTCGTTGTAGCCAAAAGAGGTAGTCGCGCTGAATTTGTGCTCTCACCTAACGCTACGATCGCAGTACTAGCCAATAATTTGAGCAGTAATGGCAAAACATAAGCACCGCGTTTCAATTAAACTGTCCCCAGAACTACGACAGCACCTTAAAACTTACAAAGCGAGTCGAGGAAAGCGATCGCTTGCTGCCGCCGCAGAGGAAATTTTAGCCACCCATTTTCACCTGACCCATTTACCAACTCAGCAAGCAGCAACAAATGGTTCTATAGAGCGAATTGCCACTCTAGAAGCTAGAGTGACCTACCTGAGCGAGCAACTTGAAGCCTTGAAGCAGGCGATCGCTACGAACCAAGCTCATGACTCGGCTCCCAAACCCAATGTGATTCACCCAGCATCGTCTCCGGTAAGCATGCCCGAAGACGATGACGATGATATGTACGACGAGCCAGACGAGATTCTCTATAATTTTTTAGAGCCTGGAGTCCAGCCCTAGCACCGTTTATCTGGGGTATAACCCGTTAAAACTGGGTTATTTGTAAGCTAGCAGTTGCGGCTGAGCAGCAGATGTAGCGACTAACGTCCAGCCTGATTTCATCAACTGCTGGTAAGTAGCCCAACCCTTGGAGCCACCTGGAACCTTGTAATCAGACATCGCATATTGAGGGAAAGATTTGTAAGGTCGCCAAGGCTGAGACGGCTGCATGCGCAAGTGCAGCACTTTTTCACCATCGTCTCCGCCAATCGAGAGCCAGCACATCTGTCCAGTCATATTACTCCTAGCTATTACAATCTAGAGAACTTATGGACGCAGCTTTGCAGTCGCTTTCAGTCATAGCCGCCTAACAAAGCAAAAAGCTGCTACATGTTCAACTTAACTGCTGAACTAGCTTTCTTGTGCATAATCTAGCAAGCCAGTCAAGGTGCTGCAATGTTTATTAATAAGAAGTTTGAATTGTGATATCTCTACACATAGTTCTCAGAATTCTTTGCATATGTGCTTGCCAGAGATCAAAGCTATAAATGTGGTGGAACAGCTATTTCTTTTCACTTAATCGGTTGATAAAGCTAAGAGTTATGAGAAGATAAGCCTCAGTTTGCTGAACTTGATGCCTAGCTCAGTTGAAGCAGCCAAAAGATTCCTTGGAAGTAGTTAATAATGCGTTGTTCTATTTCAAGCCGAGCGGGCCAAGTCATCGCGCAGGGGCGTCTGATGCTGGACAAAGATGAAAATGGAGACCTAAGACTAAACTTCCAAACGGATGGAGGCCGAGTGATCCCAGGAGGTACCATTGGCCCAGATGGAGATCTCGCCTCTGCCAGTCAGGAGTTGTTCCGCCAGTTTCGCTCTACTTGGAGAATGATCGACTGTACTTTGACAGCCAAGTCGGATGGATAAGTAGCGAAAGTTCCTATTAAAAAAACTCAAACTCCCAAGATAGGGGTTTGAGTTTCTAGATGGTTTTGATTATGACAGTCTTGATTATGGAATGAACGAAGAGTGCCCAAGGCGTTTAGTTGTCGTAGACTCGGCACTCAGCAGCGTCTGGATTATCGTCGCAAAACTGTTCCAACGAGTTCTTTTGTTTTGATTGACGTTGATGGGATGCTTCAGCTTGGAGTTCTTCAACCGCATCCCAAGCAGCAGCACATTCGCCGGAAGTGCTACCGCTGGTGTCACAAACGGCACGCGCTTGTTCCCGTTCTTGTTCGATTTGCTTTTGAATATCGCTCATGGATTTTTCGGTTTCGTCTTAGTTGTCTTTGAGCTAGGGTTAGGAACTCGTCAGCTGGTTAGCTTCTGAGATTAAGTATCCTGTCAGGCTATTTAATCAGCTATTTACAGTGATACAAGAGGCTGGGACCAGACAATCAGATTGAGTCTTATTTTTTAAGATTTAGGACTCTCTGCTTAAGGACAGGTCACTCTTGCCACCTCTTAACATAACTATAATGCTAACCCGCGATCGCTTTCCATCACCCTGCTTTCATTTCTGCCTCAGGAAGTAAGTCACCATTCACTGACATGGATGCTGATGCCCCATGGAGTAGATGCTTTAGTTTCTGCAATTTCTAGACTGCAATCTTTCGCATTGATTGTTAGCCTGAGGAAGTAAGCAGATAAGTGGAAAGCGTTCACCCCCAACGCTGCATCTCTACAACTTGCTGTTAGTCCTGATCTCGCTAGATTTAGAGTTCTACTATGCCTGTGCCTCCGTTTGTACCCCCACGCCCCGCTCATTGGTTATCGTTGGCGCTACTACTGACCACCGCCACGGGTTGTAGCCAGGTGGGTACGACGCTGCCAGAGCGATCGCAACCTAGCTCACTACCTACAGAGCAGGCTCCAACGGCTCAAGCGTCAGGCTCCACAAAACAGTTAACAGCGCAGGCTGCATCACCCCAGAACTTAGTTCCTACAGAAACGCTTACACCAACCCCCATCCGCTTAACAGCGGCAGATTTGCCACAGCCCTATGCCACGAATAGCGCCTCCAAAAGCCCAAACGTGGTGGATATTCCCAGCAATCCTTTGTTACGAGTTCCGGCTGGCTTCACGGTAAATGTGTATGCCGAAGAACTCGATAGACCCCGGTGGCTAGCCCTGGCTCCTAATGGCGACGTACTGGTGACTGAGACACGGCAAAATCGCATTCGCCTACTGCGCGATAGCAACAAAGATGGCGTCGCTGATGTGAAAAAAACGTTTGCTGGGCCAAGCAATGGCTTGTTTCTGCCCCTCGGCATGGCTTTTACTCAGGACTCATTTTTCTTAGGCAATACCAATGCCGTTCTGCGCTTTCCTTACCAATCAGGTCAAGAGAAACTTACAGGGCGGGGGCAAGCGATCGCGCAACTGCCAGGAGAGGGCTACAACCAGCATTGGACTCGGAATGTCGTCGTCTCACCCGACCAACAAAAGCTGTATGTCTCTGTCGGTTCTGAAAGCAACGCTGATACCGAACCACTTCCTCGCGCCTCAGTTCAAGTCATGAACCTGGATGGCTCGAACCAGCAAACCTTTGCTTATGGATTGCGTAATCCTGTAGGACTTGATTTTCAACCTGTTACAGGGGCGCTGCATGCCACGGTGAATGAGCGAGATGGGCTAGGAGATGATTTGGTGCCTGACTACCTAACCCAAGTGCAAGCAGGCGAATTTTACGGCTGGCCTTACAGCTACCTTGCCCCCAACTTGCTCGACCCTCGTCATGCTCGCAATGGCCAGAGCGATCGCCCAGAGTTAGCCGCTCAAACCCGGACCCCTGATGTGCTGTTTCAAGCTCACTCTGCTGCTTTAGGGCTTCAGTTTTATGACGGTAAGACCTTCCCCGAAAAGTATCGTAATGGTGCTTTTGTTGCCTTCCGGGGTTCTTGGAATCGCAATCAAGGCACAGGCTACAAGGTCGTATTCGTTCCCTTCAATGCTCAGGGTCGTGCCGCAGGCTATTACGAAGACTTTTTGACAGGTTTTCTCTTAGATCCAAGTGGCCCGACAACTTGGGGTCGTCCGGTCGGCCTCTTGGTGTTACCCGACGGCAGCTTGCTAGTCACCGAAGAAGCCAATGGTCGGATCTACCGTATTCAATACCAAGACTCGTAAAACTCTAACGCACTCGGAACTCAACGACGTCTCGTTTGATAGTGATGTCGTACTTGCCGAAAAAGTCATGACCGAGCAAACCCGTTTCTAGCTGAGGGCCTGCGATCGCTACCAGCAACCCTTGGGCTGTGGCCCCATTGACTTCCATCATATGAATCTTGCCCAAGGGCAGTTCAATCCCTTTGGCACTCGCAGTATCAAACTTTAATTTAGCAACTGGAACCAAGCGCAACATCGCAGCCATGCGCTGGGTGACGACTGTACCGCTAGCCCCTGTATCCACAATCATTTCAAAAGTTTGGTTGCCATTGAAGGTAACTCCAATGATGGGAGTGCCAGCCTCACGCCGCAGAATTTTGGCTTGGAAAACTTGCCCCTCAGGTAAAGTATTGGTTCTCGTAAAGGTGGCTAGAGTGCCATTAGGAGAGTGAGTGTTGCCAGGAGTAGTTCCACAAAGCTTGGACAGATCGATCGATCGGCCAGCAGGGTTAAGCATGTAACAACCATCTAACTCCTGGGCGATCGCCGCAGTTGAGAAGCGAGGTAACAACGGCGACAGAGCAGCAGCCAACACAGCAGTTAGACAGAAGAATCTCAGCATTGCCTCAGCCTTAGAAGTTCTTTTTTAGAATCCCCATTCCAGTGCATTTTTACTCACACTCATTAAAAAATTGCAGGCTGGGCGCTGGGTTATTAAAGAACATACCTTACCGTAAAGCTACTAGAAAGTCATGTAGCCCACCGTTTGACAAGTTCCGCTTCGCGATCGCATCAGTAATATTTTTCGTTTGTTAAACATAAAAAAAGCCCGACTAAAACGCCGAGCCTCTGAGCCATAAGGCTCCTGTGATGATGAGCCTAGTATTCCCGCTCAACCTTTTCGAGTTGCATCTATATGCCTATTTATCTAGCTAGTTTACTTTGGTAGCTGGTAGCACAGCACCCCTTTAAAGGGCGAGTATAAACAGGAACTTACCGAATTAGAACACACGCTGACCTACAGTCTTCCTATGTTGTTTAACATAACCAACTAAAGAAATCAATTGCTTTCACAACTTACCGAGTCAAATCATAAGATCTCTTCATATTAATGTGAAGTATTGCTATCTTTAGCGGTAACAAAGGAAACACCGCCTTACAAGTAACGAACGGCAAATAGCAACGCGATCGCTGTTCCATCTCTTTAGAGCTCAGAATTTAGCCGCACAATCATGGAACCAACGCGCATCCCTAAAGGTTTCCAATGAGGATCAGTAGAAGAGAGCAGGCGATCGCCTGCTATGGCACTGTAGTCATCCGGATACTTATCGCTGGCTTGGGGATTGGCCTGCATCACCAAGGTCAGTTTGCCTACATAACGAGACAACCGCGTATTGTGGAACATTACAGCCCCGCCATAATCCCAGTCCAGACCTGAGATTTGGAAGTTGCCGAGTTGTTTCTGTAAATGGGTGAGAGGAGTGCCCATGCCAATTCCTTCTGCTGTTTTCCAGGCAGAACCGAGTTCCCGGACATGCAGAGGCTTGGCTCGTTTGGTATCTTGCCAAACGACGGTGAAGGATTGTGCTAGACCTAGGTTTACGCGAGTCCCTGGCCACATCCCTATACCTTCTGGCCCGTAGACTGTGCGATCGCTCAGCCGAGACTTACCGAATAGTTTGACTAAATCTTGGTAGGTGGTGGTGCGAGTCACGGGACCAATCCGCTCTCCAGGCACGACCAAAGTATCTTTTAAGATGCTGGGTGAGCTACCCAGGGTGCGAGATGGTAGAGTTGCTGCCTGGGAAGGACGTTCGGGAGGCATGCAAGCATGAGCAGCTTGGATGATGGCCGTTAGACCAAGTGTGAATGAGAACGTTACCAGAGCTATACGGCGATCGAGTCGGAACATGAAGCGAACCTCAAAGGTATATTCTCAGAAGCTGGGTTCTCTATACCTTCAACGCCATCGCCACTTTTCTCGCATACTTAGCAAAATTTCACTCAGGCAATTTCTCAAGTGAGTAATCTCGCCAGTCTGGGAGACCTGGTCACCAATCATCTGAGTCCTAGTCTGAATAGAAGTAAGATCGTTCTTATCAAGCTTTAATTGACTCAACCGAGACTATCCTGTGGAATCCGAAAAAAACGTCCCTCTTGAAGATCAGAACGTTCCAGCCGCTCATCAGGGACTGCATGGTTTTCTGTACAGTTCTGAGGATGAGCATGGCTCAACTACCTCCTCCCTCCCAGTGGTGCCTGAGGGGGCTGAAGTAGTTCCAGTAGAAAATTGGCGATCGCACACTCACAGGGTTAAGGTGGCGGGGGTCTACGCTGTTTTAGATGCTGACCACCAAACCCAGTACATCGGCTACTCCCGCGATGTCCAGCAGTCGCTGGAAGGGCACATCGCCCAGCATGGAGTGGAAGCCTGTGCTTTTATCCGAGTTCAGACCTTTAAGTTTCCGACACGGCAAGCAATGGAAGCGTTGCGAGATGAGTGGCTTGCCGCGCTGGATCAGGTTCCGTCTGGGAATCAAATGGGAGAGGGAACTTGGGCGAAAACAATTGGCGAAGTGGCGCAAGCCAGTATGTCGGCAGCAGAGCGCCAAGCCTACGAAGAGAAAAAGCTCAAGTTACGCAAGGCTATGGCGGATAACACCCTCAGCCATGAATTAGATGCGCAGGCGGCACCGGATGAGTCCGAAGCTGAGCGTCGTCGGAAACTCAAAGCAGCGGTTGAGAATGATAATTGGAGTGGTGTAGTTGAGTCCTAATGTTTGCTCTGCTCGCCCTTGGATGAACCAAACAGGTTTGGAAACAAGCCCCGAAAGGTGCGATCGACTCTTTAATGGCATTGGCTACAAAATCGTTAAATATTCTGATGGGATCTGATCCACTAGCCAAACGCCATTTTCTGCACAGAAAAAGAGATATCCTGCTTGATGCATTGCCGCAGCATCGATCGCAAAGATAACTGGACGACCATGTCTAGAACCGACTTTTCGGGCTGTTTCCACATCTTTGGAAAGGTGAACATGATGCCGCGACATCTTGTTTAGACCTGATTGCAAAATCATTGCTACTGCGCGATCGCCTGTACCGTGATACAAAACATTCGGCGGCACCTGCGGCTCTAGTTGCAGATCAACTTCTACACTATGACCCTGATTTGCCCGGATCAGCGTACCTGTGCCATCGAAGGAGAAACGCTTTTTATCGCTCGTCGCCACTACTTCCGCCAGTTCTTCCCGGCTGAGGGGAAACTGATGTTGAGCGCAGGCTGCAAGCAATTCCTCAACCGCAACCCAGCCACCTGCACCAAGAGCTAAGCCCAGGCGCTCCGGTTGGTGGCGGAGATGTTTGCTGAGGTATTTGCTGACTTTAACTAGGCGATCGCTGTTCATTAAACAAACCGATGCATGAACTCATGAATCAAATCTACTCGTCCCTTCCGCAATAGAGCAGGATCTAAGCGTTCCATTGTGTTGCAGGTCATCAAAACCACAAATCTTTGTTGAGTTTGAATTCTGCCTTCCTCCAATACACTTTGATGCAACGTGCCGTCCAGCAAGCTTAGGATATGTTCGGTTTTGTTGCTACTTTGAGCTGCCACATTCGCGCGGTTTTGCGCCAAGTTATCCGCTTCGTTGATGATCAGACAAATGCGCTCTAGATAAGTGGGTGGAACGAAGTTCTCCACAGCATCATGATCAAGAATAAAGATGACATATCCTAATGGCATCAACACTTCTTTGGCGATCGCTTGAGTCCAAGCCGTTTTGCCTGTTCCTGGCTCTCCATGTACCAGCACTGCCAATTGGCTTTGGTCAAAAACTGCTTGCTGGACGCGATCGCTAAATTCCTGCACATCTGCTGAAAAAGAACGAATAGCGTATTGGCTCTGAATTTGACCAACTCGGCTTTGATAGCCACTCAGCATCACAGCCAGGTTGTAGGTGGCTTTGTTGATCAGGGAATTTAGTTCTCTCTCCAGTAGTGTTAGTCGTCGTCTCCCTGGACCAATGCTTTGAATCTGCAACCAAATATCTTGCTGCGGCCAGTAGGCGTTGACTGTATCAATCGTATCGACCCGCTCCCAACTAATGAACTTCTCAATTGGAAGGTAGAAGTAACGATCGAAGTAGTATTGCGTAATTAGAACAGGTTTTCCTAATAACTCCAATACTTTAAGGATCGTGAGTTCCTGAAGCCGATTTAAAACATAATCAATCGGGATATTGGTGCGGCTGACCTGCTGAAGCACCGGGGTTTCTACCGTCAGTGATGCCACATGGCGGTAATCAGGGCTGGGAGGCTCAGGCGTGATATAGCTCCAGAACTCATCTAACTCATAGCGTGTACCGGAGGAAAAAACACTCAGCAAATTCGCCCATCCGCTATAGTTAGTGCGGCCTAAAGTATCGGCGATCGCACTGGCAATATCCACAGTTTTCTTGGATAGCTCCGCTGAATCGTGCATTGCCAAATGCCACAGAAATTGCCAGTCTAGCTCTCGGTTGAGCGGTCGCCAGCCTGCCCCCAACAAGCCCTGACTTTGGAGATTAGTAGATGTAGTTTGTCCGTCTTGATGATCAAAGTATCGAGTTGCCATATATTTAATTTCCCCAATCCCTCCCTCACCACAGTCAACAGACCAGCACGCGGTAGTAACATTCACAATGCCCGGTACGCTTGTAACCATGCTGGGCATTAGTTATAAGACGGGATTCGAACCCGTTGGCATGGCCCCCACGCCACCAATAGAGCGACTTTCCAGATCGCAAATCCAACTTGCCCAGTTGGCGGGTTGTGCTCGCTTCTGCTGGCTTTGCTACCAACTTGAAGATCCCTCCCCAACCCCTCCCCTGCGAGGAGAGGGGCTTATATTCTCCACTTTCCCTACTAGTAGGGAAGAGGCTGGGGGTTAGGTCCCTCTACTGACCTCAATCAAATCTGTTTGCCAATTGAGTGCCTGAATTTGAGCATCCAGTTCTCGATAGTTTCTTGATAGCCTATCCACTTGGTTCTGGATCTGCGCGATCGCTACTGTACTGAAGAACTTAACCTCCGAACGGGTGTAACGTTCTTGCCGAATAGAAGCTGCATCTACCAAATTGCTATAAACATTCCGCTGCATCTGCAAGGTCTCTCTTTCTGCCAAAGCATCAGAGAGAGTCACATTCTGAAAAGCAGTACGAGCATTGGTTTGGTTGATTTGCTGAATTAAAGCCCTTAGCTGGGCGATCGCAGCATCCAGCTCACTCAGCAATGTTTCTGGATTCTCAGCAGGTTGTTCTCCTTCTTGTACTTTGGCACTCCGTAGCAATCTTTGTTGCAACTGAGCAATTCGTTTTTGACAATCAGCTCTGAGGATCAATGCTTCTGCTAATTTCATTGATTCTCACCTCCTTACACACGCTAGAAATTTAGCGATCGCTCATCTCTAATGCACGGTGAGCGCGATCGCTATTAGTCTTGAGTCAATCAGCATTAATATAATACAATTTATACTACATTATAATACATGTCAAGTACAGTCAGAGGATATCTCGATTACGCAAGTAATTCACGATAAAAGTTAGCGGAGTCGCCAGGGAGATAAGTAGTTGGCTGCAAAGTCAGATGGTTTAACCGCAAGGCTTTAGTGATGCCGATTTGACTGAGAAAATCGAGGTCGTGGGAGATCACCCACAAAGCACCTTGATATTGATTAAGCGCGGCAATCATGGGCTCTACCGTCACAGTATCTAAGTTATTAGTGGGTTCATCCAGGATCAACAAATCCACTTCTGAGATGGTAATCATTGCGATCGCCAGCCGAGCCAGTTCTCCACCACTCAATACGGCGGCCGATTGATGCACCGTTTCATTGAAAAACAGAAAGTGTCCCAGTTGTTGGCGGAGCAATTGGTAGCTCAGTTGAGGATTAGCGGCTTGCATATTCTCTAAAATGGTTTTCTGGCGATCGACTACAGCATAGGTTTGATCTAAATAAGCCGCTTGCAGATCTGTAGCTAGCCGCACCTCTCCTGCTTCCAAAGCCGCTTCTGTTGCTGCTAATCCCAAGATCGCTTTTACTAAGGTCGATTTGCCAGAACCATTAGCTCCCAGCACAGCAATCCGATCGCCAGTTTTCACATGCAACCGGATGTCTTTGATCAAGGTACGATCGCCCACTCTCAAATCAGCGCCTTGGATATCAATCAGATTTCTGACTTTGCGTAGCTTCTCCTCCAGCCGAATTAGTGTGGCTTTTGAGGTTCTGATTTTGGTCTCTGCTAGCCTCTGCTGCGCTTGAACTAGAGCTATGTCATGTTTTTTGGCCGCAGTTCCCGCTGTAGCTGAGGCGCGGTTGGCAAAATAGCGTTTGGCCGCTTTGCCCATGCTGTTGTCGAGTGCTTGTAATTGTCCTTCTCGTTGCGATCGCGCTGCCCGTTGTTGCTCTTTTAGCGCCGCTTCTTTGGCTCGCTTTAGTTCTTTTTTGGCGACCTCATGGGAGCGTTGGGCATTCTCCTGGGCGATCGCTTTTTGTTCTTTGTAGAACGAGAAGTTACCTCCATAAACCTGGATACCTACTGGCGTCAATTCCCAAGTAGTGTTAGCGACTTGATCCAAAAAGAAAGGTTTATGGGAGACAATCACGAAAGCGCCAGAAAACTGATGGAGAAATTGTTTCAGGGTTTCCAGTGCTGATAGATCCATATGATTGGTTGGTTCATCTAGCAGCAATAGGCGTGGCTCTTGCGCCAAACCAACTGCTAGAAATAACTTGGTCAGCTCACCACCGCTGAGATTTGCGATTGAGAGGGAGAGATCTACAACTGTTGCTAATTTGGTTTCTAGGATGTCAGCGATCGCCCACCAGTCATCACAGATCGAGCTGAGCCATGCCAACACTGTCTGTTGTTTTTGCTCTAGGGGTAATGTGCTGATTTGCGGCAAATAGTAGATGCTGTCTTTTTGGTAAACAGAGCCAGAACTTGGTTGCACCAGTCCTGCTAAAAGCTGTAATAACGTAGACTTGCCAACACCATTCGGACCCACGAGTGCAATCCGATCGCCCGCTTGAATGCTAACGTCAATTTCCTGAAATAAGGTTCTATCTGCCGTTAAGTTGTAACTGAGATTTTCTGCCCGTAAGAGAACTCTAGATTCCATCCCAAAACCTCAACTTGGATAAAGCGATCGCGAATATTCCAAGTGAGATTCTTCATGGCTCTGTTCTCCAATCTATCTACGAAAAAAATTAGATCTAGTTGATCGATCTCGAACTACAACTCTACAATAGCCGATTCCAGATGCTCCTTATTGAGGGGCGATCGCGCTGGCAGGAATTCCTTTTGGCATGTTAGTTGCAGCATCTAACTCGCCCTGAAACTTCTCGCCATAAAAAGCCGCAGAAATTTGGATTTGCCCAATGATGTGACGGTTGAACTCTGCAAGTTCTTCGGCTGGTACCCACAGTTCTTGGCAGATCGCACTACCCACTACCTGCACTGCAAACTGCTGCACATAGGCATCCTCAACTTCAAATTGAGTCACAAAGCCCGCAAAGCTATTGCTCTTAGTATTCCAATCGCGTGCAATCTTCTCTGCATACTCAAAGTTGAGAACTGGATAGAAAATGGGTTGTTCTAGCAGGCGCGGCGGAAATGCCTTGAAGCTTGATTGAGCAATTAATTCCAGTTCTTTGAGTCCCACAGGACGATAGAGCAGCATAGTTTTGCAGTACCGAATTCACAGACCTGAATTTGACAGGCAGATTTATACTACAAATATACTACACCTTCGATAAAGAGTGTCACTGCTCCGAGTTGTTTAAGACTGTAGTCGCCGCGATCGCTTGTAAAGCCTGAGCTGTATCCTGCGGCAAACCAGCGGTGTAGTCCAATCCCTCAGGGCTTTTGCGGTAGACCACAGCGTAAAACACGCAAGCAGCCAGGTAAGAGCCCGCTAAGCTGGGATGACTGCCATCACTCTCCCACAGTTGCAGATTTGGCTGCTGTGCTAGTGCAGTTTGCCAAGCCATGCCGACAGGTGCTACTAGAAGATTACGTTCTTTGGCAATTTTGAGATAACCTGCCTGTAACTGTGACTGCATGGTGGCAAAGTCTGGGTGTCCCACTTCTGCAAATCCATCTCGGCGACCCCAAGTCATGAACAGCAGCGTGCGAGCACCTGCTTGCTGGATCTGATCGTCCAAAAGGCGGACGGCAGGATACATTTCTTGGGTTCGATTGGGTTCAACCGAAGGCACGACACTTTGCTCCTGTAAGACCACAAAGGTCCACTTTTGTTGTCCTATTTTGTACAAAGTAGAAGCTGAGGTCGCATGTTGCAACAGCTTCCAACCTCCCTCCGCCACCATATCTACAACGATCGCTTGCCCACCTGATTTCGCTAACTCCGCTAAGATTTGCGGCAAGTTATTTTGATAGGTATAGCTATTCCCAATGAATAAAATAGATGAGGTTGGTTTAGGTTCTGGCTTAGGTGTGCTGGCACATCCCATTACTAACCCGATGACTAATACCTGACAAATCAAACGACGCGCTACTAATAACCGTTTATGCTGAGGTCTCCAGTTCATAAAGTGCTCCCACAACAATCTTCCAGCCATCGTTTTCTCGCCGCATTGTGTAAGCCAAACCGAAGCGCTCTAATTTCTGTCTATTTTCTTTAAAGCGAATGACAATGCCTTTCACAGTAGCAAGGCGATCGCTCAACTGATCAACGCTGAGAGATTCAGCTTCACTGTAGGCATACCCCCGAAATTTGAGCTCCGCCATGACAGCAGTGAACACGACAAAACCTTCGATCCAGTTCTTCACAGTTACTACTTTGTCCGGCGAAATCAAGATAGCTGGGTAGTGATAAAAAGATAGAACTGATAAGGGGTTGAGGCTTTCGAAGGTTTTAGCGTATTGGTTAAATGTATTCAGAATGTTGTTTGAGTCGTCAATCATGAGCAGTTTGGGAATGAAGGATAGATAGGATGAAGCATACAGGCTGAATCAATCATTAGCTTTGTAAGAAGCTGATAATTGCGGCGGCTGTGGTTTCTGGATGACTGAAGCAGAAAGCGTGACCTGCCTCTGTAAGCACCTCTAGTTTGGCACCAGGGATATTTTTGGCTAAAAACTCACTATTTTGAGGTGGGATGATGCGATCGCTATCACCAGTAATTACTAATGTAGGAGCCATTATCTTGCCTAACAAGCTACAGGCATCATGGGTGCTCATCGCTTGATACTGGCGGATCAGCGCTTCTCCTTGGCTGTGGTAAGGTGCAGTTGCTTGAAGAAATTCACCTATACGGGATTGATGTGCTTGCAAAAATCCCAGAGGAAAAAGCTGCTCTAAAATACTGCTACTCCCAAGCCCCGCAGGAGGATTAAACTGGCTACAGGTTCCGCCCGCCATCGTACAGCCTAAAATCAGTTTTTTGAGTTGATCAGTATGATTGAGGGCAAACTGTTGAGCCACCATACCGCCCATACTGATGCCAAACACATGCGCTTTAGTCTCACCCAGCATTTTTAATAAATTTGCGGCATCTTCTGCCATTTGAGCCGTGGTGTAAGTTCCCGCAGCTTGGCTCGTTTCTCCCGCATCTCGGTTATCAAACAAAATGACTTTGTAATGCCGTGAGAGCAGTTCCGGTAGCTCAGTTCCCCAATCTAACAAACTAAAACTGAGCCCCATAATCATTAGGAGTGGATCTCCTTCACCATAAATTTTGTAGTTGATATCAAGACCATTCACATGAATTTTGGGCATATCAGCTCATCGAAAAAGTAGTGTGGAGGTCATCGCAGAACCCATGCTATGAACAATGCGATCGCCTCCATCATAAAGCCCAGCACTTAGTCCTAACTCCTCAGGCTCAATGGGACCGACACCAAAGCGATCGTGGGCTGCATCATTGCCACACCAAAACGGTGAATCACATCCCCAATCATAAAAAAATCGAATTTGGCAATGCCGCTTTGAGCTACTCACAATGTTTTTACCCAATTGAGAGGGCAAAAAGTTTACGGCAAGTTGCATTAAGTTTCATTTTGCTAATGATGTCGCCTACTTCAAGAACAAGTTTGGCAGAATACTGAGGCTTAATGTCGTTATAGCTATGGCAATATTCACCTCAAACCGATTGATGAAGCTGTTAATACCCAATCTTTCCAAGTTGGATTAGGATTTCCTAATTTAGGCAAACCAGGAGCGTTAGGGGTACTCACTTTTGTTGTGCCGATAGATATTGTCAAAGGGCGAAAATATTTTGTGGCAGGTGGGGGAGATGGCGGCACGATGTTAGAGCTAGAAACTTCCTACTATTACCCTCTCACGGATAATTTGGCGATCGCTCCAGCCTTCCATGTCATCTCTAACCCCAACAATTTCGATAGAAATCCCGGTATTTACGTAGGCAATCTTCGCGCCCAATTTAACTTTTAAATTCCCCTACAAAAAGAATCATTTCTAATTGATTGGGACGGTATATCACAGAACTTGCTGGGAACTCTGATCTGGATCACATCGGTACGAGCCGTAAATTCTGGTCATGAAAATGCGTCGTTCCAGCAAAGTCAAAGCGCTGTCTCTCCAACTAGTCCTCATTGTTCCCTTCGTGCTCCAAATCTTTGGGGCAGTGGGGCTAGTTAGCTACCTGTCCTTTAGAAACGGACAGAAGGCGGTGAATGATCTAGCGGCTCAGTTGATGGAACGCAGCAGCGGCAAGGTCAATCAGCATTTGGATTCTTATCTCTCAGTTCCTCACAAAGTAGCTCAGATTAATGCGGATGCCATTCGGATGGGGCTGCTGGATACTCGCGATCGCCAAACCGTAGGCAAGTATTTCTGGCATCAGATGCAAGCCTATGATGTGAGCTACATTGGCATTGGGTTGACGACGGGAGAAGGAGTGGGAGCCGCTCGTTATGACGGCAAAACAGTCACAATGGACGACTGGGATGCCCGCCCGCGCAACAATTGGATCAGTTACGCTCTTAATGACCAAGGCGATCGCACCCGTGTGCTAGAAACCTTGGATTGGAGCAACTTTGAACAACCGTGGTACACAGGCCCTGTCAAAGCGGGTAAACCCGTTTGGTCCCCAATCTTTGTAGTCAATTATCCCAACCAAGTCTATATTGCCACTTCAGCAGGTCGTCCGATCTACGACGCGAATAAGCAGTTGCTGGGTATGGTGAGTATCGATGTTTCTCTCCTCAAGCTGAGCGATTTCCTGCGGAGTTTAGCCATCAGTCGCTCAGGTCAAGTTTTTATTTTGGAGCGAGACGGCACACTCATTGCTAATTCTGGCCAAGCTCAACCGTTCAGCTTGGTGAAGTCAGAAATCAAGCGGTTGGAGGCAATCAACAGCCCTGATCCTGTAGTTCAGCAAGTTGCTCAACAAGTTCAACAACGCTTTAACGGCTTCCAAAATATTGCTGGGTCTCAAGAGCTACGGCTGAAATTAGAAGGAGAGCCGTATTATGTCCATGTCACTCCTTGGCGCGATGAGTATGGCTTGGATTGGTTAGTCGTCATGAGTGTGCCAGAGAACTCGTTTATGGCACAAATCAACACCAACACTCGTACCACCATTTGGCTTTGCTTCGGCGCTTTGGCAGTTGCTTCGGTGATGGGCATTATTACCTCCCGCTGGATTATCCGCCCTATCCTGCGGCTCAACCGTGCTAGCGAAGCGATGGCATCTGGCAACTTGAACCAAGCCGTCGAGCAGAATGGCATTGAAGAATTCAACATCCTCGCTACCTCTTTTAACCACATGGCTCGTCAGTTACGCGAGTCATTTACAGCTCTAGAGCAAAGCAACGAAGAACTCGAAGACCGAGTAGAGCAACGTACTCTGGAATTAAAAAACGCCCTAGGAGAGTTGCAGCGAACCCAAGCTCAAGTAGTTCAGAGCGAAAAAATGTCTAGCTTGGGACAGTTAGTTGCTGGCATTGCCCACGAAATCAACAATCCAGTCAACTTTATTCATGGCAATCTGAGCCATGTGCAGGCATACACCCAGGATCTGTTGGAGTTCATGCAACTATATCAACAGCAATACCCCAACCCTAGCCCTGAGATTCAGGCGACAGCAGAAGAGATTGATTTAGAGTTCTTGCAGGCAGACTTACCCAAAATGCTGTCCTCGATGCGGGTGGGTACCGATCGCATTCGCCAAATTGTCTTGTCTCTGCGCAACTTCTCCCGCATGGATGAATCCGAGATCAAGCCAGTCGATATTCATGAAGGGCTGGATAGTACGCTGATGATTTTGCAGCATCGCCTCAAAGCCTACCCAGAACGGCCAGAAATTGAGGTGATCAAAGAGTATAGCTCTCTACCTCACGTGGAATGCTATGCGGGGCAACTGAATCAAGTATTTATGAACATTCTCACAAATGCCATTGATGCGATGGAAGAGAGCAATGCCAGCAAGAGCTTTCAGAAGCTTCAGGTTAACCCTAATCGGATTACCATTCGCACCTCGATTGTGAGCGACCAATGGGTGCAAATCGCGATCGCGGATAATGGCCCAGGTATTCCCGACCTAATACAGCAACGTGTCTTCGACCCCTTCTTTACGACAAAATCGGTTGGGAAAGGAACAGGCATGGGAATGTCGATCAGCTATCAGATCATCACTGAAAAGCATCACGGCAAGCTGGAGTGTCTTTCCACAGTGGGACAAGGAACTGAATTTTTAATTCGAATTCCGATCTGCCAGCAGAGACAGTCAGTAGCGTTGGTGGGTGGAAGGCAAGAGAAAGGATGAGGAATAGCAAAGAACGACTAGCGATCGCTGCCTTGATCGCTCTACAGGATGACCTAACTGGGCGATTTCAGTTGGTTACAGAAAACATAAGCTGACTAGGTAGGAGCGGCTTTGCCAGGTCATCAAACCTCTTACGCTCATCCTAGACTAAATACCAACGATTCCCCAACGACTGCCGTGGTTGAAGCTTTTAACGCTTTTCTGGCTCAGGTTCTCTTTCTTGTCAGCTCCACTTTATCCTTTGGCTTGATTGGATTACTATTTTTCATTGGGCCAGCTTTGGGAGCGATCGCCGTTCGGCGTTCTCTGTCGCTGCGTTGGCATTTATTTCTGTTGAGTATTTGCATTTTTTACGGAGTTGTGCCACTGCTCATGGGCTGGGGAGGGCTAGCTTTGGCTGAACACTTTAGCTGTGATGTAGAAATCACGATCTACAAGTGCGTGGGAAATCCCCAACTAGGGAATTTAATCACAGGCATGACCTTCGCCCCTTGGGGATTGGTGCTCACCATTCCATCTAGTGTGTTGGGTACATTTGGACTCTTAATCTCTTTCGTTCTCAAAGTTACTAGGCCAAACCAAGGGATACAAACA
Organism: Trichocoleus sp. FACHB-262; assembly: GCF_014696035.1. Taxonomy (NCBI): domain Bacteria; kingdom Bacillati; phylum Cyanobacteriota; class Cyanophyceae; order Leptolyngbyales; family Trichocoleusaceae; genus Trichocoleus; species Trichocoleus sp. FACHB-262. The sequence goes on along the minus strand of NZ_JACJPK010000046.1, from coordinate 74,175 downwards.
TCCCCAAGACCAACTGCTGCTTTTTATCGCAGCCACCGCCATCAGGTAATTGCAGGGGTTTGTACAGCGATCGCACAGCGTTGGCATCTACCACTTTTAGGCGTCAGGATTGCCACAGTCGCCTTAGTAGTCATCATGCCAATGCTGGGACTACCGTTGTATCTCTGGTTGTGGTTGGCATTTCCATTTGAGCCAGCGGCAGAGTCCACTTAGGCGATCGCTCTCCTTATCCCTGGCACAGGCGCGATCGCCCTTAAGCACAAACCTTCTTAACCACAGAAAGTTGGCTCACTTCCTGCCACCATGCCTGGATTTTAGGAGACTGAGCAGTAATGGTGTTAAACTCCGGAGTTTGAGAAAAGTAAATAAAGATGGGAATTAAGAAGAAATCAGCAATGCTGATCTCACTACCCAAAAGATAAGGGCTACCAACGGTCAAAGCCTCAATCGCTTCTAAAGCTGTTTTTGCAGGTGCGATCGCGGCTTGAATTTTACTTTCATCGGGTTGACCACCCTGACTAGGCACAATAAGACGCTGGATCACGATAGTACCAATCACAGGTGCGTAAAGATAGCTATCAATGATGGCCATAATCTGCTGCATGCGGGCACGAGTCAGCGGATCAGCGGGACTAAATTTATGGTTGGCAACTACGCTATCAAGATAACCCGTAATCGCAGAAGTTTCGTAAATGACTTCTCCATCTACCTGTAAAGTTGGTACTTTGCCAAAAGGATGCTTGGCAAGATACTCCGCTGATTGATTTTCACCATTGAAGATATCAACACTCTCAAGGTCATAGTCTGTGCCTGCTTGCTCTAGCAGTAGCCGAACCGTCCGCACATAAGTACTAATAGGAGTGCCGTAAAGGGTAAGCTGGGTCATAATCTGTAGAGTATTAATTAGAAATTGAACAGCAACCTGAACAATCTGGCATTAATGTAAACCGATTTCGTGCTCCTTAGGTATAGCTTTGAATCAAATATTCTATTTTTGAAGAAATTAGCCAGAGACCAACATTGCAGTGGAAGCGCGATCGCTCCCTAGATTCCTCCTAACCCAATTTTAAAAACTACGAAAAAGCGATTATTGTTTATGGCAATTGCAAAACAACAAGCCACAAAACAATAATCGCTATGTCTAACCTTAGACTTTGGTTTAAATAGATTTTGAGGAGTAAAAAAACTCAGCGCTTTATTTCACTCCTCAAAATCAAGGCAGTCAAGTATTACTGCACCACTCCCAAAAGCGGAGGTGCTTTAGATTCTGAGATAGTCGAGTTCCAAAAACCCTTGGCATAGATTTGAGGATTCGCTTGAACTGCCTGACGATAGGACTCGCGCACCTGAGCGTTCACCGCAACTGTTTTTACGTCATACATCTGCATCGCCATTTTGGGATAGAACCCAATTCCCACAATTAGCGCTAAGAAGCAAGCCGCAATAAACAGCTCACGGGGATTGGCATCCTCAAACTTAGCGTCTACAGGTAGATCGCAGTTAGTTCCAAAGCAAGAGGCTTCGTCATTCCCTTGACTCTTCAATTCGACATCGTCCAAGTCACAGGAAGGTACCAGATCGCACATCAGTTCTGAACTTGGCCCGTAAAACACCTGTCTCAGCATTGAGAGCAGATAGATAGGCGTGAGAATGAGTCCAACTGCCGAGAAAAATACCGTTCCTGTGCGGAAGGTGGAACTGTAAACATCGCTCGTCGTGATGCCCATAAAAACAGCGATCTCACTAGCAAAACCGCTCATGCCTGGCAACGCCAACGACGCCAATGCCGCGATCGTAAACAACGCAAATACCTTGGGCAATGCCTGACCGATGCCCCCCATCTGATTCATCATCATGGTGTGGGTGCGATCGTAGGTCACACCTGCCAGGAAGAACAGCACCGCTGCGATCAGCCCGTGGGAGATCATTTGCAACAGCGCCCCGCTCACCCCTACATCCGTAAAGGAGGCAATACCTAGCAAGACGAATCCCATGTGAGAAATCGACGAATAGGCAAGGCGGCGCTTCATGTTCGTCTGGGCAAAGGAGTTCAACGCGCCGTAGACAATGTTGATTACTCCTAAAATTGCCAGGATCGGCGCAAAGTAGATGTGAGCGTTAGGCAAAAGCTCAAGATTTAAGCGAATTAAGCCATAGCCGCCCATTTTCAGCAGCACGCCTGCCAACACCATCGACACTGGGGAAGAAGCTTCCCCATGAGCATCAGGTAGCCAGGTGTGGAAAGGTACGATCGCAAGCTTAACCCCAAAGGCAACTAGCAGCCCTGCATACAGTAGCAGTTCGAGCGCCAGCGGAAACTGTTTTAGGTGAAGTTCTGCGATATCGAAGGTGGTATTGCTGCCGTAAAATGCCATCGCCAGCGCCGCCACCAAAATGAAGATGGACGCGATCGCCGTATACATCAGAAACTTGGTCGCGGCATAACGACGATTTTGCCCGCCCCAGATGCAAACGAGCAGATAGACCGGAACCAGCTCGATCTCCCACATGATGAAGAACAGCAGCAGGTCTTGAGCGACAAATACGCCGACTTGGGCGGCATATAGCAATAGCATTAAGCCATAGAACAATCGCGGTCTGCGATCGACTCGCCAAGCCGCAAATATGGACAGCGTCGTCACCAGCCCAGCCAACAGCACTAACGGGGCGGACAAGCCATCAACCGAAACTGCCCAGTTCAGACCTAACTGCGGTACCCAGGCAATCTTTTCCACAATTTGGAAGGTTGCGCTGCTCGTATCGTAATGCGTCCAAAAGGTGTAGCACATCAAAACAAAGTCTATGACGCCTACAGCGAGAGCATACCAGCGCACCACTTTGCCACCTTTGTCAGGCAACAAGGGGATGAACATGGCAGCAATGAGTGGCAGTAGGACGATCGCGGTGAGCCAAGGAAATCGATCCATCATCATGTCGATAAAAACAGATACTCATCTGTGTAATGAAGGTATCTTACTAGACTTTGTGAAGCATTATTAATAAGTCTTTCTCGTAGGTATAAATTCAGCAAATTTATGCTTCATAAAAAGAAAACTTACTTACGCTCACCCATTCACAGCGCTGATTCACTGAGAGCTACGTTCATTGAATCAGCACGCGCTTCTAACTAGAGCTGTATTGATTAAGCTTTAGCTACCAAGGAAATTGGAATTTTAATGACAAATTCCGTTCCCTTGCCCAGCTCGGAGACTACCTCAATTGTGCCTTGATGCTTTTCGATAATTTGCTGGCTGATTGATAGCCCTAATCCTGTCCCTTTGCCAGCAGGCTTTGTCGTAAAGAAGGGATTAAAAATCTTTTCTTTAATTTCAGGAGAGATGCCATGTCCATTATCTTGAATGCGGATATAGACCTGATTAGAGTCATCTACACTGGTTTGGATCACAATCTGCTTTGATTTTATATCTGCTTCAAGTAAGGCATCAGCAGCATTAGAAATAATATTCATAAATAATTGATTTAACTGAGCTGGATAACACAGGACTTTTGGCAAATCTCCATATTCTTGAACCACTTCAATACCCTGCTTCAGCTTGTGGTTGAGAATTAGTAATGTGCTATCGATGCCTTCATGTAAATCTACATCTTTTTGTTCTGCTTCATCCAATCTAGAAAAGTTGCGTAATGACAGCACAATATCTCTGATCCGACAGCTTCCCATTTGCATCGATGCGACTAGACGTGGTAAATCACTCAATACAAACTCCAGGTCCATCTCTTCCATGAAATCAATGATTTCAGGAGACGCTTGCGGAAAGTACTGTTGATAAAGTTCAACTAGGGTAAGTAGATCCTGAACATACTTATCCGTGTAAGTGAGATTGCCGTTGATAAAGTTAACTGGATTATTGATCTCATGGGCAATTCCTGCCACCATTTGTCCCAGCCCAGACATCTTTTCGGCCTGAATCAGTTGTGCTTGAGTTTGCTGTAGGTTTTCGAGAGCTTGTTCTACGTCTCTAGCTCTTGCCTCAGCAAGCAGAGCAATCTCTTCCTTGCCCCTCAAGGTGTCTTTTAGTTTCAGTTCCCGTTCTGCTAGCTCATCCATTAACCGACCTTTCGCTTGCAATAGAAAGAGAAAATCGGCAGCAGAGTCGTGAATGGCAAAGTCTTTTAGTTTGATGCCAATCTGGTTTAGCTGGCTAATTTCCGTAACGACCGGAGAACCCAGGAAAAAAATAGCCCCACAGTCCTCAATAGGCATCATCTGCCCCCTGAGAGTCATTTCACTATGAAGTGATTTCAGCATGAATATGCTGTTAGATTGCCTAGTAATGCCAGCAAAGTCAGCAGCTTGAATGATCGGACGCTGAATCTGAAAGCACTTGTCAAGTTGTGTCCCAATGATGTCAGGAATCAGCCGCTGCAAAACTTCCCCAGACTGGACAATGGTGCGATCGCCTTTGAACACAAAATGGAAAGGAAATGCTTTTGCCAGCAACTGAGGTGACAAGGTGAACTGAGGCTGCATCAAAGGTTCAGTTGGGGTTGTACTGGATAGTGAACTCATCATGATCTGCACCATCAGACTTGCTTTGAGTCTGGGTGACTTCAACATCCGTATTCAAGTGTGTGCCCAAGCCTTTTACCAATCCCACCACCATCGGCGCTAGTCCGTCTCGATGAGAATGATAGTGAAGATGCAGCGTTTGTTCCTCCAATTCCTCACAGGCAAAAGATGGTGGCTGAAGTTTTGGAAAACTGACTCCGACCCGGGTATGCAGGTCGTCTAGGTTCTGTAAAAATTCGGGCAGCGTATCACCGCTCATGGCCATCAGTTCACCATACCCTTCCTCAGAAGTGTATTGCACCCAAAACTCGCCAAAGGCTTGCATGATTGCTGAAGCAGGTAAATCCAAAACCAGGCTCGCAGCCTTCACCAGTCTGTGGGTCAAGTCATCTGGGTAAGACTCCATGCTGATAAACGTATCAATCTCGACTTCCGCTTTACGCTGGATCTCATTCCAAGTTTCTTCACCGAAACGAGCACACACCATGTCGTGAATTGCTTTGTTGACTAAGCCGTACATAAAAGCTCCTGTGGTGCTGTTTCAAAACTGCTGCGTAGTTTGCCTACAATCCCTCTGAGATTAGGTTGCTCGAAAGTTGATCGACAAAATAATCTTTCTATAGATTGCCCACTTCTGAAGTGAAGAGGTCTACCCTCTATACCATGTTAAATCAGTTCTTAAGTGTCAGGAAAAACTGTGAAGCGATCGCCTCGGAATCTACTCTCATTCCTTTGAGCTAACGCCTAGCATAACCGCGCCCTAAGTTCTTGGCAGCCAAAGCACATGCTGGGTGCAAGTCAAACTCATGCTGCGGTTAGCTGCGACTTACCCAACCGAGGCTGTGCAGCACTATTTCGGCTTCTCCTTTAGAACTCAAGACATCTGCGACCCTCACCTCTACTTCCTTCACGTATCTCTCTTTCAGGTAGCTCTCCTCATTCGTCAGATCATCACCCGCCCCAACGACTACATCCCCAATGATGGCGAACGTCGTCACCATTGCCTCCAAGCTCCTGAATAACTCATTGGCATCCCAAGCTCCCCGTCCATGCAGTGCGTACAAGATCCTGCTAGAAGAACGTGAAAAGATGAAGGGATCGCCGCCCTGATAACCGACAACGAACCAATTATCCGACCAACCCTCGAACCGCTCCATTGTCTTGGGGTGGAAGCGGTACCCTGCCTGAAACTCCCATAAGCTAGCTAGAGAGGGAAGGAAGAAGGGATTGCCGTAGGCATCGATGGTCACGTTATTCGGACCTAGTTCAGCGTAGTAGCAAGCGACCTCAACGGGCAGAGAAAAATCTCCGCACCACTCTCGTTCCGGTTGCGGGACTAGCCGCTCCTGAGGGAAAGCACGGGTGATAATTTCTTTCGCTAGGCTGTATCCTGACATCCCTAATAGAAGCTGCTAACTATTTGATGGATATTTGTGGAAAAATTTCTCCAAAACAATGTTAGGCGATCGTTTCAGAATCCATCTTAGCAAAAGGGATGGCTAAGCCAGTGCCAAGACAATGTGAACAAGCTTCCGAAAAATCTGCTTGGCTTTTGTAGAGATTTATATTTGCAGCTGAGTAGATACTTTGTAAGGAGTCATGTTGAGATGCACTCGCTCTATCTGAAAAGACTGATGCTTTTAACTAGCATTTTTTTGCTTACGCTGTCCAGTTGTACCAAACAGCCTAGGGAAACCTTGCTAACGCCGTCAGTTGAAGCAAGCGCGACACCTCTTAGTCGTGTAGAACAGCCCAGTAGTGTAGAACAGCGATCGCCTGCCTCAACCGGAAATCTACTCTCTCCAGGACAAGTGGCAAAATTAACAAAATTACCGATTCCAATCGTCGCTCCGACCTATGTTCCAAAAGGCTTTCGACTTATCAGCGCTGATGGGGCTAGCGTGAAGTATGCCAATGGAGGTGATGATACAGGATATTCGATCGCCTACGAAGGAGAAGATGGCACTTGTTTTGCGATCGCTTCCCCAAAAGATAGCCCCCGCAAATTGAAGCAGATTGGGGAAGTGGAATCTGTGGTTGGCGCTGTGAAAATGTATGAGGAAACCTATGAAGGAAGAAGTTCTATACAAAGTTTCATTCCTGTCAAAGGCAATCCCGTGATGATTTCCCCAGTTTGGCAGTTGAATTCAGCAACGGGTAGCCATGAGTTCTGCAAAGCCCTCAATCGCGCTGAATATGAACGCATTCTCAAATCGATGGAGTTGGTGAAGTAAATATCGCGGTAGTTCCTAAAACCATCAATAATAGACAGCGATCGCCTCAAACCCATCTCATCAATCAAAATAGGCAATTGCCTCAAACTCTATCTCAACAACTAAAATAATGATGTTTTTCTGATGCAACTGTTTTTAGCTGCTTATAGTAGTTGCAGAAGATATATCCCATCAGTTCGGTCCTATCGTTCTATTTAATTGGCGTTGCCTTTACCCAAATTTGGTCGAAGAAGGCTCGATCCTCCACATCAGCTTCTAGTCGAACTGCCTCATTTTTATGTAAAGAGTTGAGGGATGGTCCGAGAAGCAGCGATTGGCCGCCGCTTAGAAGGAGAAAGCGGCGGTGCTCCGAGTTCCCCATGAGCCGCAACTCGCCATTGATCCCAAGTTGCGCTAACCAAGCATCAAAGCCAGCCTTAGTAAGCCGGGGAACCTTCCCAGTTGTAGTTTTAGCTGTGCTAAGTACACGAATGTTACCCGCGATAGACCCGTTTCCAAACGAGAGTATGTCAAGCAGTTCAATGAGTGATCTATTCTCTAAGTAAGGGTCGAATACGGCTTCGACGCTTGAGCCACCAATCAAAGCCGCAACTGAGGCTAGGTTCGTAGCTGGAGTACTTTCATTAAGACGTAAGCGAGTTGCATAGCTCGACCAGCGTGAGCCGATTACCTGTTGAGCTATAGCATCTGTTACACTCCGTAGCTCTGCCATATTGGATACGTTAGCTATGGCAAAAGGACTACCGTACACTTCACCCTGAATTTGACAACCTAAGGAGCCGCCGATATTAAAATTAATGCGGTGCAACTCATCAAGTAAGAGGATTAAAACGTGCTTGCGCTCGGGATCTTGAAACACATCGTAGCCACGGCGTTTTTGCTCAAGCAGATACGCAACGATCTCATCGCGGGTTAGTTGCGATTTAGTAAGAGTTGGAAACTCATCTTGGGTGGACATAGCAAATATATACTAAGCTATTTACTCTGCTTATTCGGTTCAATAACGCAACTCATCTTCCATGTTAATCTCAACTTTAGTTGTCTAGTGCGATCGCCTTCTACCTCCATCACTCACTTCCCTGGGATATCTATGGTGGAAAGTGAATAAGCGCGATCGCGCAGGATTATATCTAATGGTATCCGACTGCTCCTGTGCTTGTTCTTTTAGGCTTTATTGATGATGCGATCGCCCCAAAATCCATTCCAACAACCTAAGCAATGATATTTTTCTGATAACGCCCAGCATCACCGGGTGCGAGTGGAAGAGTTGGTTGAAGAGTAATTCCTACATCGATCGCTCCGGTGTATGCCTAAGTTTGGCGGCAAATAATATACGACATTTGCTGCTGTGATAAATCCGTTAGTGGTAATAGTCAATTTCGTCAATGAATTCACAGTATTCGGTGGGAACGGTTCTCACTCGTGGTCTGCCAAGAACCGTATCAGAAACTTGCCCATACCAAATAGCGTAATGGTCTTCCGGAATGTTTTCATCATCTGGAAGCCCCACGATAATCCCAACGGAGCCACCTACATTGACGAATTTTCCGAGCACATCCTTCTCGTTCATAGATAACGCCTAACAGTGAAAACTAACAACGGAAGTAAACTTTGCGACCTAAACCAAGAAGCAATGTTTTGATTTTAATCCGCAGTGACTTATCATTCAGCTTAAGCAGAAGTTTTCCCGAGAAGAATGCGTGGTAGATCTTCTCCAGAAAGCCATTTTCGGCATATGTTCAGTGTGTTTAGCCATTCGTCTACAAACAAGTTTTCCTTGTGCGAATGTTCGTTACGATATCCCACACTGAGATTAACGCCAGTAATCTCTCGGCACAACGTGACAATATCAGTATATGCAAAACGATCGGGCTCTGTATATCCGGTCGTACGCTGCACATAGTTCCGGAATTCATCTGTGCCAACCGAGTAACACTTAAAGTCTGAGCCATGCCGACGATCCAGTTGGATCATAAATTGGTGTTGAGTATTGATCTCGTCTGCAATATCAGAATTTTTTGGATCACTCATCAACCAACTACTTCCTAAACCTCCTGCTTCCTCGCCATCAGTTATTAATAGTGAATGGCCTAAATCCTTGAGCAACCACAATATTGCACATCCTGCTCTGTCATCAGCTCCAATCCCATAGACTGAGCTTGAAGATTGAAAAACACCGTTGGAGAAAATCAGCTCATGTTTTGCATTTTCAGGTATTTCAATAGAATTATCCCAAACTGTATCAGCATGAGCCACCAGCAAAACTTTATCCTTTCGCTGTCCTCGGATGTAAAGAAATCGCTCTGGCTGCTCGCCTCGAAAAACGATCTCCTTATCGGGAATACTTAGAAAGTATTGGAAAATAGGTTCTGAATTTTCTAATGGAACTTCTAGAAACTTTTTAAGAATTTCAATATCGTTCATTCTTGAAAGTTAGAAACTTTTGCAGAGTTTGCATTCCTAATATAACCGCAATTTACAGTAGAGCCGACACAGCACATCTTCCATGCTAATCTCGACTTTAGTTGTCTAGTGCGATCGCTTATGGGTAGCCAATCTAAAGCTAAAACCATTTTTATCCTTGCTTCTATGGTGGGCTGGCTCATTGTGGGTGCAGCACTGATCTATCTTTTTCCCGTAATTGCAGATCTAGTTGTCTCCTCCGATCGCACCCATCTTTGGATGAAAACTCTCAGCCGTGGTGATTACAACCCTATGTTGGCGGAACTTGGAGGAGGTGCTGCTCTCATTATCACCGTAGCGGCGAATATTATCTGGTATCAGCGGTTTGAAGGAAAGCTATAGAGTGTATGGCTGCCAATTCGCCATCTCCCCATTTTCTGCATCGCTTTTATTGGTTGGTGATCGCCAATCTCCCTTCTAATTTGATGGAGCTATTGCAAGCTCTTGGGCTAGGCGATCGCTTATGTTTTCGTGTGAAGGCGATTGCGGTTCGCTGCATGTAGTAGTGCAGCGATCGATCAAGTTCATCCAAAACTTTTCTCCAAAGCACCCACAAGGCAATCTACATCTGCCTCATAAAATCCTGACGAAGTTAAACAATTTATCTCGATGATCTTCGGTCCGTTTGGTGTTGTGGCTATATCTATCACGAATGCCCTGTCAGGTTGCCACACTTGCGCGGCAGACTCAGCAAAAGTTCTTGCCTCTTCATTGCAATCCCTGGAAAAACGTAGATAGTCTCCAGCTTTGTAAAGCGAACCTGTGATTACTTGCCCATCAATTACAAAGAACCTGTATTCTTCATAGATCAGTTTTGGTGTTGCTGACAAAACGAGAGTTTCAGGCGTCAACGTAGCATAGCCATCGGAAATACCCAATATCTGCTCCTGCCAAGTTTGCAGCTTATCAGGCTCAATAATGAAACCCGCAAAAGTTTTATGGTCAGAGCAAGGTCGCACAAAAATAGGTTCTTTAGGGTCAAGTTTACCGAATTCTTCGATGGTGCCATCCTCATTCAGAAGCAGCCCTTTATACGCTTCCTTCCATACAGAAAAGTCAAAGTTATCGTTAAGGAATGCACCAGGCTTCCAGCCTCGCTCCATGGCAATTTTCGAGAGCGCCGTTGAGCCGGAAACGATGACAGCGTCCTCAGTGATATGCGGTTCTGATACAAAGTCATGGGAAAATGGAATTATCTTGATGATCTCAAAAGGTAGCGATCTTAAATTAATCGCCCGAAGCAACCTTTCAAAACCAATCTCATTCTTTAAGTTTTCCTGAATAACCCAAAACATTCTGCCCTCATCCTTAATGAAATTGTTTGAATCTGTAGACGCTCGCCTAACTATTAATTAGGTGTAGTTTTTTTCTCTAAATCTATCCTTTGAAAACTGGGTTCTACTGAGTAGCTTCCATTGATGTCTACCAATTTACCAACTACTGATTTTCTACGTCGTTTTTCTCGGTTGGCGATCGTCAATATCCTTTCTAACTTGATGGTGCCATTGGCAGGATTGGTAGATGTCGCCTTTTTAGGGCATTTAGCCGAGATTCGACATTTGGCAGGAGTGGCACTGGCGACAGTATTGTTCAACTATCTCTATTGGACCTTTGGTTTTCTCCGCATGGGCACCACTGGGATGACTGCTCAAGCCATTGGACGGGGCGATCGCGATTCAGCCCTCCTAGTGGGTTTGCGGCATGGATTAGTAGCTTTAGGGATAGGACTAGTAATTCTCCTTTTACAGTTGCCATTGCGGGCGATCGGGTTTACTCTGCTCAGCGCCACAGCAGAGGTCAAACTCGCGGGCCAAGATTATTACAACGCCTTAATTTGGGGCGCTCCAGCCACACTGATTAACTTTGTGTTCATCGGTTGGTTTTTAGGACGAGAGCAGAGCGGCAAAGTTCTGTTACTCTCTGCCATTAGCAACCTGACGAACTCCTTTATGGATTATTTCTTTGTGGTGCGTTGGGGCTGGGAAAGTGCAGGAGCAGGATATTCTACCGCCTTAAGCCAATATCTCATGTTATTCACTGGCATGTGGTTTGTATGTCGAGAGTTCCATTGGTCGCAGATACAGGCGATCGCCCCTAAAATTTGGGAACCTATCGCCCTTAAAGCAGCCTTCACTCTAAATCGTGAAATTCTCATCCGCACCTTCGTGCTGATTTCTACCTTCGCTGTTTTTACCAATCTCAGTTCTACCTTTGGCACCAACGTTTTGGCAACCAATACGGTCCTGCTGCAAGTGGTAACGCTGGCGGCTTACTTTATTGATGGTCTCGCCTTTGCCACCGAGAGCTTGGCAGGAAGCTTTCGGGGTCAAGGCACCAACGAGCAATTACGGTTGTTGCTGGGGATCTCTGGTGGAACTAGTTTTGTCTTTGGGTTAGGATTTGCGATCGCCTTTATCCTCAATCCCGATCTCTTTTTTGGACTACTCACGAACCATGCAGATGTGTTAGAGCGCATCAATCAATATGTGGTGTGGCTGTTACCCGTTCTAGCTTTTGGCTCGATTGCTTATATGCTGGATGGCTATTTCATTGGCTTAACGGAAGGGAGAATACTGCGACAGTCAGTCGTGGTAGCGTCTGTAGTAGGTTTTGCCCCTGTGGCGATCGCGGCTTGGTACTTCCAGAACAGTCATTTATTGTGGTTAGCTTTGGCTTTGTTTATGGTCGTGCGGGCAGTGATGTTGGGGCAGCAAGTTCCTGCGTCTCTGCGCTCAGTCACGAAATTGAAAGGCTGCTGATTATTCGGCAGGTTGGATTGAACTTTGCGAAACCCAACCCGCCGAAAGCGATCGCCAATACACCAATATAAAATTTATCTGGATAAACTTCCTATACTCAAAGGCACCATCTCTCCTTTGGTGGTAAAGCCCAATAGCATTGCTTCTTGCGGTCGAATTACCTTGCCTGTCAGAGCGCAGCGTTCTTCCTGTTGAGCTGTGGCATCGACGCTGGCCCGAATATCCGAGAGCGCAATTTGGGGCTGAGAGTTGCCAGATTTCTGCTGGACAAAATCCCACAAAATATCCCGAATCAATGCCTGATAGCCTTGATTGCCTGACAATTCTTTCAGGTGCTCTTTTAGCTCCCGTTCTAAACGAATGCTGGTAACTTCCATTTCGGTGGTGGGGGTGCGAGTAATCGTATGCATGATTTTTTTCCTCCAAGATCTGGACATGCTTGTAATACAAGTGTAGTATGTAAACAGTCAAATGCAAATTTATCGGTTGAGCGAGCCTTCAGTGAGTCTTTTACCCACCACCCACAGTCCACGGCATACGGCCAATTGCATCAGCAGTTGGAACCCGAGCAACATGCCCGTGGAATTTTTGTTTGCGGCAGGCTATGGCCTATCGATAACAGAAACGGGTGCAGGCAAAGGATTGGCAGGATCGCAACGAGCATTTGATGGCATTAATGATCAGCTTGGCCTCCAAAACGAGGTAGAGCCACGAAGCGGGAGGTACAGGTGAGAGATGCTGTACCCATACAAAACTAGAAAACCCACCAGTAGTGTTTTCCAGCCCCCGCTTCTACCCAGCAGAAGTGGGGGTTTTTAGTATGAGGAGTCAAACCGTGAGGATGACAACGAGTGTTTTAGATCAATCGGTGGTGGTGTTCTCCAAGAACTACCTCCCCCTCAGCCGCATCAATATCAAGCGGGCAATTTCCCTCTTGGTCATCGGCAAAGCAGAACCGATGCTCTTAGAAGATACAGCAGAAGATACAGCAGGTTGGCAAGTTCGTTCTCCCAACGCGATCTTTTATGTACCTAATCACATTCGCCTCACGGTTGCCAGTACAGAACGGCTCTGGAAAATTCCTGCTGTGAGTCGCAGAGAGATATTGCGGCGAGACCACCACACCTGCCAGTATTGCGGCAGCACAAAGCATCTGACGATCGACCACATTCTTCCCCGATCAAAAGGCGGAAAACACACTTGGGACAACGTAGTTATAGCCTGCGAACGGTGTAATCAGCACAAAGGAGACCGCACTCCCCATGAAGCAGGCATGACCCTCCGAACTAAACCCAAAGCGCCTATCCATCCCACAATCGCCTTTGCCGAACAGTTCTGGCAAGCCCACACTGACTAGAACAGAGGAATCGCATCCTCGCCCCTAATGGTATGCACCAAAGGAAACCTCCATGCTGAAACTCACCTACACTGACATGGGTTTGCACTTAGAGCGGCTAGCTCAATCACCCGAAGAGCTGGTAGCCCGACGTGCCATCTTAGCGCTGCGAATGTCTCAGAACTTGCATCTGGAACCCAGCCGAGCTGCCTTTTTGCTGCCTGCGGATCTCCCTGAGTTACCAATACTAGAAGCTGCAATTCGGCGAGAAGGAAAGGCGATCGCGCTCTGCTCAGTCTGTGATGACTACGTTGAGGTCAGCCTGCGTGGGATGTGGATCGCCCCAGAAGTCGATGCTCATGAAGGTATCTTCGTTGCCGTAATGAGCGATCGCCTAGAGTTTCTACTCCACAAGCTCTGGCAAGTCAGCCAAACGCAAGTTTCGTTCTTGTTATGAGCGGCTGGTCTAAACCAACAGCAAAGCTAAACTTGTACGATTGGAGAGGGTAGCCATCTATCCTCTCTAATTTTTTGCTCTCTTTTTTCAGCCCCTAGAACAGGCAGCGCCAACTTTGCGATCGCTAATGCTACCGAAGCAACGCCAAAATCAAAGCTGCTATTAGCAAACTCATCAACACGATCAAAGGGATATAGGTAGAATGTTTTGCTGGGTTAGCAGTTGAGAAAAGCTGCTTGTCTAATACAACGCAATCAATCCACTCACATCCCTCAGCCCGAAAGCCAGTTTTGCGAAGTAGCTTGTAGCCTCTGGCTTGATAAAAAGCAACAGCTGTGAGCGATGAGATGACCCAAATGGAGGGATATCTTTTTTCGATCGCGGCTGCTTCTAGTGCTTGTAAAATTTGAGTCCCAATCCCCTGGCGAGCAAACTGAGGATGAGTATAAACTGCGGTAATTTGTGGTCTCTGCGTTGACAAACCAGAGAAACCGACTAGCTCACCTGCGGACTCCGCCAGAAAGATCACCTCATCGCGTCCCCGCCAAGCTGCTTGTCCTGTGACCAACGCCTGAATTTGCTGGGCATTGTAGTTAGCAGAACTGAGGATTTCTAGAGCTTGGGTTTGTAACTCAATCACGCGATCGAGGTCTTCTGGTCGAGCTAGACGGATCTGGATGTCCATGCCCTAGCGAGACTGATAATATTTGTACTGCCGAGTCTTAGTGAGATACTCTAAGTAGCCTTGACGTGGCTCATAACGAAAGTAGCCGTTGGCCTCGGAAGCATCATCATCAAAAGCCATCCAATAGGGGCCTAACTCTTTGCTGGCGATCTTACGAGTCAAGCAACCACGGGCATTACAGGTTTTCGTCGTGGTATTGGTGAGGGTAATGGTTTCTTTACCATCGTTTCGCATATAAGTGCCCAGCGGAATCATTTCCGATAGGGTTGCGCCTTCAGGCCACCAAGCCTGAGTCGGCGGAGCCACCACCGTACCGATCGCGAACGTAATAGCAGTTAGCGTAAGGGAGGTTAATAGTTTCATTTAGGGTTCTCGTCGTGTCGCGATCGCTGAGTTTTGAGTGCCATTTAGCACCACTTCGAGCCATAACTACCGTCTATTAGTGGCTGATTGCGGATGCTGCTCCTAAAATTCCCTAATTGCTGACGTCGCTAGCGATACGTAATGTTGATTTTATTCTTTGGCAATCGCGAATTATGGCTAAGGCATAAAGGGCGATCGCGCTATGGGTTTAGCTCAACAACTTATTTAGTTCTATTAACCGGGATACGCTCACTTTCCGTCCCAATCCACATGATGCACGTTGATAATTGCATCTAGGCCAATCCATTGCTGCACGTTGACAGTCGCATCTATTTTGGCTTCTAAATCTGTCAACGTTTGAGGCGCATCCGGTGAGGCTAGGTAATGATGTACCGTTTTGAACCTACGACCCATTTGGAAAGAAGTAATCGCAGAAGGAGCGTCCGTAGGTCCGCCTTCATATCGATCTTGCAAGTTGAAGTATTGCATTCGCTGAAACTCCAGCATTAGTTGTCTAGCCTTCAGGGGGCTGATTCGAGTAGTTTTAATTCCCTTAACTTTGACGAACTGATTACCTTCATAAATAACTCTGCCATCAGCGTAGATGGTTAGCTTGTACATTGGGCAGAATCCAAAACAAGCGGTTCGCTCTAGAGTAACTACAGATTGCCGAACTCCACGGCGAGGTTGCGAGAAGAGTTGAGCTGACAAAGTTGAATCGTCAGCTATTAAGAACGGAGACATAGCAGCAGACGTAGCTAAAGCATTGGGGCTTAAGGCTAGCAGCAAACCCAGACTCAGAAACATTGGGAATTGCATTACAGTTCCTCCATTAAAGCGATCGCTACTGATTAAGAATCCGTTTCGCGCTTGCACGTTCCGCCCAACAGGCTGCTCCAAATGGATAAATTTGGTAACGAGATTTGTCTAGCTGCTGAAGCGATCGCCCCAGCAAGGGCATGGTTCAACCTACTCGCTTTACTTCAGCTCTTGCTATAAGTAACTAAGTAACCAGGAAGCATCTGCGATCGGCGATGTTTGCTAGCAATGAAGGCGAGGGGAGTAACAGAGGATGGCAGCCAACATCAAAGTCGCTTTGGTGCATGACTACCTGCGTGAGTATGGAGATGCAGAGCGGGTGCTCCAGGTTATCCATCGTCTTTATCCAGACGCACCACTTTACACGGCTTTTGTGGACTATCAGCACTTAGGCACTGAGGCTAAACGCTTTGCAAGCTGGGATATTCGGACCACATTTGCCCAAAAGCTACCTGGCATCGCTCATCCTCATCGCTGGAGAGGCTTGCTTCCCTACCTCTGGGAAAACATAGACCTATCTGAATTTGATTTAGTGATTTCTTCGTCTGGTGATTTCGTGAGTAAATCAGTCTTGACCAGAGCCGAAACACTACACGTTAGTTATTGCCACACACCGCCCCGCCATCTATGGGAACGGTTGCGATCGCATTCCCAATCTCTTCGCTGGTATGACACTTGGCTAGATAGTCGCTTACGGCAATATGACTTTTATGCCTCACAAAGGGTCGATCGCTACATCACGAGTTCCCACACTGCCGCCCGCCGTATTAGTAAGTTTTATAACCTTACAGCAGAGGTGATTCCGCCCCCGATTAAAGTACATGGCGAAGGCCAGGTAGGCGATCGCTACTACCTCTATGTCGGCAAGCTAACTCGTCAAATGCAAGTGGATCTGGTAGTTAGAGCTTGCACGCAGCTAGATCGCCCCCTGTGGATTGTAGGCACAGGCCATGATGCGGAATATTTGGACTCACTCCGTAGTCTGGCTGGCCCTGAGGTGAAATTTCTAGGAGAGGCTCCGGAAGATGCTTTGCCCAGTCTCTATGCAGAAGCCAAAGCTTTAGTTTTTCCCTGTAGCAGTGCTGACTTTAGCCGAGAAGCGGTTGAAGCAATGGGACATGGTATTCCTGTCATTGCGTCCCAGCAAAGTGGATTGCGAGAAGTCGTGTTAGATTACCGAACTGGACTACTCTTTCCTCAACCCACAGTCGAAAGCTTGGTGGATGCCCTCAAGGAATTTGAAGGACTCCGGTTCTCCTCCGCTGCTTGTATTGAGCGGGCTGAAGAATTTGCCGAATCTGTTTTTGTAGACAGGTTGCAATGGTTTATCGCTCAAGCCCTCGATGCCCACCATGCGATCGGAGTCGAGACAGAACGCGATTCCTTTGCGTAGCAAAATTTTTTGATTTAGCGATCGCTAAACAGTTTCTGTCTCTGTGCCTACGACTTCACGCACCCGGTAGATAGGTCTATTTTGAGATTCATGATAAGTCCGCATCAGCAGTTCTGCGAGCAAACCAAAACTAAATAACTGGATTCCTGCCAGGAACAATACCACCGCCAGAATCAGCAACGGGCGATCGCCAATGCTTCGTCCCAAACCTAACTTCAGAAACGTCAAATAGCTGCCCAGTAGCACACCACCTATCATTGATGCCAAACCAAAAGTGCCGAAGACATGCATTGGGCGAGTCAAGAACTTCTTCATAAAGAAGATGGTAAACAAGTCCATCAAGACTCGAAGGGTCCGACCTAAACCATACTTACTCTGACCAAAGCGTCGCGCATGATGACGCACTGGAATTTCAGTGATGCGCGCCCCTTCAATAAAAGCTAAGGCTGGCAAGAAGCGGTGTAGCTCTCCGTAGAGATTCATGTCTGCAACGAGTTCCGCTCGATAGGCTTTCAGAGAGCAGCCGTAATCGTGCAGTTTCACGCCAGTTACATTGCCAATTAGCCAGTTAGCAATTTTGGAAGGTAAAAGTCTGGTTAAAGCCGCGTCTTGCCTTGCTTTACGCCAGCCACTTACCAAGTCATATCCTTCTTCCAAGCGAGCCAGCAAGTGAGGAATATCGGCTGGATCGTTCTGCAAATCACCATCCAAGGTAATCAGCACCTTAGCAGAAGCATGCTTGAAGCCAGCTGACATCGCTGCTGTTTGCCCATAGTTACGTCGCAGGATGACGGCCCGCAAATCAGTCCGAGCCTGGGCTAGCTGCTTGAGCAAATCAGTCGAGCCATCACTGGAGCCATCATCCACGCACACAATTTCATAACTAATCTGGCTCTCAGTGACAGCCGTGGCGATCGCTTCGATTAGGTGAGGGAGACTCTGGACTTCATTGTAAATCGGCACGATGACAGACACTTGAGGTGTCGGATCAGAGAAGGCAGGATTCGAAGCTTGAGAGCGGGTGCTAAGTAAGTTGCTCATTGTGGTAATTACTAATCCTTTTGACTCTTCAAGATACCTAAAGATGGTTTGCGGCAATGCTATCAGTATCCCGGCATTAACTGATTGGCTGTTAGCTTATTCACTACAGTCTCACAAACTTCTCAGAACGGCTAACTGAGTTAAAGAGTTAATAAAGTCATTGTGAAACTATAGAACCAATTTAATATGTTCGAATAAGATGTTTGCTTAGTTTAGTGTAAACAAGCGACTAAAACAAGCAAGAAATTGTTAAACAAAATCCAGCCAGAACATATATTGATTCGTAAATTGCATCAATCAATACAAAAACCAGAATAATAACTACTATTCTCTTGCAATCTTTAACGCCAAGATAGAAAGTTTTTTATATCTGAGCATGGATTAAGTTTTGAAATTCAGTCAATTGATAAGCATTCCTCATTAATGCAATGAAGTTACAATTTATTTCAAGCAAACTGCACGAAGAAGAAGACAGTAAATGCAATCAACTACATTTACTTTTTAATTGGCATATTCTGCTTTCAGACTTGATAGACAAAAGAATCACGAAAGACTAATACTCTCTTAAGCAGCCACTCGTTATGACTTTTTCCAAAAGGTTTTCATCATTCACTTGGTTTAAAGCTTTAATTATTCTAACTTTGAGCTTGAGTATTATTTTTCGGTTTATTAATCTTGATCAGAAGGTTTATACCGTTGATGAAGTGCGGGGTATTCTTCGGATCGAAGGTTATACTAGCCAAGAATTTACTGACCAAGTTTACAACGGCAAGATTATTAGCAATCAGGAAATCCAACGATATCAATATCCTAGTTTAGAAAAAAGCTTTTCTGATACTGTCAAGGCTTTGGCAGGTAATCCAGAGCATCCTCCTTTGTACTACTTAATTAGTCGATTTTGGATAGATTGGTTAGATCATCCTGTTGGTGCTAGAGTTCTGTCTGCTCTCGTCAGTCTCTTTATATTTCCTGCTTTATACTGGCTTTGTATAGAGTTATTCGAGAGTCCTTTGTCGGGTTGGATTGCGATCGCCCTTGTTGCAGTTTCTCCTTTTTATTTAATGCTGGCTCAAGAGGCACGCCAGTATAGCTTATGGACGGTTTTTATTCTAATATCTAGTGCCTCGCTGCTTCGAGGACTGCGTACTTTATCGAGGAATAGTTGGATAATTTATGCAGCAGCGATCGTATTAGGACTGTATACCCATTTATTTTTTGTTTTTGTTTTATTAACTCACGGATTGTACGTTTTACTAACTGAAAAACTCAAAAGCAAACCTACAATATTCTACTTAATTGCTTCTTTCTTTGGCTGTATTACTTTTACTCCTTGGGTTTGGGTGATTTTAAGTAGCTCTAGTCGGGTGAAAACTACGACTAGTTGGGTAGCTTCTTTTAAGATTGGTTTATTTAAACGCTTTACTTATTGGCAAGCTAACTTAAGTAGTATTTTTTCAGATTTCAACGATCCTAAAAACAATCAACTTGTTTCTTTTGTTTTTCTGGTTCTAGTTTTATATGCCATTTATTTTCTTTGCCGCCATGCTCCCAAGAAAGTTTGGCTATTTGTCTTACTACTAATTGGTGTTACAGCTTTAGCCCAAATAATTCCTGACTTGATTTGGGGAGGGAGGCGATCGATCCTCTCTCGGTATTTAGTGCCTTCTTACTTGGGTGTTCATCTAGCGGTTTCTTACTTATTCACTCAACAACTTTTTAGGGTCCAGGCAAAAGTAAGCCAGCAAAGACTATGGCGCTCTATTTTTGCGGTTTTACTCTCTGTTGGCATCATTTCTTGTGCCGCTAGCGCTCAGGCTAAAGACTGGTGGAAGGGTTCTAGCTCGATCAACTTACAAGTGGCACCACTAATCAATCAAGCCCCTCAACCCCTGATTATTAGCGATAGCAACCTTACTTTTGTATTGCCCTTAAGCTATCTTTTAAAGCCTGAAACTCAATTTCAACTATTTGAGAGGTCAAGACTAGAAGAGCAAAATTTTCAGACTGAGCTAAAAAACTCAGTCCAGAAATTTAAATATGTTTTTCTATACTCTCCTTCAAAACAATTGCTTCAGTTGCTAGAGCAAACGAACCAGCCAAGCGATTACAAAACTACAGTTGCAGTAGGACAGTCGCAATGGTTTCAGGATCGCAATTATCTTTACCGCATCCAACTCAACTCTGCGGTTGATAACTAGCCATTACACGGCCTGCACCTCGTAATTGTCGATAATAAGTTTGGCTCACAATATCTCCTTGCTCAGACAGGCGATCGATGCCAATACCATTTCGGCCCTGCTCTTTACCTGAGCTATGGATGTAGGAATGATCCCCAACATATAAGCCCACATGAGTTGCCTTGGCAGGAGAGCCAAAGAAAACTAAATCTCCTGGCTGCAACTCTTCGATCGCCACAGGCTGAATAAATGCTTCTTGCTGATAAGCGTCTCTTGGTAGCTGGATACCCACAGAGGTGAAAGCCGCCTGCATTAACCCAGAGCAATCATAATTCGGTCCCACAGTGCCACCCCAGAGATAATAGTTTGCTTGCTGCATCGCCGCGTAGGTAAAGGCGATCGCCTCTGGTAGTCGAGTTTGAATTTCTGCTGCGCTCAAAGCGATCGCTTGATACGCTGTGGTTGCAATTGCCAGTTCCGCAACATCTTCAACTCGCAGCCAGCCGGGGTAGTCGTCCTCGCACAAGCGCACTGGGATAGCTGTCGCACCATTAGAGCTTGTTGCTGGAATCGATAGGATCTGTAAATGCCTGCCTTTGGCCGCTTGGGTAGCTAAGCGATCGCTTTCTGGACCGTCGTAAAGGTTTAAGTGGGCTTGGCACTGATACTCTACTGGCTGAGAGGAGCTAACCTCGAAAGCTGCTTGTAAGTCGGTGAGAGAAACCATGAATCAAAAAGGGAGAGAAGCACTTAGTAGTAATCACTTAGTTTTATGCATAATCGGGTCTGAAACCAGAGGCCGCGAAAAACTGCTGATTCGTGCCGCTACCCAGAGTCAGCCAGACTGGTATAAGTGATACTGCTAGAGCAATCTCAAATGGGTTGTTATAGGCACACTCCACCAACCTGCCAAATCCTTTAGGACTGCTATATCCTATTCCTCTACTAAGTAAGTTAACCATCGAGTCACAATGGCATTTTTCCGTAAAGACGAACAGCTTGAAACCCTGGGCGATCGCGTCCTGGAAACGACCTGGGCCGAGTTTCCCGGATTGGCTCGCAACCAAATCGCGCTTACCTTGGTAGTTTATGATCCCCCAGTCCCCGTCAATACTGGAGGTGCCTTAAGTCCAGACGCCTTCTGGAACCATGCCGTGAGAGGGTTTAGCTATCGAGGAGTGGAGCGAATCTACCCAGCGAGTGTAGTGAAATTGTTCTACCTGGTGGCAATGCATGAATGGCTAGAAAAAGGCATGATTCAGCCGTCAGCCGAGCTAGAGCGAGCCGCCCGTGACATGATTGTGGATTCTAGCAATGATGCGACTAGCTTAGTAGTTGATGTTTTGACTGGCACAACTAGCGGCCCAGAACTACCCCCTGGGCCTTTTGAAACCTGGAAACAGCAGCGCAATCTAGTCAACCGCTATTTTCAATCGTTGGGTTGGTCAGAACTGGAAACCATCAATCTCAACCAGAAAACTTGGTGTGATGGTGCCTATGGCCGCGAGCGGGCGTTTTTAGGAGAACTGATGGAAAACCGCAATATGCTGACGACAGAAGCATCGGCCCGTCTGGTACACAGCATTGTGGGAGGGGTAGCAGTGTCATCCGAGCGATCGCAAGCCATGATGGCCTTAATGAAGCGCAGCCTCGACCCGAACGACTTAGCGGCTGATCCAGAAAATCAAGTTACTGGCTTCTTAGGCGGAGGTTTACCTCAGGCGGCCCAGGTTTGGTCGAAAGCAGGTTTAACCAGTCAAGTGCGCCATGACGCTGCTTATGTTGAGCTTGCGGGACAACCACCTTATCTTCTAGTTGTTTTTACGGAAGGCAAAGCCCACAGCCAGAACGAAGCGATTCTGCCATTTGTGTCGCAGCAAGTTGCCGCTGCGATCGCTTCTATCGCGGCTGACAGTGTTTAAGATTATCCCCTAGAAGTTGCTGGATGCTGGTAAAACTCGCTACAAGCTAGTAATCCTCTCAAGACGAATTAAAGCAGAATCTATGTCTTAGGAAGTGGCGAAATTGTTCAAAATTCCCTAAATTAGCGGTATGGCGGTCAATTTGCCGATACATTTACCTATAGCGAAAGATAACGAGAGCTAGCTAAAGCTTTAGGTTGGCCTAAGTTTTAGTTCAAGATACATTGAGGAGTGCTTGTGAACATGACTTTTTTTAGACGCGTTTCTTCCCTACTCAGCCTCAGCGCTCTATTGGTGATTTGTGGTACCTTGTCAGCTCAAGCCGAAACCACCACGCCCGTTGAGACAACTTTAGCAACGCCGTCTGCTCAGCCCGAAGTAGCGACCCAGCCTGATACGGCTGACACGACAGTTACTGCGACGCAAGTCTCTGAGTCTGCCAATACTTATTCTTTCAGCGCCACTGCGCCGACGTTGTTTGCCAACCACACGGAGTCTACTAGCTCTGCTACCGCTCAAGTAGAAGCTGCTGCTCCATTGGCAGCGATAGAAGCACTACCGGAAGCATCCGCAGAAATGTCTACGGAGATGTCTCCAGAGATGTCTGTAGAGACGGCTAAGACAGCCCCCGTTCCTGGAACCACTGTTACTTCTGCTCAAGTTTTGAACGAGCAACCTGCGATCGCTCCTACCACGGATGAAGCGGCAGTGCCTACCACCGAAACAGAAGCACCAAAAATTGCTCAATCTGTTGAGCCTGGTCGTGGCACTCGTTCTGGTTCTAGCTACGTCGGTGTCGGTCTTAACGTGGGCATTACTGGAGATACCGCGCTGGGTGATACGAATTTCACGGTCCTCAGCAAAATTGGTTTAACCAGAACCATTTCGGTCAGACCTTCCGTGATGATCGGGGATGATGCAGACATCTTGATCCCAGTCACACTAGACTTTCCGAGCTACACCGCTGATGAGATTGGCATCTCAGCCGCTCCTTATGTGGGTGCAGGTGTCGCGATTACAACTGGAGACAGTGATGTAGTCAGACTGTTGTTGACTGGCGGTGTTGATGTGCCTCTCACCCCACAATTCACTGCGACTGCTGCTGTCAACGCTGCCGTGTTTGATGATACGGATATTGGTCTGCTACTAGGCGTTGGCTATAACTTCACTTCTCGCTAAGGTCTTGCTCGCTGAGTGAGCCTAAGTTAATTGAACCCCCTGAAGCTGTGGTTAGCTGACAGGGGGTCCGTTTTAGGTGCTTGATTTTCTTTCAGGTTGAGGGCGATCGCTTGACTCTCCCTGACCCTGAGGCTTTCCTATTCAGGCTTCACTTTGCTGATATTGGCTAACGTGCCATCATCTTTGACACTCCAGACATCGTAGCTACCAATGACATCCCCATTTTCGTCAATATCCACGTTGCCGCTAGCACCCTGGTAGTTAATATCTTGGCCAGCACGCAATAGCTTCAACCCTTCACAAACATCCGAAACTTCTGTGCCGGGCGCATTAGCTACATCCCGCAACTTGCTCTGTACTCCCTCCCCGGTATTCGCCTTGGCTGCTTCTGCCGCTAGCATCAACAGCACTGCCGCATCCCAAGAGTGCGGTACGTAGGCGCTGACGGATTGTCCTTTCTTTTCTTGCCAAAGCTTAGCTAATGCATCCAGAGACTTGCCATCAGCTCCAGGCACTGTCCCGATCGCGTTGGTAATGATGAATTTGCCGTCACTCGTTTTGCCTACCTGTTTCGGAAATTCATCGCTCTTGACGCCGTCAGTCAACATGACTTGGACTCCTTCCGTCAAGCCTTGCTCATAAGCAGATTTCAGCAGTAGGCTTCCCGTTTCAGCGTAAAGCACAGCCACGACTGCATCGGGTTTACCGCCAAAAGCAGCGGCAGCTTCCGTTTCAAAGGTGGTGGCTTTAGGGTCATAGCGGGTAGGCTTGGCTTCATTGACCACGGTGCCACCTTGTTTTTTAAAGGCTTCCACAAATTCTTTTTCAAACCCAACGCCGTAGTCGTTGTTAATCACGACCGTTGAAACTCGCTTGAAGCCGCGATCGCTCGCCAACTTAGCCAAAGCTCTGGCTTGATAGGTGTCGGGGGGTGCAGTTCGAGCCCAATACCCTTGAAAGTCACCTTTTTTTGCCCGTTCTGTAAACACAGGGCTAGTGCTTCCCGGTGAAATCAGCATCACCTTGTTGCGAGCCGCTACATCCACAGCGGCACTAGAAACGCTACTAGCAAACGAGCCGACTACACCAGCAACTTTATCTGCTTCAGCCAGTTTGGTCATCCCTTCAGCACCTGCGGTGGGATCAGTCTGGTCATCCTCTGCTACCAGCGTCACAGGTTCACCATTCACGCCCCCACATTGGTTGGCTTGGTCCACGGCCAAGGGCACAGAAGCTAGCATGGCCTGACCGATCGGTGCTAAGTCCCCTGTAGCGGGCAGCAAGGAACCAATTTTCAAGCCCTTGGCATTAGCAGTAGAGGCAGCGGGAGTCGAATCAGTCGAGCTGTTCTGGCCTTGGTTGCCTTGATTGGTGTTAGTGGCATCTTGGCAGGCGGTCGCGAGTAAACCTGTAATTAAAGTTGTGATGGCTAAAGTGATTGCTAGGCGAGGCCTCAGACCACTTGCTGAAGCAAAATTTTTCATTTGGACCTAGTACTCTTCTATGGTGCAAATGAATCATGACTGAATTGCTGGGGAAACTCAAGTTTGTTACGAGCAGAGCGCTGCAAACAAAAAAGACCCAGATAGCTCTGAGCCTCAGTCTTGAATGTTCTTTTTGAACGGAGAGGGAGGGATTCGAACCCTCGGTACGGTCTTACGATTCGTACAACAGATTAGCAATCTGCCGCTTTCGACCACTCAGCCACCTCTCCAGGGTGACGGTAAACTATCATAGCAGACTTTTCTCAGAATGAACACAGCAACCTATAACTTTCGGTAGATAGTTTGCTGGCTCTGCGGCAAGCCGTGGCCATGAAGCTCAATCATTCTACCGTACTGTTGGAATTATTTGACTATTTTTTTGCAGAGAATGTCTAAAAAGTTCATCCTGGCCAATTACCAGGCGTTTGCCAGCAAAACTGATTGTTATTGACCTCACTGCAACTCATACCGAAGCTAAATGTCTATCGCTCATTGTTCAGAGTGATACAGTTTGGATTTGCTTGGGTGGCTATGCTGCTAAACGCCAGCGATCGCGCCTTCTATCCCTCAACTCATAATTAGAGTTGACCATGACCTAGCAAATTTAAGCAGTCTAGCGCTAGCCCACTGCATCTTCCAGCACGACTTTTCAGTTGCTAATAAACATATTTGGCTGCTCAAAAATTAATATTTTCTTTATTTATCTAAATTCTACTGAGATTATCTCTCGGCTAGCACGGATGGGCTACATTGCACCAATAAATCCTGTGTGGGCACAACTCGTTTTCACGGTTAACCAGCTAAAGGTTTGATTATGGCGTGATCCCCGCTGGATTTATTAACTGTAATTCGCCAATATGTTGCCTGGGTTTAATACGTAATGGTGAAGGCGATCGCTTTTTTAGATAACAGCAATAAAATTTAGATTCAAAATTAATTGAATTTTCATCGCAGCCAGCAATTTCACTTTTTTTTGAAAAATAATGAATTAACGTAGTATACTATCGAGCAAACTTAATAAACCTTCTGGTACCGCAATGCTGAATCACTCAATCAGTGATTCCAAGATCTGAGATAGCTCTGTGCTCAATTTGTAGTTTTTATAGGCTACATCAGGTTTTCAAGCAAGAAGTTCATTGAAGTTTAGCGAACGGGAGAGGTTCCATGCACAAGACAAAACGTGGTTCTCCGGAGCTGTTTTTATAGGAATATCCTCAGTTAGTCTTTCGATTCTATTTGCTATCAAAAGCCTGGATTTAGCAAGATATATCCTCTGACTGATGCCTTCAGCAGCCGCTAATCCTAGTATTTGAATCGTAAGAGCAAAAGCAATTTTTGAGAGCCATTTCGCTCAGTTTTTTATTAACTTTAGGTATAAGCTTAAAGCCATGTTTTCTCTGAAAAATCAGCATGTCGCCCTGATTTCCGTCCACGGCGACCCTGCAATCGAGATTGGCAAAGAAGAGGCTGGGGGACAAAACGTTTACGTACGGCAAGTGGGTGAAGCACTAGCCCGCCAAGGGTGGCAGGTAGATATGTTTACCCGCCAGAGCAGTGCCGACCAACCCGCTATTGTGGAGCATGCTCCTAACTGCCGCACCATTCGTTTAGTTGCAGGCCCTAAGGATTTTGTACCTCGGGATGAGATCTTCGAGTTTCTGCCAGAATTTTTGCAAAAGTTTCTTGATTTTCAGGCAGAGTCTGGGATTGAGTATCCGGTTGTTCACACCAACTACTGGATGTCTTCCTGGGTGGGAATGGAGCTAAAAAAACGCAAAAAAATTCAACAAGTGCATACCTACCACTCTTTAGGAGCGGTGAAGTACAAGTCAATTTCTACAATTCCTCTGATTGCTAGCACTCGTCTAGCTACAGAAAAAACTTGTCTAGAAACGGCTGAGCGCATTGTAGCAACTAGTCCTCAAGAGCGGGAGCACATGCGATCGCTGGTTTCCACTCGCGGCAAAATTGACATTATTCCTTGTGGTACTGATATTCAGCGGTTTGGCTCGTTCTCACAATTAGAAGCACGGGAAAAGCTGGGCCTTAATCCTGAAGATAAGGTGGTGTTTTATGTGGGACGATTTGACCCTCGCAAAGGCATTGAAACCTTAGTACGGGCGGTAGGTCGCTCGAAGTTTCGCGATCAAGCGAACCTGAAGTTGGTGATTGGTGGCGGTAGTCGTCCGGGACAAAGCGATGGCATGGAGCGCGATCGCATTGAGGGGATTGTCAAGGAGCTAGGTCTGAGCGACATGACTATTTTCCCTGGTCGTCTAGGTGACGACACGTTACCCGCCTTCTACGCTGCTGCGGATGTATGTGTGGTACCTAGCCACTACGAACCGTTTGGTCTCGTCGCGATTGAGGCAATGGCGAGTGGCACTCCTGTGGTTGCGAGTGATGTGGGTGGTTTGCAGTTTACGGTAGTCCCGGAAGAGACGGGTCTACTGGCACCCGCTCAAGATGATGCTGCCTTCGCTGAGGCGCTCGATCGGATCTTGAGTGATGCAACTTGGCGCAATCAGTTAGGGGTGGCGGCGAGACATCGGGTAGAAACTTACTTCAGTTGGGAAGGTGTAGCCTCACAGTTAAGTGAGCTGTACCAGAAGCTGATGAGCCAACCGGCTGCTGAGAAGGAGTTGCAAAAGGTGGGAGCGTAACCCGCAAATTCTTGAGGTGATAAGTCGCTCAAACCTGATAGCTGTGCTTTGGTGCAGTTGTCAGGTTTTTTACTTTTTTGGTTAGTTGCTCACCTCTGTGGGAAACAGCCTTGGGGGATTCTCCCCCAAACCCCCGATTGAGGGACGGCTGCGTCCCCCAACCCCCCTCCAGAGCGCATGGTGAAGGTGTTGTCTCGGATTGTTGGGAGTTTGTTGATTGAATTATTTGGCTCTTAGGTCTAGTAGTCGGTGATTTCGGCTTCTGGGTCTGTGTTTGGATCTGGGGTGGGGTCGGGTTGTTGTAGGGTTTCTTTCACCATTTGCTGAATTTCTGATCGCACTTGTTCGTAAGCTTCGGCAGCACACCAGGGTCGTAGGTACAAAATTGTGGTAGTTGGGGAAACCGAGTGGACGTGGCAGGTGGGTTTGGGATCGTTGAGGACTAAAGGGTGGGGGAGTACTAGGGCTAGCAACAGTGTGATTGTGGAGTCGATGGGGCGATCGCCAATATCTATTTCTAGATCGACGCGGCGGGTGCCCAAGGTGGTCATGTTTTTCAGGGTGCCGCTGAACAGGTTGCTGTTGGGAACGGTAATTTTGACGTTGTCGCGTGTGACTAGGGTGGTGTAGAACAGGCCGATGCTATCGACTACGCCGAATACGCCTGCGCCTTCTACATAGTCGCCGACTTCAAAGGGACGGAAGGTGATGAGCATGATGCCTGCCGCGAAGTGGGACAGGGTGTTTTGCAGCGCTAAGCCAATCGCCAAACCTGCGGCACCCACGACAGTGACTAGGGTGGCGGTGGGAATTGCTAAAGCGGTTAAAGCAGCGCTGATGCCTACGACTAACGTAATGATTTCGGAAGCCTGCACCAAAAATTTGCGAATGGTGGGTTCGGTGCGGTTGAGGGTCCGCCGCATCACCCGTCCCACCAAACCGATCGCCAAGCGAGTCAGGACCAAAATACCAATGGCCCCAAAGACTCTCGGTACGATGTCAAAAGCCAATTCAATCAGGTTTTGGGCAACCTGCGGCGTGACGGCAGCTAGCAAAACGGTCATAGGCAATGTCGAGAATGTCATGCGGATCTAACGCTCCAAAGTTTAGCGTTTTAGGGGTCTGACTGGATGCGGTCACATGGCTAGAAATTGATGGGATCAGGCGATCGCTTCGCTTCTAGAGTCAGTTCGTCACTTCCGACACCGCGATTCATCAAGAATTTTGAATAATCTATTTCGCAAAACCGAATTTGACGATTCACTAAACACAAAAATCAGTTTCTATGCCAAGCAAGACGCAGCCGAAGATGGTACTACCACGGGAAGCTTACCAGGCGTTGCCTCCAGGGGAACGTTATACACCTGTGGTGCCCAATGAATCTGAGATGCCTGAGTTGACACCCAAGTCGTTACTGGTGGGGGTGGCGGTAGGGATTCTTTTTGGCGCGGCGAATGCTTATTTGGGATTGAAGGTGGGGCTGACGGTTTCGGCTTCAATTCCGGCGGCGGTAATCGGGGTAGCAGTGTTTCGGGCGTTGCGCCAAGGCAGCTTGCTCGAAACCAATATGGTTCAAACCATTGGCTCGACTGGAGAATCTTTAGCGGCTGGGGTAATTTTTACCTTGCCAGTGCTGTACCTGTGGGGCGAAACACCAGGTTTCTGGCCGATTTTTCCGCTGTCGCTTTTGGGCGGGCTGCTGGGCGTACTATTTATGATCCCGCTGCGCCGGTTTCTAATCGTGCAGGAGCATGGACGGCTCACCTACCCAGAAGGAACTGCTTGCGCCGAAATTTTAGTGGCCTCTCAGGCGGGAGGACCGCAAGCCAAGCTGTTGTTTAGTGGTCTGGGTGTGGGTGCTTTGTACTCAGCTCTAGAGCGCTTTGGCCGACTTTGGCCTGCGGAACCGGATGTGGCGATCGCCCAAGCGGGCTTTCGGACTTCGATTGGGGCGAGTGTCACGCCAGAATTGCTAGGGGTGGGTTACATCATCGGCCCTGCGATCGCGGCGGTGATTTTGGCAGGAGGGGCGATCGGCTGGCTGGTAATCATGCCCTTGATCTACTTGTTTGGCAGTGGTGTACCGACGCCAATTCCTCCGGAGACGGTAGCTCGCATTGCCGATATGGATAGCTTCAGCATTTGGAGCCGCTACATTCGTTATATCGGCGCGGGGGCCGTGGCGTTTGGCGGCTTGTTTAGCTTGGTCAAGTCTGCCCCGACACTGTGGGAATCGGTGCGATTAACCGCGATCGCCCTCAAGCAACGCAGTACTCAGCAAGCTGAGCGAGCGGATCGTGATCTGCCCTTGTCCCTAGTGGCAGTCAGCTTAATCGTCATTGGCTTGCTCGTGGCGTTTTTACCGCTGCGAACCGGAGGAGCGGGTCCGCTAGGACTATTAGCAGGTTTAGCGGTGGTCGTGTTTTCCTTCTTTTTCGTCACGGTCTCCTCGCGGATTGTTGGCATCATCGGCAGTTCTTCTAACCCAATTTCGGGAATGACGATTGTGACAGTGCTGATTTGTGCGCTGTTGTTTGGCTCGGCCTATAGTCTTCAAGAAGCTAAAGTCGCTGTGCTCACCATCGGCGCTTTGGTTTGTATTGCCGCAGCTAATGCGGGGGATACTTCTCAAGATTTAAAGACTGGGTTTCTAATCGGAGCCAGTCCCCGGAATCAACAAATTGGCGAAATTGTCGGGGTCGTCACCACTGGGTTGGTGATGAGTGCAGTATTGGAGCTGTTCCGGGCCGATATTGTCTCTGGAGCTTTCAAAGCGCCCCAAGCCAACTTGATTCGGCTCGTGATCGATGGGGTTTTGGGTGGCAACTTACCGTGGGGCTTGGTGCTAGTTGGTGCAGCTTTAGCCGCTTGTGTGGAAATGATGCGCTTGCCCACGCTCGCGTTTGCGGTGGGGTTGTATCTACCAATTCACCTTTCAATTCCGATTATGGTGGGTGGTTTAATTCGACTGGCTGTGGAAACTTGGTCGCCCCGTCGGAGCTTAGAGCGCCGCCGGGAAGCAGGAGTTTTGTACGCCTCGGGTCTGATTGCTGGAGCCGCTTTGCTGGGTGTGGCAGGAGCTGCGATCGCTTTCTTCAACCTACCGTTCGCCCAAGCAGAACCTCCAAGTCCAACGCAATGGCGAGGAGCTGCGATCGCCTTTACTCTCCTGAGCGCCAGTCTCCTTTGGGTTATCTCTCGCTCTCCACGACGACGGAAGTAATGGCAACCCAGGATACGTCGCTCGAACTAGCTGAATTCCCTCGCAAGGCTCAGGGGACTTGCTGTTGATTTTGTTGCAATGGAGATAGGTGCAATTTTAATAAATCCTGACTTTACAGACCGCTGATTTTACAGACCAAACCATTTTTTAACCTGTTTTAGGAGAACCACCCTGATTTCAGGGAGGCACTTATGGCACAAATCACAGAATGTCCCAATTGCGGCAAAAAAGGACTCGTGCAACGTGGTAACGACGTGTTCCAATGCCTGTCTTGCAACTTTAGCCGCGACCTCTCTGAAGCAGAACGTGGCAATGATATATCTTGGGTCCTCATTGTTGGCCTAGGTGTGGCCGTTTTGTTGAAAGTATTGCAAGTATTTGATTCGTCTCAGACTCCCAACTACAACAGCCCCAATTCTAGAGCTGCGATCGCTCCTCAAGTGCTGGTTTCTAAAGTTGTAACTTCTTCTGACTTTATTACGTAGTTTGTTGCATTCGGTTCATGCGCCTGTTGAAGACCGCCAGAGGGTCTTAAGATAGGAGGGGCAAATCCTGGCCTCTACGGAGGTCATTGCTTTCTGTGTGAATTCCGCCGTAGATGAGTTATGCAAGATCAACTCTGGTTTGAACCGCTAGTTTGGACAGACTACCGACTGGCCCTTCTGTTTGCTGTCCTATTTCCTCTAATTCTGCTGATTTGGGCTTTCGTGCAAAAAAATGAAACCATTCAGCATCTGTTAACCATTTACTGGCGGGTTTCGAGCTTGCTAGCCGTCACGGTCTACTTGATGATTGCAGCAGTGCCCCTCAGTTTTATGTCAGGGCTGATGGCGCGGGTACTCATTCCCATTGCGCTGTGGTTTTGGGTTGACCTCAACGAAGAGATTAACGATCAATCCCGGACTCCTTTAAAGCTGGCATTTAATTCTTGGCGCTGGGCCATGACTGTCTATAGCGCTTTAGGAGCTTTAGCTAGCTTGCCTTTCCTACAATGTGCGATTTCTCAGACAGCCTTAAATACAAGATTTTGTCGAGTTTGGTTTGATCCACCGCTGTTGTTCAAGCAGTATTTTCACGCCAACACCAGCGTCCCCTTTCTTGGCCTTCTCGGAGTGGCGGGTCTACTCGTCTACGTAGCTTGCCTTAGCTATTTCGTCTTAGTGAAGCTGTCCAAGCAAGGCCGCTCTGCCACTCAGCAGTAAAGCTAGCGTTGCTTTATTTGTAAGTTGGTTGTTGCTGACCAGCGCGTAGCAGCAGCCAACCCAGAATGGCTAAAGTCGCTCCCAACGAGAGAAACCCCAAATCCCAGGCCAATTCATTAGGGCCTGATTTGACGTGGTGGATACCTAGAATGTGGTGATCGATGATGCCCTCTACCACATCAAATGTCCCCGCTCCAATCAGCAAGGCTCCCCCAAACACTTTTGACGACCAGGCCAAATTACCACGCTCTAAAGCCCGCCACAATACCACTAGCCCGCTGAGGGTAAAAGCGTAAGTGACGACATGAAACAGTCCGTCTGCTAGGGTATTCAGCTTTAGCCCCGCCACGGTGGTATCGGCATAGCCTGCACTAGTGAGCATGTGATGCCACTGCAAAATTTGGTGCAGAACCACACCGTCAAAAAATCCACTAAACCCCAAGCCGAACAAAACTCCAGCGGCAACAACTGATTTGCGATCGCCCTTCTGGTTTGCCCTATCTAATGGGTTTGGGCTATCCAAGGGAGTTTGGGGAGGATTGGCTGTCATGAATATCACTCTAGGCTTGTGCTGGTCGCCATCAGACTAGCCTCAGGAAATTTGCTTGTTAATCAGCACCAAGAGAGATCATCGTTCAACTTGGCCTGCTAAACTCAGCCTTGTTCTTGCCGATAAGCCCGGATTTCAGCCGTAAACTTTTCGCCATACTGCTCTAACTTGCGGCTACCCACTCCCGAAATCCTGGCGAACTCGGTCAAGGTTTGCGGTTGCTGTTGCGCCATCAGTTTCAAGCTGGAATCACTGAAAACCACGTAGGGAGGCACGGCTTGCTGGTCGGCCAATCGCTTCCGCAGCGATCGCAACCGTTGAAATAGAACTTCTACATCAGCTCTGAAGCCATCGGCATCAGTTTCATCGGCATAGGTAGGAGTGGGAGGTACAGCAATCAAGAGCGATCGCTGCTTCTTCAAGATCTCCCAGCTTTGGGCATTGAGTTTGAGTACTGAGTAGCCGTCGCTGGTTTCTTCAACCAAGCCTTGATGCAGCAAAGCCCGCCCTAAAATTCGCCATGCATCAGCGGTCTTGTCTTTGCCAATGCCGTAGGTGGAGAGTTTGTCGTGATTATTTTGTAAAACCTTTTGATTTTTCGAGCCGCGCAACACATCAATAATGTGGTTCATGCCAAAACGCTCTTGGCAGCGAGCAATGCAAGAAAGAAATTTTTGTGCTTCAATCGTCCAGTCTTCAATCGGTTGTGGGTACAGGCAATGATCACAATTGCCACAGTCGCCCGGAAAGCCTTCGCCAAAGTAGCTTAGTTGGATCGTACGGCGACAAACGGTGCCCTCGGCGTAACCGACCACCTGCCGTAACTGTTGCCGCGCGATTAACTGGTCTTGCGGATCGTTTTTTTGATCAATCAAATACTCAACAGTTTTGATGTCGCCCAAGCCAAAGAACAACGTACAGTGAGCAGGTTCTCCATCTCGCCCTGCTCGACCCGATTCCTGGTAATAGCTTTCGATGCTACGCGGCAAGTCGTAGTGAATCACAAACCGCACATCTGGCTTGTTAATGCCCATGCCAAAGGCGATCGTGGCCACCATTACCCGCACATCATCTCGAATGAACCGAGTTTGATTGGTACTGCGGGCTTCGTCGCTCAACCCCGCATGATAAGGTAACGCCTCTACTCCGTCTTGCTGCAACTTGCTGGCCAACTCTTCGACTTTGCGGCGACTGAGACAGTAAATAATTCCTGAACCATCGGTTTGTTGAACCTGGTGTAGCAACTCCTTGTAAGCTTGCTTTGGGCTGGGTTTGGGCCGTACTTCGTAGTAAAGATTGGGCCGATTGAAGCTGGCGGTGTGAATGTAAGGCTCTTGCAGCCACAACTGTTCGATAATGTCTTGCCGCACCCGCTCTGTAGCTGTGGCGGTCAGAGCCATGATGGGTAAATCCGGGTAGCGCTGCCGCAATTGCTGCAACTGGCGATATTCCGGTCGAAAGTCGTGGCCCCAATCGGAAACACAGTGAGCCTCGTCGATGGCAAACCCAGCGATGCCCAAGCGCGATCGCACGTAATCTAAAAACGGCAAGCACCGCTCATTCAACAAGCGCTCTGGAGCCAGATAGAGCAGTTTGATCTCGCCATCTAAAATCGCCACCTCCCGCGATCGCGCCTCCATCGGATGCAAGCTGCTGTTGAGAAACGTGGCCCCAATGCCGTTGTCTTGCAATGCCTGCACCTGGTCTTGCATCAAGGCGATCAGCGGTGACACCACCACCGTTAAACCAGGTTTGAGCAGAGCTGGTAACTGAAAGCAGAGGGATTTGCCGCCGCCTGTGGGCATCACAATCAAAGCATCCCGGTTTTCCAAGGCAGACTCCACAATCTCACGCTGGCCCGGACGAAACGTTTCATAGCCAAAGAAATGTTTCAGCGCTTGTTCCAGTGAGGAGAATTGAGTTGGTGTGGCTAGGAGGTTCGCTGACATTGATTCCATCTTGGCTACCCATTGCCTCGCTACCCCGCTGATGGCGATCGCAGGCGCAGAGGCGAGAACTTGGTGAGAACTTGTGAGAACTTGAAGGGGCGATCGCGGACGAGTGCGGCTCCAGAGACTCCTTAGCTTACCAAAATCTCGGTGGTCGTCTTGCAGCCAATTGGCGGTAGTTGCCAGCCCCTGAGATAGTCTAGAAGAGTTGTGAGTCTTGGCCTGCCTCTTCATAGAGAATCGCCTGCTACAATCTGCTACGCCTGCTAATTGAACCAGATGAAGATACTTTGCCTAAGTAACGGTCACGGAGAAGATGCGATCGCGGTGCGGATCTTGCAAGCCTTGCAGCAACAACCGCAAGCGCCAGAAATTGCCGCGCTTCCCCTCGTCGGCAAAGGTCAAGCTTATATCAACCACAACATTGCGATCGTTGGTCCCGTCAAACCCATGCCCTCCGGTGGCTTTGTCTATATGGATGGTCGGCAATTGGCGCGGGACGTCAAAGGCGGCTTGCTGCAACTGACGCTAGCGCAGATCAAAATCGTGAAAACTTGGGCGAAAGAAGGAGGAGTCATTCTGGCAGTGGGCGATATTGTGCCGCTGTTATTCGCTTGGCTGAGTGGTGCTCCCTACGCTTTTGTGGGCACGGCCAAGTCAGAATATTATCTGCGCGATGAAGTAGGCCCACTGCCCCGGAATTCCTGGTTTGAAAAAATGGAGGCTTGGTCAGGCTCGGTTTATTTGCCTTGGGAACGTTGGCTGATGAGCCGCCCTAAATGCCGAGCGGTTTTCCCGAGAGACAACCTAACTACTGCTGGTCTGAAGCGATGGTCAATTCCCGCTTTCGACCTCGGCAACCCGATGATGGACAGCTTGGAGCCTAGTGCCGCTGCGATCGCTACCAAAAGCCAAGAAAACCCACCCCTGACCATTGCTCTATTGCCTGGTTCTCGGCCCCCCGAAGCCTACGCCAACTGGCACCAAATCATCCAAGCGATCGCCAGAATACTCGAAACCTTTCCCAATCGCCCCCTGCTATTTCTAAGCGCGATCGCCCCTGGCTTAGATTTGGATAAGCTGCGCGAACCCTTAGAAGCTCAAGCTTGGCGACTCAGCACCACCAATCATATTTTCAGTTCCGACCCAACTGCGCTACGTTTCACCCAACGCAAAGCCACGCTAGTACTCACCCAACAAGCCTTTAATGACTGCTTGCACTTGGCAGATTTGGCGATCGCGATGGCAGGCACCGCCACCGAGCAATTTGTGGGCTTAGGCAAACCTGCGATCACGCTACCCGGACAAGGGCCACAATTTACCCCTGCCTTTGCCGAAGCTCAAACTCGCTTGTTGGGCTGTTCCATCACGCTAGTCCAGCAACCTGCTCAAGTACCAAAAGCGATCGAAGCTCTACTCAGTAACCCCGATCGCCTGCAAATCATTGCAGATAACGGCCAGCATCGCATGGGCGCTCCTGGTGCGGCCCAACGCATTGCGGCTCAGCTCATCCAACAGTTCGGGAAATTTCCTGTCTGACGTTGAATTCCTTAGGAGTAACCTGGGCACGCTGATCAAAGCCAGGCTTCTAAGTAGCCATGAAAGTTGTCAAAGAAACCCCGAATCAATTAACTCTATTGCACCGCCCCATCTGGTTATGGCTATTTGGTCTCATATTTGCCGGGGCTGGTTTAGCGGCGATCGCAACTTTTGGCAAGGTCATCACGCTCAACTGCAACCGTACTGCACCCGTACAGAGCAATTGTCAGCTCAAAGCCGCAGGACTACTGGGCTTGGCTGCTCAAGAGACGGCCCTTGATAGCTTGCAGAGCGCCAAAGTGGAACGGAGTAGCAGTAGCGATGGGGATACCTTTCGAGTCGTGCTGGTGACTAACCAAGGCGAAGTTCCTTTCACCGACTACTACAGCTCTGGAGAAAATGGCAAGCAAGAAATTGCTACCCAAATCAGTACCTTTCTCAGCAGCCCTCAAGCCTCATCCTTAACGCTTCAACAGGACGACCGCTGGTTCATGTTTATGTTCGGCAGCGTTTTTGTCATCGCGGGGCTTGCTGTCGCCATTGGCATGGGTGAAATCGTCGTCTGTGAATTTGACCGAAGCTCAGATAGCCTGATCCTCAAACGTCATGGCTTGTTTGGGACTAAAGTTTCTGAGCGCCGAATCCACGAGATTGAAGCTGTGCGAGTTGAAGAATCGCGGGATAGTGATGGCAGCACCTACCGAGTCAGCTTGATGTTTACCGTCGGCGATCGCCTCCTCCCTCTTACTTCGTACTACAGCTCTGGGAGACACTCTAAGCAATCGATCGCGGATCAGTTACGAAAGTTTCTTCAGCTCAATTAACAACAAGACCTTGCGGATTGAGTCCAAAGTACTACAACTAGCTCTTGAAGCGAAATCTACAGCGGAAGCTATCATCCCAATAGTGCTGAGCAGAGCTGAAGGTAATGGGTAGCGTTTGGACTAAAGCGGTTAGTTCCTCTAGATTGCTGTAGAGCTTGCTAGTAAAATGCGGACTCTCTAGCCAGTAAAACTCTTGATCATTAATGGTTTCTGTTTTTAAGAGACAGCCTCTAGATACAACCAAATCAGAAACATTATTCATGGTGGTTCGAACCGTCACGTAACCAGTATTGGTTTCCAATTGTCATCATCTAATGACTCATGGGTGCAACTCATCAGCAAAGCAACTGACTTCTCTGCGCTAGATGATGGATGTTTGGTTGCTCACCTTCTGATCCTCAACCACTGCCCAAAGCCGATAAATTCGATTGGCAGGCAGTGGCTAGATTGAGCCAGCCCTAGAGCTAGCACCAGATGCAGTTACTTGCTAACCAAGACTCCAATCTCTCGCTGAATTGGCAATACATCCAAAATGTCCGTTGTAGCGCAGTACTTCAGATCTTCATGGCAATTGAGACGGAGGAGACGCTGACCGTGGCTAGCGTGGTGCAGTAGTTCTAGTAAGCGGTCTTGCCATTGCGTATAAAGCGCGATCGCCGCAACCATTTCATCATTGCCCGCCAACTCATCCAGCTTGGCTCCACTTTCCGTCCAGACCGTATGCGCGATCGCCCCAGCACAGACCGTATCTTCCAACGAATAACTACCTTCCCAGCCAGAACCCGCAATCCAGACCGTTTCTGGTTGTTGTGCTAGTAGATAATTAGCCACTGCGCGACGATTGATCAGCGCCCCCGCCAATACCGTCTTCGCCTTTTGCACCTTTTGCAGACACCGAGTGCCATTAGTTGTGCTGATGAACAACCGTCGCCCCTGAACACGAGCAGCAGTGCAGTCCAACGGAGAGTTACCCATATCGAATCCTTCCACCGTTGCACCGCCCCGCTCCCCAGCACGAATTCGCTGTTCAGCAGGCCATTGCTCACTCACTTGCAGCAACTCTGACAAGTCACTAAACACTTGCACCGCCTCCGCACCCTCCGCCAAGGCCGTCGCCATTGTGCTGGTGGCTCGCAACACATCAATTGCGATCGCGCAATCGGGAATTGCGTCAGACGGAACCAACTCAGGCGTGTGATAAACAAATAGCTTCATGATCAATCGGGCTACAAAACAAAGACGACGTGGCTTCTAATTTTTACCGTTTCTCTAGAGCACATTACAAGCCATTGGCTCAACTTCCCAAGCGAAGGCGTTAAGATGCCAAGGGTGTTCAAGATGAATTGTAAGGAGTTGATCACATGGCCCGCACCGCTTCTACCATGCTGGCACTAGGCACCCAAGCCCCAGATTTTCAGTTGCCCGATGTCGTGTCTGGTCAAACCATTTCCTTATCCACCTTTGCTGACAAACAAGCCCTCCTCGTCATGTTCATTTGTCAGCACTGCCCCTTCGTCAAGCACATTCAAGACCAACTTGCTCAACTCGGCCAAGACTACGCCACCCAAAACCTCGGCATCATCGCCATCAGCGCCAACGACGCCGAGAAATACCCCGATGACGGCCCCGACTCCCTCAAAACAATGGCCCAAACCCTTGGGTTCACCTTTCCCCTGTGCTACGACGAAACCCAAGCCACAGCCAAAGCCTACACCGCCGCCTGCACCCCCGACTTCTTCCTGTTCGACGCTAACCGCCAACTGATCTATCGTGGCCAACTCGACGACAGCCGCCCCGGAAACGACAAACCCGTCACAGGCCAAGACCTACGCGCCGCGATCGACGCTGCCCTAGCCAACCAACCCATCAACCCCGACCAAACACCCAGCATCGGCTGCAACATTAAATGGAAACTAGGCAACGAACCCACTTATTACGGTTAAAGCCAAAAAGCCACTTTTGGAGGGGGTCTGGGGGACGCAACCGTCCCTCAGCGGGGGTTTGGGGGCGAGTGCCCCCAAGAGCTTGGATTTAGTCAAAGGAATCTCATCAAACCCATTGATCTTTCACACTGAGAAACCCCAACAGCCCCTCCATCGCCCACCAAACCATCAAATATTTCTATGAAAAATTATTCCTCAGGGTGCTTCATGAACCTTAGCAACAGACTCTCACTCAAGCCCTCAACCGCAAGCTGTAACATAGAGAGAACAGGTTAGACAGCAAAAACTAGGACTTTAACTCCTAAACTCTGCTACCTAGCGATCGCTAATATTACTGAAACTCACTTCTAAGAATCCGTAAATTCCCGCTTTAGCTACATCCACCCGCCCTATCATCGTAGAGAGGAACAGCATCTTCACTGCTCCCTCTAGAGCCTCGGTTTTCTAGTTTTGAATTGCTGCTAATCCTACGTCCTATCCTAAAGATCCTTCATGCAGACTGAAGCTTTTAACGAGCTTTTTCCTCTCTTTAACGCCGCCAACCCCGAAACCTTGGAATGGCTCATGTCCATTGCCACAGAACACGACTACCCAGCGGGCCGTGCGGTTTTAATGGAAGACGCTTGGGGTAACGCGGTTTATTTTGTGGTTTCCGGTTGGGTGAAAGTGCGTCGTCACGCAGGAGAAGATGTGTTGACCTTGGCAATTTTGGGTCAAGGGGACTTCTTCGGTGAAATGGCCATCTTGGACGAATCTCCCCGCTCCACCGATGTCATCGCTCTCTCAGCCGTTCAGCTAATGAGCATCTCGGCCCAGCGATTTATCCAAACATTATTCAAAGACTCCCAGCTTCACCATCGCATGCTGCAACTGATGGTGCGACGGCTGCGGCAAACCAACATCCGGTTTCAAATGCGGCATCAGCCTCCTGCCGTAAAACTCGCCAATACCCTCGTTTCTCTGGGCGAAAATTACGGTCAAGCCTCTAACAAAGGCACCGAGATCTTCAATATCCCCTTTCAAGACTTGGCAGACGTGGCTGATATTGGCGTAGAAGAAACCGCCAAGATTATGGAAAAACTCAATGACAAAGGGTGGATCAAAATTGACCCAGCGAACCAAGTAGTTCATTTGGTGCATCAGAAACAACTGGCCCATCTAGCTGGCAAAGCCTAAACCGCCAAATTTTGCAGAATGACCTACCCTGAAGGGATGGGTTGAGTAATGCCTTAGGCTCGCTAGAACTGCTAGCTCAAACCCTTGCTGACACTTCTTGCTGCTTAACTATCAACTATGACTGAAGCGACGCAGACGCGCCCTAGCAACTCATCCCGCACCAACCTGGAAATCCGCTACCAGGTGGCAATGCCCAACCCCCAAACTCACCTGTTTGAAGTCACCTTGCAACTACAAGGATGGGCCTCAGCAGTGCTGGACCTGAAGCTACCCGTCTGGACGCCTGGTTCCTACTTGGTGCGTGAGTATGCCAAACATCTGCAAAACTTTAACGCGACAGGTCAAAACGCTTTGTCTTGGCGCAAAGCCAGCAAAAACCACTGGCAAGTAGACACCCTAGGACAATCTGAAATCACCGTTCGCTATCGTGTTTTTGCTAACGAGTTGTCTGTCCGCACCAACCATCTAGATGGCACCCACGGCTACTTTAACGGAGCTGCGCTGTTCTTCTACCTGCCCGGATTTGAGCATCAGCCGATTCAAGTTGCGATCGCGCCTCCCTACCCTAACTGGCAAGTTGCCACTCCCCTCCCCACAGTGCCTGGTCAAGCCAATACCTTCTATGCAGCTGACTTTGACACCCTAGTCGATAGCCCATTTGAAATCGGCACCCACGCGCTATATGAGTTTGAATCCCAGGGCAAACCCCATCAACTCGCAGTTTGGGGCCGAGGCAACACAGACCCTGAGCAGATTATTCAAGACACCCAAAAGATTATCGACGTAGAAGCTGAGCTATTTGGTGGCTTACCGTACGACTCCTACCTGTTTTTGCTGCATTTGTCGCCTCAAGGCAACGGTGGACTAGAGCACAAAAACGCTTGCTCGCTCAACTACCCCCGCTTTGGCTTCCGCGCAAAAGAGAAGTATCAGCGGTTCATGCAGTTAGTCGCGCACGAATTCTTCCATTTGTGGAACGTCAAGCGGATTCGGCCTAAGGCGCTAGAAGTTTTTGACTACGAGCAAGAAAACTACACGACCTCGCTGTGGTTTAGCGAAGGCACCACCAGCTACTACGACCTCAATATCCCCTTCCGAGCTGAGATTTACGACGCCAAAACCCTGCTCAGCAACTTAAGCAAAGAAATTACCCGCCTGCAAACCACACCCGGTCGGCAAGTGCAGCCCGCCAGTGAATCTAGCTTTGATGCCTGGATTAAGCTGTATCGCCCCGATGCTAACAGCGCCAACTCGCAAATCTCCTATTACCTCAAAGGCGAAATGGTGTCATTCTTGCTGGATCTGCTGATTCGGCAACGGCACGCAAACCAGCGATCGCTCGACGATGTACTGCGACAAATGTGGCAGCAGTTTGGCAAAGACGAGATTGGTTTCACACCAGAGCAACTTAAAGCCACCCTAGAAACTGTCGCCGACACCGACTTGTCCGACTTCTTTGCCCGCTACATCGATGGCACCGAAGAACTCCCCTTTGACACCTTCCTAGAGCCCTTTGGCCTGCGCCTACAAGCAGAAGGCGAAAGCGACGATCAACCGCTATTCTTAGGACTGACCGTCAAAACCGAAAATAGCCGTGAGTTAATCAAGTTTGTCGAAACAGGCTCACCTGCTCAGCAAGCAGGGATTGATGCTGGAGATGAATTGCTAGCGATCAACGGCTTCCGGATCAGTGCCGATCAACTGAGTGATCGCCTTAAAGACTATCAACCCGGACAAAGCGTCGAGATTACCCACTTCCATCAAGACGAGCTACGCAGCAGCACCGTTACCTTAGCGGCACCCCGCCCTAACCGTTACCAGATTGTCGCAGTTGAAAACCCCTCAGCCGCTCAAGAACAAAACTTTGCGAGTTGGTTAGGAGTTCCACTCAAAGCGATCGCCTAGCTCAATCCCAGAACTCATTAAGAAGCACATCAACTCCTTCAGCGTCTCAGGAGTTGTATGTTAGCGTGAGGGCAAGCATTTGATGTTTGTCCACTTCTTGACGCTTCCCGATGGGAGGGAAATCATGCCGACTCAACCGCCCCCATCCATTACCCCTCGCCAGATGAATCTGTTGCGAGCTGTGGCTTCAATGGCTTGGTCTGACGGCCACCTGGCTACCGAAGAAATTGACCTCATGCTCGACCAATTCAGCCGCCTGTTTGCCAACGACCCTAAACAGCAGCAGAGATTGCAACAGGAATTGCGAGACTATCTACTTCAAAACATTCCCCTAGAAGAGATCATTCCAAAACTCGATCGACAGGAAGAACGCGAATTAGTGCTACGCCTAGGCTACGAAGTCATCCGCTCCAGCGCTCGCACCCCCAACGAACCGGAAATCAACGAAGAAGAAGCCAAAGCCTACGAATGCCTAAAAAGCCTACTAAACCTGTCACCCGACGCAGTGCAGCGAGTTGAAGCCGAAGCCCAAACCAGCCTCGAAACCCAAGACGGCATTGTCGAGTTGTTAGTCGTGCAAATTCAGCACTTTATTAATGGGTAAAGAACCTAACCCCGCAGCCCCCTTCCCTTTAGTGAAGGGGGAGCTAGAAGTTAAGAGGTAAGACCCCAAGCCTCGAAACACTACCGTTACGTTCGTTTGGAGGGGGTCTGGGGGACGCAACCGTCCCTCAGCGGGGGTTGGGGAGCGAGTGCCCCCAAGGCGCGGATTTCTCAAAGATATTTAACTAAAGAAAGACGTTTAACTCATCTCCAGCATCCGCTGAATCGGACGCAGTGCTCTTACCCGCACATCTTCCGGTAACGTAATCTCCGGCGATCGCTGCTTCATCGCCAAATACAACTTCTCCAGCGTATTCAACCGCATGTGAGGACATTCATTGCAGGCACAATTATTCATCGGCGGTGCAGGAATAAACCGCTTGTGAGGGGCTTTCTTCTCCATTTGGTGAATAATCCCCGGTTCCGTCGCCACAATAAAAGCTTGGCGATCGCTTTGCTCTGCATACTTCAGCAATGCCGTAGTCGAACCAATGTATTGAGCATGACGCAACACAGCAGGTTCACATTCCGGGTGAGCAATTACTTCCGCGTCGGGATGCTCCATCTGCAACTGCACAATCTTCTTCTCAGAAAAAGTTTCGTGTACCATGCAGCTTCCTTGCCACAACACCAAATCTCGCCCGGTTTGCTCCATCACATAACGACCTAAGTTGCGATCGGGTGCAAAGATGATCGGTTGGTCTTCCGGAATTTGGCGCACAATCTTGACTGCATTGGAGCTAGTGCAAATGATGTCACTCATCGCCTTAATCTCAGCGGTGCAGTTAATGTAAGACACCACTAAATGATTCGGGTGGGCCGCTTTGAACTCGGCAAAGGCTTGAGGTGGGCAACTATCTGCCAAGGAACAACCTGCGTTCAAGTCGGGAAGTAACACCAACTTGTTAGGGTTGAGAATTTTGGCAGTTTCCGCCATAAAGTGAACACCCGCAAACACGATCACATCCGCATCAGTTTGGGCGGCTTGTTGCGAAAGGCCCAGTGAATCCCCCAGGTAGTCAGCGACATCCTGAATGTCTGGGTCTTGGTAGTAATGAGCCAGAATAATGGCGTTTAGTTCTTGCTTCAGCGCTTGAATCGCTGCGAACAAGTCTTGAGGAAAAGCGGTGGATGGGTTGGAGCGTTGCTGAGGAAGGGCAGTGGTAAACACAGTTGCAAGCCGCCTAGAGTGCAAAGAAGTGTGAAGTA
Source organism: Trichocoleus sp. FACHB-262 (assembly GCF_014696035.1). Classification (NCBI taxonomy): domain Bacteria; kingdom Bacillati; phylum Cyanobacteriota; class Cyanophyceae; order Leptolyngbyales; family Trichocoleusaceae; genus Trichocoleus; species Trichocoleus sp. FACHB-262. The sequence goes on along the minus strand of NZ_JACJPK010000046.1, from coordinate 30,546 downwards.
ACTAATTGTACTTCAATTATAGTATTTTTTACCAAAAGCCAGGTGTGGCAGCAGTGGGTTGATGGGATAACTCTGTCCCTAAGTCCTGTTAAAAAGCTCGATGCTTGCCTATCCTGGAAAAGGGTTGTTTTAGTCAACCCCTAGCGACGACAAGGAATAGGCATGAGCAGTCAGAGCGATCGCAACCAAACTATCAAAATTGCAGTGATTGGCGATGTCCACGATGCTTGGGAAGCTGAGGATGGGCAAGCCCTGAAGCACTTAGGCGTGGATTTAGCGCTCTTTGTGGGCGACTTCGGCAATGAATCCGTGGAAGTGGTACGCGCGATCGCTGCCGTAGACTTACCCAAAGCCGCAATCATGGGTAACCACGACGCTTGGTATAGCGCCTCCGACTGGGGTAGAAAAAAGTGTCCTTACGATCGCACCAAAGAAGACTGGGTGCAAGACCAGCTAGACTTGCTCGGTGAAACCCATGTGGGCTACAGCAAGCTCGACTTTCCTGCCTTTAACTTAACCGTTGTGGGTAGTCGTCCGTTTAGCTGGGGTGGTTCCTCCTGGAAAAACGAACAGTTTTATCGCGATCGCTATGGAGTGACCAGTTTCCAGGAATCCACTGCCAAGATTTTAGAAGCAGTCCAAAGTACAGCTTACGAAACGGTGATTTTCTTAGGTCACTGCGGCCCTACCGGACTCGGCGATCGCCCAGAAGACCCTTGTGGCCGAGATTGGATGCCCATTGGGGGAGATTATGGCGATCCTGACTTTGCTGCCGCGATCGCTCAAAGCCATCTTCTTGGTAAAGCAGTTCCCTTGGTAGCTTTTGGGCACATGCACCATAATCTCCGTCACACCAAAGAGCGCTTAAGAACGTCTATCTATGAAGACGCTAAAGGTACTGTTTACCTCAATGCCGCCAATGTGCCTCGGATTAAGCCAGTTGAGGGCGATCGCTTACGCAATTTCTCTTTGGTTTCTCTGCAAGCGGGAGTGGTAGAGCAAGCGTTTTTGGTTTGGGTGAATCAAGACTTTGAGGTGGTTTCAGAGCAATTGATGTACCGCAAAACCAATGCCGTAGCCGAAGCAGTGTAGGAAAAATACCGGATTGCAACAAAAACCTAACAGTTTGCAGCCGAACGAGTTAGAATATTCTTCGGTTTGGGTTCCTCTAAATGGATTGGCACCTTAACCAAACGCCTGGAGAGGTGGCAGAGTGGTCGAATGCGCTCGACTTGAAATCGAGTGTCTCGAAAGAGACCGTGGGTTCGAATCCCACCCTCTCCGTTTTAACTACTTGCTCTAGAGATTTCGGACGCTCCAGGCTCGAAAAGCGAAAATGTGAAGCGGGTCTTAGTGAAACCGGAGGGAGGTTTCAGTCTAGGATCAAAAACATGAACTTTTTTCTAGGCTGTGCCGTTTGGGCTTACAAAGATTGGGTGGGTGACTTGTTTCCTGCCAAGAGTCGTCCTACCGATTTTCTGCAACTTTATAGTCGCCGCTTCACCACGGTTGAAGGCAACACCACGTTTTACTCGGTGCCTGATGCGGAAACAGTAGCGCGATGGGCGGCTGAAACTCCTCCTGGCTTCGAGTTTTGCCTCAAGTTACCGCGCGACATTACCCACCAAGGCTTGTTAGCACCCCAAATTTCCGCAGCCTTAGGCTTTCTAGAACACATGCAAGGATTGGGCGATCGCTTGGGGCCAATGTTTGTGCAGTTGCCACCCAGTTACAGTCCCGCTTGGCTGGACGACCTCACCGCTTTTCTCCAAGCGTGGCCGTGCGAAACCGCTCCCTTGGCCCTAGAAGTGCGCCACTTAAATTGGTTTAAGTCCACTCACGCCACGCAACTCACTGCCCTTCTGGAAGAGTTGGGCGTGGGACGAGTTTTGCTCGACACTCGCGCTGTCTACAATGGCCCTAATGATCCGCAGCTCAACTCGGAACGACGCAAACCTAAACTTCCCCTCCAACCCACTGTGACCGCTCCGTTTAGTTTGGTTCGCTTCATCAACCATCCAGAGCGCGAAGTTAATGAGGAATATTGGGCGGAGTGGGTCACGCATGTAGACCAGTGGCTGCGTCAAGGCACTCGCGTTTATTTCTTTATGCACTGTCCCCAAGAAGCGCGATCGCCCGGTTATGCCCGCGCCTTCCAACACTTGCTGGAAAAACAAGGTGTATCCGTCCCTGCCTTACCGTGGGATAGCTTTGACCAGCCTCCCGCTCAACTTAGCCTCTTTTAAGTGTGAAGTTGGAGTTTTCTTTGTTGCCCAAGTTGCTTTATACAGAACGTTTACTGCTGCGGCTTCCAAGGCTGGAGGATGCTGATGCAATCTTTCAAACTTATGCCCAAGATCCAGAAGTGACGCGCTACCTGATTTGGCAACCCCATCAGTCTATTACTGAAACCCAAGCATTCTTAACTGAGTGTTTGGCAGCTTGGCATCAAGGCGATCGCTTTCCCTGGATCATGACTCGTGCCGAGGATGGTCAACTTCTAGGCATGATTGAGCTAAGACTAGAAGGGCACCGAGCTGAGGTTGGGTACGTTTTAGCCCGTCAATTTTGGGGTCAAGGATATGTAACCGAAGCGTTGCGGGCTGTGTTGAAGGCTGGTTTAGCGCTACCACAGCTCTATCGCATTGAAGCTCAGTGTGATGTGGAAAATATTGCTTCAGCAAGAGTGATGGAGAAAGCAGGCATGATGCAAGAGGGTGTGTTGCGTCGCTTTATGATTCGGCAGAACCTCAGCCAAGAACCTCGTGATGTGTATTCCTATGCCTTAACGCGATGACCATAATTCAGAAAAACGGCAAGGTTTATCTTGTTGGTTCAGGGCCAGGAGATGTGGCTTACCTTACGGTGCGCGGCTACCAACTGCTGACGCAAGCTGAGGTGCTGGTTTACGATGCCTTGGCCGAGGAAGAGTTACTGCAATTCGTCCCAAAGAACTGCTTGAAACTGAATGTGGGCAAGCGGGGTGGGCAACCGAGTACACCCCAAACAGAAATCGATCGCCTGTTGGTGGAGCATTGCCTGCAAGGAAAACAAGTAGTGCGATTGAAAAGTGGTGATCCGTTTATCTTTGGTCGCTCTACTTCAGAAATTCAGGCTTTGGTTGCGGCTGATTGTGCATTTGAAGTCGTGCCAGGGATTTCTTCTGCGATCGCTGCCCCTCTATTTGCAGGCATTCCCCTCACCGATGTAACCTTGAGCCGCTGCTTTGCTGTCGCCACCGCTCACGACCTAGAAGCACTCAATTGGCCTGCTTTAGCTCAAATCGAAACCCTCACTTTACTAATGGGTGGCAGAAACTTAGCTGAGATTGTGGCGCAGTTGCAGCAACAAGGAAAATCATCCGACACCCCGATCGCAATCGTTCGCTGGGCAGGACGACCCCAGCAGCAAGTTTGGGTGGGCACCTTGGCAACCATGGTGGCGCAAACAGCAGGGGTGTCTCTCTCGCCTTGCGTAATTACGATTGGTGAAGTTGTGCGGCTGCGGGACTACCTGCGATCGCCCATAAACAGGCAGAATGATACACAGCCAAACTCTGTAAGCGGTTTGGTGCTGCATTCTCTGTTACCTACAACTGAAACTGTGGTTAGCACTCCTGAACAAGCCCTGACAACTCCACTGCCCCTCGCAGGTAAAACCGTTTTAGTGACTCGTTCGGTCGGCCAGGCGAGTGAGTTTTGCGATCGCTTGCAAGCCATTGGTGCCCAAGTGGTAGAAATGCCCGCTTTGGAGATTGGTCCACCGTCAAGTTGGGATGAGTTAGATCGAGCGATCGCTCAGCTCTCTACCTTTAACTGGCTGGTGCTCACCTCAACCAACGCTGTAGATTACTTTTTTGAACGCTTGGCTGCTCAAGGCAAAGATGCGCGAGCTTTAGCAGGAGTCAAAATTGCCGTCGTGGGCCAGAAAACCGCTGCCAGCCTGGGGCAACGTGGCCTGAACGCAGATTTCACTCCACCCGATTTTGTCGCGGATTCCTTGGTGGCTCACTTTCCCGAAGCTAGCCTGCAAGGTGCCAAAATTCTATTTCCCAGAGTGGAGAGTGGAGGCCGCGAAGTCCTGGTGAAAGAATTCACCGCTCAAGGTGCGGAAGTAGTGGAGGTAGCGGCCTACCAGTCGGGTTGCCCTGGTGCGATCGCCCCTGCTGCTCTCAATGCTTTACAACAGGGTTCTGTGGATATCGTCACCTTCGCTAGCTCCAAAACCGTGAAGCATTTCTGCCAGCTCGTCGAAGCAGCCCTAGGACATTCATTCCTGATTGACGAACTCCAACGAGTTTGCCTTGCTTCTATCGGCCCCCAAACCTCCAAAACTTGTCTAGAGCGCTTTGGCCGAGTCGAGGTTGAAGCACAGGAATACACTTTGCCAGGGTTGACTCAAGCGATCGCTCAATGGGCCAGCCAGGGAGCCACTGAGAGGGCCAGAGAAAACCAGCCCTAGCCCTATCTCTATCTATATCTCTACTTCGCTTTACAAGATTTGCGATCGCGGTCAGATTGGGGTTCTTGCCAGGAATAGGCAAAGTGGCTCACTGCATTAATTTGCGGAGCAGCTTGGCGAATCGCTTGCATCTGAAGTTCCAGAGACGGACGGTTGCCAAGAGACTGTCCCCACGCTCCTGCGATCGCGGGGGTAATTCTGGTCCCTGGAGGAGACATACTCACCACCCGTCGCACCAAAGACACCACACAGCTAGGGTCACCACAAACGCCATAGGACATTGGGTGCCACTCGATCGAAGTTGGAAAGCGTTCCCACGGCTGCAACCGAGAATCAAACCCTTGCCCAATCGTCTGATTGCCATCCGGGAAAAAGACAGCCCCCGACGCAATTCCTTGCTGTTGCACTTGTGAGATCGCCAGATTCAAGAAATCTACAATTCCTTGCAGCGCGTGAGCGACTGTCAAGAGCCACAACTCTTGTTGCAGCACGGGTTGGCGTTGGGCGGCGGGCAATGCCTTAAGTAAGCGAGAAGGAGTGCGCCCCTGCCACATCGGCTCTGCCTCTTGGGGATACAGCTTATCTGCCGCAGCTACATCGCCCGCCGTAATATACCCGCGACCCAAGAACCGCCGCATTAGCTCTAAACCTTTATTGTTCAAAGCGCGTTGATATAGAGCCTGTTGGGCTGAGTCGCCATAGATCCATAAGTCTTTAACTTTACTGGAAATCGAAGCGGCACCTGTGCCTCTGGGATAGCGAATGTAGTCGAACAGCACTCCGTCTGGACGGCGACGGACTACCGCTTGCACCATTTGGTAGTAATCTTGTTTGGCTTGAATACTATAAGGATCGATAAAAGTTTCATCTGCAATCACCACCCCCGTTTCCCCGTTGGGGTCAAAAATACTGCGGGTGGTCGTTGTCGTCTCGCCGCTGCCATTGCGAGCGATCGCTTGCTGACGATCGGGACGTTGCGAGTAAGAATAGCCAAAGTTCATCGTGAACATCCAGGCATAAACTTTCAGCCCCCGCTCACGGCCCTTCTGGATCGCTTGCGCTAGCAAATCAGCTTTTTCAGAACCTGGTACCCGAACCACTGAAGGCCAAGCTGTGGGATTCTCGGCCATTGGCAACAACACTTGCCCGTTGTAGAAAACTTCTACATAGACTTGGTTGTAGCCACGATTGATGATGCGATCCATGACGCTTTCTAGCGCCCCTGGCTGGAGATCGCAAGGGTAGAGGCGCAACCAAACGGCTTGTGTTTGCGGCCAAGTACGGCTACGGCACTGCTGCATTTGCGCTGCGTGCTCACGAACTAAAGCTTTGTAACGCTCTTTAGCTTTCTCTTCCCCTTTCATGGCTGCTTGGCGAGCTGCTTCTTTTTGCGCGATCGCCTCGGCTGAGAGCTGACAGTAAGCTGCTGCTTGTGCTTGAGGGGGTTGGGTCCAGACGGTTTGGCTGATGAGGCTGGTTGTCAAGGCAGCAGTAGCTACAAAACCGCGGTAGTAAGACTTCCAAGAGGGAGGCTTGGGAATTTGGCTCTGATGACATACAGAGGGCAACAGTCGCGAAAATCTCATGGAAAGGTGGAACACTCCTTCAGACGCACAAGAACAGGACTAAACAAAACTGGCTTGATGCAGCCCACGGCAGTTCAAATTCTTCAACCAATTCACTGATTGAAATAAAGTATTCCCATAAAGTTCCCTGCTCTAGGCTGAGGCACAACCCTAAGCTGGACGTTAAGAGCAATTAAATAGAATTGCATCAGCAGACATCTTAAACCATCCTGGTTCTGTGAATTGAGAAACTCGGCTTTCAGTACGTCGCGCTCCGGTTCTTAGCTGGCAAAGAACAATGGTGATTGGATAGGGTCAGTGAGCGGTTGGTGAGCAATTGGTGAGCGATCGCCTTACTTCACTTTTCCCGAGCTTTGCCTATTCCGGCGTATAACCGTGGGCTGAGTCAGAGGTTGCAACAGTCTCTCTTTTGCTCGGTGAACTAGCTGCGTGAGTTCGGTAAATTGGTAAGCAAATAATAAATATTTATCAGACGAGACATCGCAGCGAGCCGATTTTTAGCAAGTGGAGACGACTATGACTAGCAGTGGCATCCAACCTTTTAACCAACCCTCTGAGGCTGATGACCTCACGACCGCGCCATCCCACTTGGACCATGCAGAAAGTCATACTTTGGCTGAGCAACTCGGTACAGATCCAGTCACAACGACAGTTGCGGCGGCTGTGAGTGGTGGTGTCGCGGGCGCTGCGATTGGACGCTTATTTGCGGGTCGTGTCGGAGCCACGATCGGTGCTGTGGTGGGAGGTATTGCTGGAGCGGCTATTAGCAATGACGACAGCCCAAGTACCACCCATGCCATCGAAGGAGTAGTCAGCACTGTCAAGGATGCTTCTGAACAAGTTAAGACTTCTGCAACTCATATGGCTGACTCAGCTCAAGAGGTTGCTCAATCATCTCAAGCGAAGCTAGCTGACACGGCTCAGACAGCTAAACAAAAAGTGCAGGAATCTCAAGCTCAACTCACTAACGCTGCTAGAAAAGCTGCTGAGCACCTACGCCAGCAACAGCAATCGCAACAGGCAACCAATGGATCTCATCACTTCAGCTTGGAGCAAACCTACGAGCTTTCGGCTGAAATGCACTATCAGATTGGTGTTGCTCTAGGGCGGCAAGGAAAACTAGATAAGGCGATCGAGGAATTTCAAGAAGCGCTCGATCTGGCTCCTGACTCTGCGGAAACTCATTACAACCTAGGTGTAGCATTGAGCAAGCAAGGAGATGTGGATCAAGGTTTAGATCACTTGCAGCAAGCCGAAGAGCTGTGTTTAGCTCATGGTAATCCTAAGGGAGTCAGGCTGATTAAGCGGGCAATTAAGCGGATAGACCAGAGTTTGGTGTCGCATTAGTCTTGTAGGTTGCTGGCTCTATTCAATTGCGCCACGATTTCTGAGAAGGCTGATTTCTCCTTGAAGACCAGCTTTTTTAGCTAACTGTATCGGTGTATTGCCAGCGCGATCTTTAGCGTTAATTTCTGCTCCTGCGGCTAAGAGAAGCTCAAAGGCTTTTCTTTTTTCAATGGCAGGGGTGGCAGCTAAATGGTGTAGGGCTGTCTTGCCTTGGCTATCCTTGGCATTTACATCTGCCCCTTGGGCCAGCAGCAGTTTGATTTTGTCTCCTTTCGCGTCTGGAAATTGCGCGGCGATCGCTAAAGGAGTCATGGCATCTTTGCGCTTAACCCGGACATCAGCTTCTCTCGCCAAGATTAGCTTGAGAGTTTCCACCTGGCTAGATCTTGCTGCCCAATGCACCAGAGTCATGCCATAACCATCTGGCAGATTGAGATTAGTTCCTGAGCTCAGTAGCAGTTCTACCATTGCTGGCGAGGAGAATTCCACGGCTAAGGAGAGTGGGGTTCTCCCATCTCTATGTCTAGCCATTGGGTTAGCTCCCTGGCGTAGTAGCAGGTCTGCCACATCAAGCCGCATTATGGCAGCTCCATGCAAGGGAGTGTTGCCGTCCTGCGCTTTGGCTCCAGCCTCAGCACCAGAAGCTAGCAAGAGCTTCACGGTTTCTGTATTTTGGATTGTTGCTGTTGCTGCATGTAATGGCGTTTTGCCTTCGCGATCGCGGGCGTTCACCTCGGCACCTTGTGCTAAAAGTAGCTTAACGATGTTTCTGGTGGTCGCATCCGTGGCAGCTACATGCAGGGGTGTGCTGTTGTTTAAGTCTTTGGCGTTAATCTCGGCCCCTTTTGTGACTAACAACTGGGCGATCGCTTGCGTTTTAACTACATGCAGGAGCGTCTTGCCGGACTCAAATTTGTGATTGACATCAGCTCCTTTTTCAAGAAGCGTTTCTATCGTGAGCTTGCCACTGTTGCCACTATAGCGAGACACAGCATCATATAAGGCTTGATACCAATCTAAATCTGGCTGAGCCAGCAACAACTCTGCTACCTGTGGATTGGCACAGCCCAATAAAGAGACCTCCTGCCCAGTGCTTCCCTGTCCAAGGGTAGTCATTGCATTGGGATTGCCACCACTACTTAGATAGCGCCGCATGGAGGCAGCATCTTGGCAAAGATTGGGATTGGGTTGAATGGCTAGTTTGCTTAAGAGCAGCCATTGATATGGATTTGGCACAGTAGCAGTCGCAGCCGTGAAACCGATGAAGGCGATCGCCAGCCCTGCTAGAGATACCAAAAACTTATTTCTCATGACCTGTTCTAGAGCTTGGTAATTCACTGACCCTCAGGGGCCGATACTGTATTACCTACGCTCTAGAGCTTTAGTTTTTCAGGAAAGATCTGCTAGTTATGTTGGCAATGCTTAATAGCTGTCTTCACCGGGAACTGTGTCTGCACCAGGCTCGGAAAAGTCTTGCTGCATTGAGCCTTCGCAGATGGCTTGCCATTGGCAGAAAAGTTCGTAGCCGTGTAAATCGGTATTCCGATAGCGCTTAATAGCTTGATCCAACTCTTGAGGAGTTCGGGGAACTGGAACTGTGCAGGTAAGCTCAGGCATAGTTAAAACCTCGACTGACAGAACTAAATGCTGTGACTGGAAATCCCGTGACTGGAAAACCGTGGCTGAAACACGGAAGTTGAAATGTCTCTAACTCCAATGTAATCAAATTAAGACAGGAATGGTATCTAAAGTTACAATTTTTAGACTGTGGATAGGGTAAAGGGCAGGAAGCTCATCCTGGCGATCGCATTTGCGACATAACTGAGACTTCACTTCCTTAGCCCCTGTTGTAACATCGGTTTTTGATTGAGTGGTGAATTTCCTGTGAAGTTATTTCGAATACTGAGTGGTTTTACGTAAAGCTTGCTACAAACTAAAGATCGTTCTTGCAACGAATTTTCTACAAAGTTAGATTGAACAGGCTTTATGAGAACAGTACTAACAGGAATTTCGGGAGCTGCGATCGCGATCGGCAGCTTGACCTTAATTAGCCAGCCCAGCACCGCCGCCACCCTAAGCTTCAATCAAGTGTATTTTTTTGGCGATAGTCTGAGCGATCCTGGTAACGCCTATAGAGCATCAGCCGGGTTAGTGCCCCCTAGCCCTCCTTATGCCCAGCGATTTAGCAATGGCTCTGTTTGGGCGGAATACTTATCAGTTCAATTGGGTCTTAGCCCTGTCCCTAGCACTCAGCTTTCGGCTCAAAACCCGCCGCTGCAAGGAGCCAATTTTGCTTTTGGGGGTGCCACTTCAGGCACAGCCAATACCGTAGTTCCCCTTTTCCCAGCGCTGCAACAGCAAATTGCCCAGTTTCTTAACTTGCAGCTTCCTGCTAATCCGAATGCGCTCTTTGTGCTGTGGGCTGGTGCGAATGACTATCTACCAACAGAAAGTACTTTTCAACCCTTTACCAATCCCAAGCCCTCTGTCACCAACATTACTACAGCAGTTAGTGCGCTAGAGGCGGCTGGAGCACAAAATATTTTGGTGGTGAATCTACCAGATTTAGGCACTTTACCGCTAACCCGTACTACCACTGATGCCCCGAGGCTAAATGCCTTATCCAAAGCTCACAATAATTTCCTCTTCCGCCAAATGAGGCGCTTAGAGCGATCGCCTGGTTTTGATGCCAATATCATTCCGCTTGATGTCAATGCTTTGTTTCAGCAGGTCATCAACCAACCGTCTCAGTTTGGCTTGACCAATGTCACCGATTCTTGTTTTGTTCAACAACCATTCAGCATTTGTAGCAACCCCAATGAGTATCTGTTTTGGGACAGAATCCATCCCACCACAGCCGCTCACCAGTTGATTGGTAATTTCGCCTTCGATAACCTCGTTGCTCTATCTTCACCGGCAACCGCAACAGCTTTCGCCGCACCTGAACCTGCCAGCACAGATTTGGCAACTTCAACCTTTGCTGCCTTCAAATCTGCGTCAGCTCCAGACTCCGCAACTTTGACAGCCCTGCGATCTAGCAGCCAGGCTTCAGCTTCTGTCCCTGAACCCACGACTGCTTGGGGGCTTCTAGCCTTAGCGGGTTTGGGAATCAGCCAAGTGTGGCGGCGTCGAGAAGTTTTAGCAAATGGTCCTGCTAGCGTTGTTGAGGCGGCTGAAACGCATACACATCTCGGATAACTTGAACCCAACCTGCTGCCAGCGACTCTAAGAGGCGATCGCCTTTTTCGGCGCTGGCAGTGGTCGGGTCACCAATTACTCCACTTTGGCTCAAGTCTCGCGTGGTCCAAGCAAAAGGTAGTTTACCTTCTATGCTCAAAAGACTTCCTTCGGGCTGCTCTGGGGGATATTCCGCGATCGCCTTTTCCATCCGAATTTGGTTTGGTAAAATCGCCAGCATCAAGCTGGTTTCCGCATCTCCCGCATGAATGCCCAACTTCAGTTCTTGAGGACTGAGGAGTTCTTTGGCAATGTGTGGAGCTTGCCAAACGAACAAAGGAAAGATACTAAAATCCTTGTACTTGACATGCAAATCCCGCGCCGCGATTTCTAGTACTTGGGGCTGTCCACCGTGGGAGTTCAGCAGCACTAACTTACGGAATCCCGCTCTGTAGACACTTTCGGCAATTTCGCTGATTGTTGCCAATAAAGTTTGAGCACTGAGCGTAATTGTGCCCGGAAAATGCCAGTGCTCGTTGGACTTGCCATAGTACAGCGGTGGTAAGGCATAGGCAGAAACGCTGGCCTCTAGCTGCTGCAACGCTTTACCCAAAACAGCCTCCCCGATCGCCGCATCCACAATTAGCGGCAAATGCGGCCCATGCTGCTCGATCGCGCCTAGAGGTTGCACTAGCACCACATTGGCTTTATCGGGCATCGCTTGAATTTCTGTCCAGGTGAGATAGGGGAAAAACCGCTCCGGAGGAATAAAGCTATGCATAAATTAAAGTCTTTATTAAAAAATTATCCTGATTCATTCAACACCGAAGTTCACGGATTGCTTCAAGCTAATTCGCAGCCTCTCATAATCTGGAATTCCATTCAGTTCAGTATAAGCACGAAGATTCCGCTTCAGCGATCGCCCCAAACATCGCTAGCTCAATCACACGCGATCGGCTCTTGATTTAATTCTGACGCTAACTCGAACCACAGAATCAGTCTTTCAGCGATCGCAGCGTCACAAATTCCCACTAAATTCTCTCAGCAGAGAGCCAATAGCCGTAGATTTACCGATTTGCTGGTTTAGGAGCACAGGCATCGTAAGGAGACTTGAGTTTTGGTCACTCAAGTTATGCCGTGTGAAGTTGATTTTAGGAAGGTTAGATTTTGCTAAAACAGTGGACAAGTTCGCGCTCCCTCACAGCCGTAACCACTCTGGTCGTCCGAGGTTTGTTGATGGGAGGGCTAGCTCTGCCCGTGGTGGTTCCTGCGGCTCAAGCCAGCACCTATGATTTTCAGGTAGAACCATCATCAACGACCCCTTCGCTTCCTCCTCAAGTGATTGCGCTCCGCCGCGCCATTATTGGACAAGAAAGTGGCGCTAATTTTCGAGCTGTGAACCGCCATTCAGGAGCCTTGGGCTACGGTCAGGTCATGCCTGCCAACATCCCCAGTTGGACGAAAGAAGCCCTCGGTCACTCCATTACAGCTTCAGAATTTCTCAACAGTCCTGAACTCCAACTCCAAGTGATTGACTTCAAACTCAATCAATATTGGCAAGCTGCTTTAGTTGCCAGTAACGGGGATGAAGCGATCGCCGTTCGTCGGGTGGCTTCCCATTGGTACAGCGGCAAGCCTTATCGCTATAACCACACTACAGCCAGCTATTATGGCGGACACCGGTACCCCAGCGTTGCCGAGTACACGCTAGCAATCTTGCAGCGCTATGAACAGCAAAAAGGATTGTTGGGAATCGACCAGCTAGGTTACAGCCCTTGGTAAACGGTTGGGGTTATGTGGGGTGGGCAAAGCCCGTTCCACAAACCCAGTTCAGCACAATATGGAAAATGTAGATCTTGAGAAAGCTTGCTAGGTGACAGTGCGACTGAGTGTGGTCGCTAGAATAAGGCTGAGAGCGATCGCTAGATTGTAAAAGAGAAAGCGATCGCTTCACCTTAGAAAACAGACAGCCTGAAGTGATGCACTTACTCAGGTGAGTCAAGCGGGTAAGCCAGGGGAAAGCAGATGGGCAAGAAGAAGCAGGCAGCCAAGAAGGCAGCGGCAGAGAACGGCATCAGTACAGAGATGTATCAGGCTCAAAAAGCCGCCAATCAAGCCACCGATGCGATCGCAGATGTGATGACTCCGGAGGATAATGTCGGCGATCGCCATCCTAGGCCAGATTATCCTCGGTATCGCGTCCGTCCTGGGCATCCGATTGTTCTAACCGATCTCGATCCTAACGAGTCGAATGCTTACCAAAATAAAAAAGATGCAGAACAAGAATTGGAGCGGCAAAGGCAACGCCTCCAAGAACTACAAGCCCGCTTATTCGCTGAGCAAAAGCAAAGCCTATTGATCGTGCTACAAGCCATTGATACTGGCGGCAAAGACGGCACGATCAAAAGTGTGTTTCAAGGCGTGAATCCCCAAGGTTGCCAAGTTTGGTCATTTAAGCAACCTAGTGTCGAAGAACTCAATCACGACTTTCTCTGGAGATACCATCAACGGACACCGGGACGAGGCATGATCGCCATCTTCAACCGATCGCACTACGAAGATGTGCTGGTGACGCGGGTGAAGCAGTTGGTGCCAGAACAGATTTGGCGAGGGCGCTACCAGTTGATTAATGAGTTTGAGCATATGTTGGCTCTGAATCACATCACGGTGCTCAAGTTCTTTCTCCACATCTCCAAAGATGAGCAAAAGCGCCGCCTCGAATCTCGCTTAGCAGAACCCGATAAACGCTGGAAGTTCTCGATAAATGATGTCAAAGAACGTCTCCTTTGGGACGACTACCAAATAGCCTTTCAAGATGCGCTCAATTCTTGCTCGACGGAATATGCGCCTTGGTATGCAATTCCTGCTAACAAAAAGTGGTATCGAAATCTGGTAGTGGCTCGCACGATCGCAGATACTTTAGAATCCATGAATCCTCAGTATCCTGCTGAACCCCCCGGATTAAATGAGATTGTGATTCCCGATTGAGCGATCGCGCCAGATCATGAGGCGCTACTAGTCTTGGGGTTGGATGAGCTTTGCCCACTTAACCTGACAAATCCAATTGGTGAATTAGTAGCTCTAGAAATAGATCAATAATCAGCAGAGAGATCATGTCGAGCCCATTACCAAATCCGGTTAACACACCTGCTTGGTGGCAATTGCTCAATTGGATTGCCGACCCGATCCAATTTCAGCAGAAATACAGCCAGCAGTATGGAGATATGTTCACGTTGCGGCTGGGGAGTCTAGGAAGACCAATCGTGGTGGGCAATCCGCAAGCGATCCAGGACATCTTTAGCCAAGATGCCAAATTTGATATTGGTCGAGCCAATGCGATCGCGGAACCTCTGATTGGGCGTAACTCTCTGATGTTGATGGATGGCGATCGCCACCGTCGCGAACGCAAACTGTTAATGCCGCCTTTTCATGGAGAAAGGCTCCAGACCTACGCCCAACAGATCTGTTTGATCACAGAACAGGTTGCTAGCCAATGGCAAGTGGGGCAAACCTTTGTAGCTCGAACAGCAATGCAGCGAGTGAGTCTAGAGATCATTCTGCAAATTGTCTTTGGCTTGAGTGAAGGAGAGCGCTACGAGCAACTTAAACCCCTCCTCACGCAATGGCTAGACATGACAGATTCTCCACTCCGCTCTAGCTTCCTATTTCTGAAATTCTTACAAAAAGATTGGGGAACCTGGAGTCCTTGGGGCCAAATGCGGCAACGGCAACGCCAAGTGCATGCTCTCCTTCAGGCAGAAATTGAAGAGAGACGTACACAAGGAGAAACAGGTCGTAAGGATGTCCTAAGTCTGATGATGGCAGTGCGAGATGAGCAGGGGCAAGCCATGACCGATGAGGAGATCCGAGACGAACTTCTGACCATCTTGTTTGCGGGGCACGAAACAACAGCAACCACTCTGGCTTGGGCTTTCTATCAAATCCATTACAACCCTCAGGTGCGAGAGAAGTTGCTGCATGAACTAGACAGCATGGGCGATCGCTCATCTCCAATGGAGCTAGCTCAATTGCCTTACCTCAATGCCGTTTGCCAAGAAGCATTGCGAATGTACCCCGTTCTCCCAGTAATTTTCCCTCGCGTTGCCAAATCACCTGTGCAGATAGCAGGCCAGGAGTTTGCGCCTGAAACCACTTTTATCCCCAGCATTTATCTGGTGCACTACCGAGAAGAGCTGTATCCCAATGCTCAACAGTTCCAGCCAGAGCGGTTCCTAGAGCGGCAATACTCCCCTTCAGAATATCTCCCGTTTGGCGGCGGCAGTCGGCGCTGCTTAGGATACGCTTTAGCGCAGTTAGAAATGAAGTTGGTCTTGGCAACAGTTCTCTCTCAATATCAACTAACCTTGGCAGATAACGAGCCCGTGAAACTCCAACGCCGTGGCTTCACCCTCGCTCCTAAAGGTAGCGTGCGAATGGTGATGACTGGAAAGAGATGAGTTAGGGATATTGACTGGATAGAGCTGGGGAGGGGCGATCGCGCCCTTAACCCGCATTGCATTGTATAGAAGAGATGTCATTTAGAGTTGATGAAAAATATTAGATAAAGAGTATGGAAATAATTTGGAAAAAGATTGATAGTTGGTTGACAACCCATGCACCTCAAGTTATGGAAAGTCTCCATTCAGAAGCGACTGATGAGGAGATTGCTCAAGCAGAAGCATTTTTTGGCGTAGATTTTCCTGATGATTTGAGGTTGTCTTACCGGATACATAATGGTCAGGCTGAAGACTCTTATTCCTTATTCCCAGAATTGGAGTTCCTCTCTCTTCAGAGCATGATTGCAATATCTCAAAAATGGCAAGATTGCGCAAATGAAGATTTTAGATGCGCTCCAGAAGATATCTCCGAAGGAATCTGGAACGGTTGGTGGAATCGCTATTGGATTCCATTCACAAATGAAAGTAACGGTGCTTGCGAATGTGTAGATTTAGCCCCAGCAGCGGGGGGGTGTGTCGGACAAGTAGTTATTGTTGAGTGGCAAGAACCAGCTCGACAGCTAGTTGCTCCTAGTTTTCGAGCATACTTGGAGAGATTCGCAGATACCTTAGAAAGAGGAGAATATCAGTTTTCCGAAGATGGTTACGGGTTAGTTGATTTAGTTGACTTTGAGATACTAGAGTCTAATAAGTAAATCCTTGCTTAAACTCATACCGAGATTAATGATCTCATTGCATACCAAATGCATAGCTGTATAGAGTGTTATTTGACAAGAAGCCAAAAATTTCAAAAATCGCGATAAACAATTCGGATGCAGCGGCTTGACCGAGGCCGCTTGGGTTGAATGCAGGGGTATCGGCAACCACTGACCCAAACCGTTGTGCCTCTCAAAGCGATTTCAGAAATGCTAACTTCTATGGTAATTTGTCCTATCAATTGGGCAGTTTTAGACTCAGCGTTTGCATCTAGTTTGAGTGATTTTGAAGATGCTGTTCAGATAGCTTGTACTGTTCTCAAAAATTAGATGCAGTCATCAGCCGTGATCCTGATTTTTCAAGTAGTAGTGCTGATACCGTTAGGAGCGATCGCTAGTCGGACAATCTCATCTCATACTTAGAACGAGTCATCCGTCATCACTCAAACTTAATTTTTTGATAATTTCCGATATTTTTTGCAGTTGTGCTTAGACTGTGGAAAGCTCGTATCAAAAAATACTTCTACTGATGCGTCTTACCCAATTTTCAGCGATCGCCCTCACGCTTGTCTTTTCTTTCCTACCCGTTCACTTGCCTGGATGGTCGAGTTCGGTAGCAATTGCCGAGGGCAAACCCCCTAAAATCGATCGCCGAGAACGAGCAATGCTACTGCTCTCTAAAGCTGAGTGGGTATATTCTGCCAGGTTTCCAGAAGCCAGCCTGCCTCTATACGAGCAGGGATTTCGACTCTTGCAGGAAGTAGGCGATCGCACTCAAGAAGCCGATGTTTTGATGGAGCTTGCAAATAGAATTCGCTTCAGAGGACGGCTTCAAGCAGCGCTGCCCTACTATCAAAGAGTTTTGGCACTTCATCAGAAAGGCATTGTGGTTGCCGCTCCGCAGCGTTTGCCGCATCGAGGGAAAGCATCTGCCATTGCGATCGGCGATATTTATCAGGCATCAGGACAGTTTGACCAGGCGTTATCTGCCTATGAACAGGCATTAGCCTTCAAACACGAGATCGAGGGGGAATGGACGAATGCTAACATCGTCACCAAGATGGGGACAGTTCATCATCTAGCTGGACGACCCGAACGAGCGATCGCGGCTTATCAGCAAGCCCAATCTCTATATCGGCGGATGGGGGATAACTTACCGGGTGTCTTCTTTCAAAAAACCAAACTGCTCAATCGCATCGGATTGGTGTATCAATCACAAGGACAGCCTAAGTTAGCGTTAGCCGCTTATCAGCAAGGGTTAGCGGCTCTGGAAAACAGACGCGGAGAGCCTGAAAGAATTGTCGATCGGGTTTTGACGCTAGAAAATATCCGCGATCTTTATCAGGCACAAGGAGAGAAGGCGCAAGTCGCTGCCTATACACAACAAGCAAAAGAGGCGCTATCAGAACCGCTGCCAGCTTTGGATCTAGGCGGAACCGATCACTTTCGGAGAGCAGAGGTGCTGGCAACCATTGGTAGCTTTTACCTGGAAGCGGGACAGCTTAAGCGTGCCAAGTACTACTATGATCGGGCAGTGGCGATCGCCCGTGAATCCCCCTTTACGCCTGCCGAAGATAACATCCTGAGCAGGATGAGGACCGATTATCGGCAGCTAGGGCGGCTGGAACAAACTCTATCTGTGCAACAGCGACAAATGGAGATTTCTCGATCCAAGGGGCAGTCGATTAACATTGCTGCATCGCTACAGTTCTTGGGGGAGACGTATCAGCAATTGCAACAATGGCAACCTGCCCTGTCAGCCTATCAGCAGGCATTGTCCACCCTTCAGCCCAGCCAAAAATCTAACCACGAGCCTCTCACAACTGCTCTGTTACACTTTCGAATTGGTACGGTTTATCAGGCACAGGGGCAACCTGAACAGGCGTTGGCTGCCTATCAGCAGGCGTTAGCACTTTATCAAGAATTTTGGTTTCCTGAAGGACAAGTGCAGGTGCTTCAGCAAATCGGCAAACTTTACGAAGCTCAAGGTAAGGTTGAACTTGCACAACAGCATTATCAGCAAGCAGAAACGCTCCTCAATCAGCTTCTTTCATTTTTTCGAACATAGCCGCCTTTAGCGTTCTAGCCAAGCTCGCATCTTACCTGGATTGAGCAAGCCGTAGGGGTCTACCATCTCCTTAAACTTTAGTTGCTCTACGTTAATCGTCTTCATGCCTCCATCTTCCAGGATGTAAGTATGGGGATTGAAAATAAAGGCTCCCTGCGCTTCGTGGTAGGTAATAATCTCGTTGAGGCGAGCTTCTGTGGTGTAACGCACCAACTGGAGAGCGGCAGGACGAGCCACGCCACCGACGCGGAAGAATTCTAGGTGCATCATCAACTCATCGGCGAAATGATGATAGATGTGTTCTACCAACTTAAGATTTTTGTCATCTGGAAAGAGAGTTTGTAAATAGGTAAGGGAGGGATCAACACTGCGGGCATGGAGTGTTGTGTGGTTCCAGGAAAACTCTCCCAAGGGCATGCCGTGACTGGCTTCCTGGGCTGTTTTTTGCTGGCAAACAGTACCGCCATATTCTTTAACTAAATCTGCTAAAGATTCCAAGCAGGACTCCGCCACCATTAGCAACGCACAGTGAGAGCCTCCTGGGATGCAGGAACGGAGCGCTGCAAAGTAGGTAGGAACTGGCCAAGCGTGGATACTAATTAGTTTCTTGATGATGCCATCGGAGTCTGCCAAGGTTTGCCCAAAGCGAGCCGCCGTCATGAAGTCAGGGAAACTGACAATCCACTCGGCCCAAGGATAAGCAGGCCCCAGAGGAATCTCCAATTCGGTGATAATGCCATTCACGCCATAGGCATGGTTTACCTTCTGCACCTCATCGCCCCGTAGCTCGATCACACGTGGCTCGTCTTCCATTGTCACGACCCGCACTGCCAGGAGATTGCCGCGATCGCGCAGTTGCCCATAGGTAATTGAGCCAATGCCGCCGCTGCCCCCCGCAATAAACCCACCGATGGTAGCGGTGCGGTAAGTCGAGGGAGCCATGCGAATCTCCCAGCCAATTTCTCGCGTTTTCTTGTCAAGGTTGGCTAGCTTCACCCCTGGCTCCACGCAAGCTAATCCCGGTTTAATCCAACGAATCGCTTGCATCGAACTTAAATCTAGAATCACCCCACCATTGAGAGGAACACACTGCCCGTAGTTGCCAGTTCCCGCTCCCCGCACCGTTAAGGGAACTCGGAACTTGACACAAGCTGCGGCCACGCGCAACACTTCTGCCTCACCCGCCGCCCGCACGACTAAATCGCCCTTTTTACCCGCCAATTGCGGCTGTAGCACTGGGCTGAAGTTGTAGTAGTCCTGTGACAGCTTTGCGACCTGCGCGGGGTCAGTAATGATTTCTAACCCTACCAGTTCCGCAATCAGGGCATCGAGGTTCATCGTGTTGACAGGGGTCGTAGTCATCTAGCAAATCTCCGTAAAGCCGCGCAGATGATCTAATTCAGCATAATCGGGTGGGGTGGTGTCAATAGCTCGGCCCGATCGCACAACCACTCGATCGTGCTGCGATCGCGACAGTAGCTCGCTAAAAGTGCGACCTCTAAACAAAATCAAATCGGCAGGTAAGCCCGCGCCAATGCGCCCAACCTCAGGCAGTTGCATCAAATCAGCGGGGGTTGTGGCGATCGCACGGGGCCAGTCTCCATAGGGGCGATCTAAATGAGCAATCTTGGTGGAAAGTGTAAAGACTTCCAGACAATCATGATCGCCAAAACCATGAAAGGGGTCGCGGCAATTGTCACTGGCGATCGCGACGGGAATACCTTGTTGGCGTAATTCATGCAGCAAAGTCACGCCACGCCAGCGAGGAGTGCGTTCGGGTACGCGGTCTTGCAGATACAAATTGCACAGCGGCAAACTGACAATGCCAATCTGGGCTTGCTGCACCAAATTTAATGTCTCTGCCACTTCTGCTGGATCTTGTACCGCCAAACTACAACAGTGCCCACAGACAATCTGCCCCTTAAAGTCGTGGCGTAGGGCTGCTGCTGCCACTTGCCTCAGCGTTTTGCTGGCTGGATCATCGGTTTCATCGGTATGGAAATCTAAATTCAGTCCTCGCTCCTGCGCTAAAACGAACACGCGATCCAATTGAGCGTCCAGCTCCGGATGCACAGGCGCAAATCCTCCCAACACTCCTCCCAACCCTGCTATTTTGTCTGCCAGAGCTTCTCCTTCGGGGGTGAGAAACATTTCTAGAGGAGCGAGGCAAACCGCTTGCAGTATTAGGCGATCGCGCCACTCCTGCTGGAGCAACCGAAACGCTTCAAAACTCTGCTGGGAAAACTCCCCGATCGCATCAATGTGAGTCCGAATAGCTCGCGTGCCGTGGGCATAGCTGCACTTGAGACCAAACTCCATCCGCCGATACACATCTTCCAAGTCCCAATGTTGAGCGGCATCCTTCTCGACTGTGGTCAACGCACTGGCAAACGTGCCGTCAGGATTTGTTGCTCGTTCCCAAATATGCCCTTTATCAAGATGTGTGTGAATATCCACAAAGCAAGGCCAAACCTGACCTCCTCGCAGGTCTAAGGAGGGTAAGGGAGATGTTTCCTGATTGGGATTAGGCCGCGATCGCGCCAGTTGAATCGACCGCACCAGCCCAGCCTGAATTTCCAGGTCAACTAATGCTAAGCCATCGGCATTCTGTTGAGCCGTAATCTCAGGGCGATTGCCTGCTAGCAAACAAACTGGAACGTGGGCATTCAGGAGCCAGTAATGATCAGAAGTTGGCAACATGCAAGGGTTAAAGATTTAATTCTCACGTTTTATCGCACTTTCATGCCAGTGGCGCAGCAAGAAATCAGACAACAGCGTCAGCACCATAAAGATCGCCACCCCTAAACCAGTTGTCATCAGCAGCGCCGCAAACATGCGCGGAATCTGCAAGTTATAGCTCGCCATCAAAATCTGATAAGCAATTCCCGCACGTGCCCCACCTGTCCCCGCCACAAACTCAGCTACCACCGCTCCAATCAACGCCAACCCGCCACTAATCCGCAGACCACCGAGAAAATAGGGCAGCGCACTCGGCAAACGCAGATACCACAAAGTTTGCCAGCGGGAAGCTCGGTAAAGCTGAAACAGATTCAACAAATTATGGTCGGCACTATTTAACCCCAACGTCGTGTTAGCAATGATGGGAAACAGCGCCACCATCCAAGCGCAGACCACCAACGCCGCAAATGTGTTATTCCGCAACCACACAATGATTAACGGCGCGATCGCCACCACAGGCGTCGTCTGCAACAGCACCGCATAAGGAAACAGACTCCGCTCAATCCACTTACTTTGGGCAAACAAAACTGCGATGGCTACCCCAGAAACCACCGCCGCCAGAAAAGCCACCAGCGTAATTTGTAGCGTCACCAACAACGCCGGAAATAACTCAGGCCAATCCCGAACCAGCGTCTGCAACACCAAAAGTGGCCCAGGCAAAAGATAAGGTGGTATCCCTGTCACCCGCACAAAGATATCCCACCCGAATAGAGCGACTACCGCGATCGCCAATGGTGGCAGAATATCAACGCCCAGTAGCACTTTTAATCTCTGCATTTCACTTGAAACCTAACCCCCAGCCCCTTCCCTTGTAGGGAAGGGGAGCCAGATTTGTATACCAAGTAGCCCAAAAGGAGAAATAATTGAAAATACCTTTTGGAGGAGGTCTGGGGGACGCAACCGTCCCTCAGCGGGAGTTTGGGGGCGAGTGTCTCCAAGGCTCGGATTTCCAAAAACATAACTCAGAACCCCGCTCCCAAAGATAAAGCCCCCGAAACCTCCCGACAATACTCATTAAACAACGACGACAAACGAAACTCCTCCGAACGCGGATAAGGAGCCGCCACCTCCACCTCCGCTACCACTCGCCCCGGACGCGCCGCCATCACCACCACCCGATTCGACAAATACACCGCCTCATAAATGTTGTGCGTTACAAACACCACCGTCCAGCGCTTCTGACTCCACAAACTCAGTAAATCACTATTAAGCTTGCTCCGCGTCATCTCATCCAGCGCTCCAAACGGCTCATCCATCAGCAAAACATCAGGCTGCGTCACCAACGCCCGCGCGATCGAAACCCGCATCTTCATGCCGCCCGACAACTCACGGGGATAGGCTTGCTCAAAGCCCTCCAGCCCTACCAGCGCGATCGCCTCAGCCACCGCTGCCCTAGCTGCCAGCTTGGACATTCCTACCAACTGCAACGGCAACCGGACATTCTCCAGCACCGTGGCCCAGGGCATCAGCGCCGCTTCCTGAAACACAAAGGCTAACTTTGGTGCCAGTTTTGAACTGGATGGACGCTGCCAAAACTTCCTCGCCGCCTTAGCGTCCGCTTGAACTGCGCCCCACGCAATCTCCCCAGAACTCGCCTCCCCCAAGCCTGCCATGATCCGCAGCGCTGTGCTTTTACCGCATCCCGAAGGCCCCACCAAACTAATGAACTCAGACTCCGCAATCTTTAAGTTCATCTCCTTCAAGGCGGTCGTGCCATTGGAGTAGACCTTACTGACTTGGTGGAACGCGATCGCACAAGAATTCTTAGCAAAACGAGACTCAGGCAAGTCTGGCTGGTGGCAGGATTCAGGGCACTCCTGCGCTGAGGGCGTATCCATTCCCCGCAATCTCCTTATCGTATGACCACAGCCTTAAAGATATCTTGGCAAATATCACTGCTTGTAGGAACAGCTCAGACTCTTTAAGCTTGATAAGCTTGGACTCCCTTATTCACAAACTGAAGCGTATAAGCCTCTTTGTAGTTAGTATTGGGCTGATATACAGACGCCGCTACCATGCTGTCAAAAAATACCTTCCAGCGATCGTCTGTCATCGCTCCGATTCCCAACTTCTCAGCATCACCAGACACCACAATGCCATACTGCTTCATTTTCTCCAAGCTATAAGCCAGCTGAGCATCAGTCATTTCAGGGTTAGCTTTTTTAATTAACTCATTACCCAGCGCCGGATCTTGAAAGTAGCTATACCATCCCTTGATCGAAGCATCCACAAATCGCTGGACCAAATCAGGCTGCTTCTCCACTAAATCTTTGCGGGTTTCGATCGTGGTGGAGTAAGGTCTGTAGCCGTAGTCAGCCAGCAAAAATGCGACTGGTTCAAACCCGCCTTCTTGCTTGATTTCAAAGGGTTCAGAGCTTAAATATCCTTGTTGCACAAAGGTTTTATCAACTAGAAATGGCCCCACATTAAAGTTGTAAGGACGCTTTTGGTCATCTGTGAAGCCATACTTGGACTTGAGAAATGGCCAAAAGGTTGTATTAGCTGCCGCAGAAATTAGAATAGGAGCGCCTTTGAGTTTTTCTAAAGAGTCACGGCCTGTTCCAGGATGAACCAGCAGCACTTGAGGATCTTTTTGGAAAATGGCAGCCACCGTTACTTTAGGGATGCCCTCTGCGATCGCTTTAATGGCATCTGACCCATATCCCATAAAAAAGTCAACTGCTCCTCCCATCAACAGTTGAGTCCCGTTGACCTGCGGCCCTCCCATTTGAATCGTCACATCCAAGCCATGTGCTTGGTAGATGCCAGCCGCCACGGCTTGATAAAATCCCCCATGCTCGGCTTGGGCAAACCAATTTGTTCCGTAGTTGACTTTATCAAGCTGGCCGTTCCCCGCCGCTGAACCTGCACCGCTAGAAGTAGATGGCTGGTTGTTGTTGGCACAAGCGGCCACAATACCACTGCCTAGTGCCAGCGTGCTATAGCGAATAAACTTGCGGCGGTTCAGTTGCCCCATGATCACCCTACCTTGTCCCCGAAAACTTAAAAATCAACCTTGACTCCCAGGAGATTAGCATTCCCTGGCTCTAGCCTGGGTTCTGTCAATTTAAGACAGGCTACTGTAACTTTGCCAAGCTTGCCAAAAAATATAGAGCGATAGAATCCCCAAAAATCCCCGAAAGATCAGGCTGACGATCGCATCTGGTAGTTTAGGGAGAAACCGCGTGCTGATCTGTGCTCCTACTAGCCCCCCCAGCCCCAAAAGCAAACCTTCCGTTGCTAGTACGTTGCCTGCTAGCGTATGCCCGACGGAAGCTGAGATAGCGGTAAGCACAATGACCCCCAAACTAGTTTGAATCGCTGTTTTGATCGGCTCTCCCAGCAGCAAGATTTGCAAAGGCACCATAATCACGCCACCCCCGACGCCAAACAAGCCAGCCAAGATGCCAGCGGCTCCCCCAGTTCCCAAACGCGCCATGAGTGGGTTGATCCGAGTCTGGGTCGCATGCGGCTCCTTGGCAACGAGGCGTTTGCGCAGATCGACCAAGTAAATATTCAGTAACAGCAACAGTCCAAAGGCTGCCAGCAAAATGTACGGGGCAATGCGGCTCGCCAAGTAAACCCCAATTTGGGCGGTCGCCAAGGCGGGAAACCCCAAGTAAAGCACTTGCTTGGCATTAAAATACCCCATCCGCCAGTTCTGGACAGTTCCAGAAATAGACGTAATCAGAATCGCTAAGCTACTCGTCGCCACTGCTTGCACTGGGCTATATCCCAAAGCCACTAGCAATGGCACCAAAACAGTGCCGCCGCCAATCCCTAAGAGCCCAGCTAGAATCCCAGAGAACAGACCGCCACTGGCAAGAATCAACCAATTTGCTGGCATATTAACTTAGTTGAACTTACTTTTAATTTATTTTCATATACTCAAAGCTTTATCTATTCAATTGTGAAATCGAGATATCACTAGGATGTAGGCTACGTAATTATGGTGACCTATATTTTTAAGCTCAAGTTTATTTAAGTGTTCAATGATTCATGACATTCCAGCAATTCTTTAGCAAATTGAAACCTGTTTTTCAGAAATTTCGGCGATCGCGCTTCATCGCGTTGTGGGTCGCTGGCTTAGTTCTAACCTTGTTGGTCGTCGTGCCTGCGTTCTCCCAGCCAACCGTTACCCTCAGCTTTCTGATTGGCGCACCAGAGCGACCCACCTGGGAACCGATCATTAAAGACTTTGAGGCGACGCATCCAGGGATTCGGCTCAACTTTGTGGAAGGCCCGAACGCTACCAATGCGGTTGAAGATCTATACACATCTTCCTTTCTTTTAGGCAGCTCTCCCTACGACTTGGTGTACATGGACATTGTCTGGGTACCTAAGTTTGCCGCTGCTGGTTGGTTAACAGATTTGTCGGATAAAGTTGCGGATACTGATCTCGCAGACTTCTTGGAAGGAGACGTAGCGGGAGGGCGGTATCAAGGTGGGCTGTACCGAATGCCTGTGCGATCGGACGCGGGCATGCTTTACTATCGCAAAGATTTACTAGATGCAGCAGGTTTTAAGCCACCAGAAACTTTTACAGAGTTGATGCAAATCTCCCAAGCGCTACAAAAAAGCGGAGCCGTCACTTGGGGCTATGTTTGGCAAGGTCGCCAATATGAAGGGGCTGCCGCCATGTTTGTAGAAGTGCTTGCGGGTTCTGGTGGTTTCTGGATTGATCCCCAAACCAAAGCCGTTGGCTTAGATCGGCCCGAATCAGTTCAGGCTGTGAAATTTTTACTAGACACTATTAACACGGGCGTTTCCCCTCGGGGGGTTGTGACTTACCAGGAAGAAGAAACGAGACGATTGTTTCAAAGCGGTACCGTCGCCTTTCTGCGAAACTGGCCTTACGCTTGGCCGCTAGCGAATGCCGAAGATTCGTCCATTCGCGGCAAAATCGCTATTAAGCCAATGGTCCATGCTGTTGGCGCTGAGAGTGCGGCTTGTCAAGGTGGCTGGGGCTGGGGGATCGCCAAAACTACAAGACACCCCAAAGAAGCTTGGGAAGCAGTGCAATATCTCACCAGCATCCAAACCCAGCGTAAGGTGACGCTTAGCACGGGCTATTTACCATCGCGGCGATCGCTCTACAACGACCCCGAAATTGTCCGCAAATACAACTTCTTCCCCGCCATGCTAAATGTGATCGACAATGCGGCATTGCGGCCCCCGATCGCTCAATATGCTCAAGCCTCAGATATTTTGCAGCGCTACTTAAGTTCAGCTTTAACCGGACAAATGACCCCAGAACGAGCCATGCAAGCCGCTGCTAATGAAACTCGTCGATTGCTAGGAACCGCTTGAGCTGTAGGAGCACCAAGGCCCAATGACGACAGATACAATTCGTCGAAGAGAACAGACGACAGGCTGGATTCTAGCTATTCCTGCACTCCTGTTGTTGCTATTAGTATTTGCTTATCCGATTGGTCGGGCGTTTTGGGAAAGTTTTTTCACCAAAAACCTCGGCACCGAACTCCAGCCTGTGTTTTCGGGTGTTGAAAACTACACGCGCATGGTGTTTGATGGCCGCTTTTGGGAAAGTTTGCAAAACACAACTATATTTACAGTTGCTTCTGTAATCCTAGAACTGCTGATTGGCATGGGCATTGCGCTGGTCTTGAACCAGTCTTTTCGCGGTAGAGGAGCCATCCGCACGATCGCGATTCTGCCTTGGGCGCTACCAACTGCCTTAATTGCCCTTGCTTGGACCTGGATTTTCAACGATCAGTACGGCGTGGTCAACGACATCCTTCTGCGCTTAGGGCTGATCCAGACGGGAATCAACTGGTTAGGTGAACCGACGCTGGCTATGATTGCTGTGATTATTGCCGATGTTTGGAAAACCACTCCTTTCATTAGCATTCTGTTGTTGGCTGGGTTGCAATCTATTTCCAATGATTTGTACGAAGCTCATGCTCTCGATGGAGCTAGCGCTTGGCAAAGCTTTCGGCAAATTACTCTACCGCTGCTAATGCCGCAGATTCTAATCGCTGCGCTGTTCCGATTTGCTCAAGCCTTTGGGATCTTTGACCTGATTGCCGTCATGACTGGAGGGGGACCGGGAGGGGCAACCGAAACCGTTTCTCTCTATGTCTACTCTACCGTCATGCGCTATTTAGACTTTGGTTATGGCGCGGCTTTGGTCGTCGTCACCTTTTTACTGCTGGTGTTGGCAGTCGCGATCGCCAGCTTCTTGCTCAGTAAACTCAGAGCCAGAGCGGCAGGAGTGGAATCAAGATGACAACTACTGATCGTCCTACTGGCACTCCATCCGAGGAAGTAGAAGCCGCAAAGCTACCCCCATCAGGTTTTTCTCGGCGACGCTTGGGAGTCGCGATCGCCGCAGTTCTGATTGCGCTGTTTTGCTTGGCTCCCATCCTGTGGCAGCTACTCACTTCTGTCAAAGTTAATGCTGATATTTCAGCCGTACCTACGGTTTATTTCCCCACCCGCTTTACTCTGAATCACTATACAGAACTGTTTACCCGCCGCCCGTTTCTGCAATATGTCGGCAACAGTTTTCTGGTCTCGATCCTCTCCACTCTTTTAGCGTTAGGTCTGGGAGCCCCCGCCGCCTATGCCTTAGCACGTCTCCGCATTCCTGGTGAACGGGTAGTTCTAGCCGCAGTCCTAATCGTGACTCTGTTTCCCTACATTCTGCTGTTCTTAGGTCTGCTAGAAGTAGTTCGGGCTTTAAATCTAGGCAACAACTATTTAGCTTTGATCATTCCCTACACCGCCATTAACCTGCCTTTGACCATTCTGGTGATGCGGAGCTTTTTCCAGCAACTCCCCCGTGACCTAGAAGATGCCGCCAAAGTAGACGGTTTCAACACCTGGCAAATGCTGACCCAGATCGTGCTGCCCATGACCTTGCCTGCCCTCGTCACCACAGGCATTCTCACCTTCATCTCTGCCTGGAATGAATTTATCTTTGCTCTCACCTTCATCACCCGTGAGGACATGAAAACGATTCCTGTCGCCGCTGCCCAGCTCGGTGGTGCCTCCATCTTTGAAATTCCCTACGGTCCGATCGCCGCAGCCACCGTTCTCGGCACCTTACCCCTCGTCATTCTAGTGCTGTTGTTCCAACGCAAAATTGTTCAAGGACTCACTGCGGGAGCGGTGAAAGGATAAATCTGAAATCGTTATGGCTAAACTTGAACTACAAAATTTAAACAAAACCTATACTCCTAAAGTTGTTCCGGTTAAGGATGTCAGCGTGAGTGTAGAGGATGGTGAATTCTTGACACTCTTGGGGCCGTCGGGTTGCGGCAAATCTACGATTTTGCGGTTGATTGCGGGGCTAGAAGCACCAACGCGAGGTCGCATCACGATCGCAGGTCGAGATGTCAGTCGCATGAGTCCGGGCGATCGCAATATTGCAATGGTGTTTCAGAGCTACGCCCTCTACCCGCACCTCAGCGTCTACGACAACATTGCTTCTGGCCTAAAACTCCGGGGCAAGCTCTCTGGTGAGGAAATTCGCCAACGGATTAGTGAGGTGTCTCGTGTGCTGGGTTTGGATGAGTTGATGAGCCGCAAGCCAGGACAGCTTTCTGGGGGCCAGCGACAACGGGTGGCAGTAGGACGAGCTTTAGTGCGCCGACCGGATGTGTTTTTGCTAGATGAGCCACTGAGTAACTTAGATGCTTTGTTGCGTGAGCATGTGCGAGCTGAGCTGAAGCAACTGTTTGAAGCCCAAAACACGCCAGTTGTCTACGTCACCCACGACCAAACGGAAGCCATGACGCTTTCGACCAAGGTTGCCGTACTTTCCAACGGTAGTGTGCAGCAGCTTGCCTCTCCCCAACACATCTACACTCATCCCGCCAACCAGTTTGTCGCAGGGTTTGTCGGTAGTCCCCAAATGAACTTGCTGACGCTGCCTTGTCAGGGCCAGTATGCCTTGTTAGGAGACACCAAAATTCCTTTACCCGCAGGCATTACTGCCCCCAAGCAAATATCGTTGGGCATCCGACCAGAGCATGTGGCCTTAGTTGGCGATGAAGTTCCTCAAGCCGTAACGGTGCAGGGCAAGATTTTTCTAGTGGAGAATCTGGGAATGCAGAATTTGCTAAGTGTCCAGGTGCAGCATCAGCAAGCCCACCAAATTAAGCTGCGGGCTTTACTACCCGCAGATCATAAGTGGGATGGTGAGGTAGTAAGTCTCGCTTTGCCCTTGGACAGAATTCACTGGTTTGATGTGGAAACGGGCGATCGCCTCAATCCTTAAATTCTCAAACATAACTTAGGTCTAAACAGGTTCCAAAATCCAGTAATACCCCTCATAAATCACTTTGAAGCCAGCCTCCCGGAAAATTTGCTGATTCGTTTCTTGATTTTCTGGCGAGGCAGGCAGGAGAGGCACGCTGGTATATAGCAATCCTTGGGGCGAAATTGCTTTTCTGAAGTTACGGAAGAAGTCGGTGATTTGCTCGGGTGAGCTGTAGGTATAGAGAAAATCGGAACGACTAAACAGATGCAGGCAGGCAATGACATCAAACTTCTCTTCGGCAGAGGGCAGCCAGTCGCCAATCTCCGAGAACTCCATGACTTTGTGCTTGTAGGAAAGAGGGTGTGAGTACTCCTGTTTGTTGTGTGGTCTGGGTTCAATTCCAGTGACTTGTGCCCCTAGAATTTGCAGGATTTCGGCGGCGATCGGTGGGTGATCGTTGTAGAAGTGCACTAGTAAGTCTTCATCATCTGGAGAAGGTGCATAAGAGGAGAGGGCACCACAGCCAATATCTAGAACTTTAAAGCCATACAAAGGGCTGGTGTTCATGTGGTCAAAATTGCCACACAGCGTCCCAGCTAAAAATAGAATATGCGGACTCAGAATATGGTCTTTTAGATCAATCTTGAATCCCTTAAAGCTAGGATTGCTCCTCATCATTTGAATGACGATTTGCTTGCCAAAACTATTGAGGTTATAGATCTTCGGATATTCATCAATCTGGACATCAAAGTTCTCTTTGATACCAAGCTTTGTGTGAAGTAGATCCCGTGACAAAGCTTCGATTTTAGCGGCTTCGCTCACTATCAGCTTGACGGGGGGTAATATCCTACGGTTGAGGATTTTTGAACTTCCACTTGCTTGTCTTTTAGAAGCATCAAAAGACATAAGATTCGGCCTAGACGTAGATGAATTGATCCATACGGATCATATCTGACGGAATTCAATTCTGACCTGTGTTAAGTTATTTTCCTAAATTGCCAAAGTTCAAACCATGCCTCATGAGTTCAGTTGACAACTTTTAGTAAGCCTCGGTGCAGCAGTTCATAAACTTGCTTGAGTAGGTTTTCTTCTTGAGTGGTTAGAGCAGCTTGGCAAGAGGCTTTCATAAGCAGGCGCTGGTCGAGGCGGCTAATTTGGCGGGAAGCCAGGATTTTAGCGATGATTTGTTCGAGGGTAGCTTGGGGGGCAACAAGTTCAACTGACATCTGCGTGTGGGGAACATCGACATATTTAATATCGGTGATCCCTCGGTTGCCACAGGTGATGTGCAATCAGGGAGAATGTGACAATTTGAGCGGGTGTCGGTGATTTAGATTACGAAGCTAAGCGATCGCCTGCCAGAACCCCCTTTTCTGCAAGTGTTTTCGGCTAGGGAAAAGCCACGATTTGACTCAAAAGCAAATTGCTGATGCTCTGGCAGTAGCTGTTCAAACCATCAGTATGGGAAGTTGGTAGAGCAGAGCCAAAGCTAACAATCCGCCAATTCAAGGCTCTGTTGGAGGTGCTGCAATGTTCAGCAGAAGAATTACCAGATAACTTAGGGCCAAGCGATCGTTCGGGCGTTGCTGAAAGAGTAATGCTGGCTTTGGCACAATGAAGGTATGAAATGTCCTCAATGTCACTCCACTCACACGGCTAAAAACGGTCACCGTCGCGGAAGACAGTGCTATCAGTGCAAGCAGTGTGGTCGCCAATTTCTCGAGTCTTACCGTCCTTGGGCTTACTCCGATGACATCAAGCAACTGTGCATCAAAATGTATCTCAATGGCAT